>NZ_JBXAJM010000033.1:30029-45809 GCF_058797315.1 Pseudomonas sp. GW823-FHT02F05
CCCCCCCCCCCCCCCCCCCCCCCCCCCCCCCCCCCCCCCCCCCCCCCCCCCCCACGAGGGGGCGTGTCAACTCAGGGAAATAATCAGCGGGTCGACACTGGGCGTTTCACCCACACTGGCGACAGGCTCGAGCCCGAGCCGGTGACATACAGCACCGCCGCTTCACCGCGTTCCAACGCAACCGGCTTCACATCGCCGACTTTCTTGTCACCGTCATACAACGCCAGGCTCACTTTCACCGGGTTGATCTCACGCTCGCCACGGCCCTTGGCAGCCACCGACTTGACCACATCGGTCTTGCCATCGGCGGTTTTCAGGGTCAGGGCCTTGTCGCTGAGGTTCTGCACGCGCACCAGGGATTTCTGCTTGTTCTTGAACGGCGGTTCTTCGATCAGTTGCGGCTGGCCGCTGCCACTGTTGACCAGGGTGTAGTAGTGGTCGGCAGCCAGTTTGACCGGCAGGGTCTGGCTGCCGACCTTGGCGCTGTAGTCGCCGCCCGGCATGAAGCTGAAGTCGCTGCTGGCCAGTGGCGCAACGTCGCTGAGGTTGGTGCTGCCGACGGTGGCGCTGACTTCCTGGTTGCTGGCGTTGTAGATACGTACAAAGCTGGAGCCTTTTGGTGCGGTCGGGCCGTACAGGGCGGCATCACCGGCAGCGAAGGCCGACAGGGATACGAAGCTCAAGCCCGCTGCGATAGCCAGGGTTTTAGCGAGACGACGAGGAGTAGTAGTGAAAGTCATTGTGAGTTACCTCTCTTTCAGTTTTGCGCCCGGTCGGGCGTCTCGGATTTAGATGTGTTGATTGCCATGTTCTGTTGGCGCGAACCGGCTTGTTTAAGCTGCGCAACCCAGGCTGGGTCGGCATCACCGATTTCGTTGTTAACGGGCAGATAGCGTTCAGGAAACTCCCAGATCAGCACCTGGGGCGGGCTGTTCTTGAAGTCATCACTTTTGAGATAGCTGAGCATCGGCAGGATCGGGCCATGGCCGTCTTCGGCGTAGCTGACCACGTCGCTGTGCAAGGCTTGCTTGAGTGCACCGACGAAGTTCCAGTTGGGGTTGGCGCTGTAGCTGGTGCCGACCAGTGCCACCGGGGTTTCGCTGTCGCTGAACAGCGCGTCATCACCTTTCTCTTCGGCCAGGTGGGTGACGCGTTTTTCCAGCGGCTCTTTAGGTGGCATCAGGCTTTCGAACAGCGGGTCCAGGGGCAGGAACAAACGCAGGTCGCCTTTATGCGGTTCGGTTTTCTCGGCCTCGGTGACAAAACGCTGCGGCTC
This sequence comes from Pseudomonas sp. GW823-FHT02F05, assembly GCF_058797315.1. Lineage (NCBI taxonomy): Bacteria > Pseudomonadati > Pseudomonadota > Gammaproteobacteria > Pseudomonadales > Pseudomonadaceae > Pseudomonas > Pseudomonas sp. GW823-FHT02F05. Next base: position 31,306 of record NZ_JBXAJM010000033.1, read on the forward strand.
GCCGCTCAGTGGGGTCTTGTCGGCAATCGCCTTGGCCAATTGCTTGGCGGCGACTTCGGCACCGTCCGGGGTCCAGTGGGTATCGGTACGCAGGAACACCTGCTTGCCGGCGAGCTTGGCCTGTTGCAGCGGGCCGAGCAGGTCTGGCGCCGGGATGTTGTCTGCCGCCACGCGAGCGTGGAAGTCCTGGTACAGGTTGGCGTGGATGCTCGCCGGTTTCACCTCACCCAGGTGTTCCGGATACAGGCGCACCTTGGCCGGCACGATCGCCATCACCAGTTGGATGCCCTGGGCCTTGAGCTTCTGGCGTACGCCTTCGACCAGCGCGTAGTTGCCTTGCAGGTTCTGGTCTTCGTTGACGGCGGGGTTGAATTCCTCGTCGCTGTACAACCAGTGATCACGGCCCAGCACCACGCCAGGGCGGCCTTCATTGAACAGCTTGTAGTCCAGCGCTGCCCACAGGTTGGTGCCCAGGCGCTTGATCGGGAACTCGTCGTCGTAGTGAGTCTCGACGGCTTTGGTCCAGCGACCGTTAAGCACCGTGGCATCGGCGTTGGTGCTGAAGCCAAAGAAGCTGCGCAGTGACCAGGCGCCCAGTGCCAGCAGCAGCACCAGGAACAGGCTTATGTAGAGGACGCGTAATGAACGGGTCATGGTCGGCTCCCTCAGAATTGGAAGTAAAGGAACGGCGAGAAACTCTGCGCCGACAGTTTGAGAATCGACGCCACGAACAGCAGCAGCACCGCAGCGCGCATGGCGTAGCGTGGCCAGTCAGCGGTCCAGTAGGCCGGTTGCACGGCAGCGTCGCGGCCCACGCTGAAACCGGGCTCGTGGATGCTGCCAGGGTTGTCGCCGGGTACGGCCTTGATCAGGCTCGGGTCGGCTGGCTTGGTCTTGTCGGCAGGGCGGTTGGTGTAGAAGTCGCGCAGACCGAAAAACGCCAGGGTTGCGTAGGCCACCACCAGGGTTGCCACTTGCAGGCCGGTAAGGTTGGCGCGGTTGAGTTCCGACAGTGACCACTCGCTGAAGCTGAACATCGCACCGTACATACGCCCGGCAACGTGCAGGTTTTCGGCGCGGAAAATCACCCAGCCCATCACCACCAGCAGGAAGGTGAAGGCCCAGCGCAGCACATTGAAACTGCGCGGCGCGGTGTTCAGGCCGATGGCTTTTTCAATCGCCAGCCATATGCCGTGCCAGGCGCCCCACACGATGTAGGTGATGTTGGCGCCGTGCCACAGGCCACCGAGCAGCATGGTCAGGAACAGGTTGCGGTAAGTGGTCAGGGTGCCTTTGCGGTTGCCGCCCAGGGTGATGTACAGGTAGTCACGCAGCCAGGTGGACAGGCTGATGTGCCAGCGCCGCCAGAACTCGGTGATCGACTGGCTGATGTAGGGCTGCTTGAAGTTTTCCATGAAGCGGAAACCCATCATCAAGCCCAAGCCAATGGCCATGTCGCTGTAGCCGGAGAAGTCGAAGTACAACTGCGCGGTGTAGGCCAGCGCGCCGAGCCAGGCATCGCCTGTTGTGGGGTTTTGCAGGGCGAAGCAATGGTCGGCCACCACCGCCAGGGTGTCGGCAATAAAGACCTTCTTGATGAAACCCTGCATGAACCGCGTGCAGCCCTCGGAGAATTTATCCAGGGTGTGGGTGCGGTTGTTGAACTGGTCGGCCAGGTCACGAAAGCGCAGCACGGGACCGGCGATCAGGTGCGGGAAGATCGCCACGAACGCCGCAAAGTCGATGAGGTTGCGAGTCGCCGGAGTGTCGCCACGGTACACGTCGATGATGTAGCTGATGGACTCGAAGATGTAGAACGAGATCCCGATCGGCAACAGCACGTGGGTGAGGATGAACGGCTCCAGGCCCGCGGACTTCATCATCACATTGATGCTGTCGACGCCGAAGTTGGCGTACTTGAAGTAGCCGAGGATGCACAGGTCGACCGCCACGCCGAGCAACAGCCAGCGCTGCGCCGGCTTGGTGCGCACACCGGCGGCACCGACCTTGAGGCCGATCCAGTAGTTCCACAGCGTGACGGCCGCGAACAGCGCCAGGAAGTCCACTCGCCACCAGGCGTAGAACACGTAGCTGGCAATCAGCAGCAGCAGGTTGCGATAGCGTTGCCCGCTTAAGTAGTACAAGCCGAGAAAGATCGGCAAGAACAGAAACAGGAACACATTGGACGAGAAAACCATCCCGATCTCTCCATGTTTAACCAACAGTCAAGGGCCGGAGCCCCCCCAAACCCCCCCACGATTTCGGGGGAGGTTGTGATCGTTCCCACGCTCTACGTGGGAATGCCTCTTGTGGCGCTCTGCGCCACGCTTTGGGACGCAGAGCGTCCCGTGCTGCATTCCCACGCAGAGCGCGGGAACGATCAGCGACTAGCTGCCTTTGTTGCCTTTTTCATGCGCCGGGTCGTAGACCTTGGTCAGGTCACCGCCCAGGCGGAAGGTCTTGAACGGTTGCATGCCATGCTTGCGTTCGATCACGTCCGGCGCGCAGGTGTAGAGGGTGCAGAATGGCTCAAGCCAGGCAAATTTCATGTCTTCCTTGAGGTCCTTCATGTCCTGCTCTTTGCCGTTCTTCTGCTCGAAGATGTCCGGGTTTTTCACCCCGGCCAGCACCTTGTCGCCCAGGCGCTTGAGCGCGCTGTTGTTTTCCTGGCGCAGGTCCACGCCGTTGACCAGGGCAAAGCTGGCGATCATCGACAGCGGCGGCAGGGCGTAGTTGTGGTACGACAGGGCGCGTTGCTGGCGCTTCAATTCGTTCGGCAGGAAGCCCTGGTCATCGACCTGGTTCACGCCGACCTTGTATTCCTTCACCGCCCAATCAAACAGGTCGCGGCGGTTGGTAGCGATGGACGTTGCCATCACCGACCAGGCGGCCCAGTAGGAGTGGTTGTTGGTTTTTTCCAGGGGCAGGTTGTCCCAGTCGCTCACCACCTGGTCGGCCAGCTTGTTGAACCAGGCTTCGATTTGCTGGGCTTCCTGCGGGTGCTTGGCCAGCGGCTGCGACTCGGAGAACTTCAAGCGCACATAGGCCGAGGCCATGCTGCCCAATGCCCATTTGCGCATGGACTTGCCGGTGTGGTTGAAGTCCTTGGACATCAACGCATCGGCCTTGGCCCATGACACCAGCCAGTTGAGCGTGCATTCGAGCTGCTGTGGACGGCCGTCGCGCATGAACTGCATCACGCGCTTGCTGGTGTCTTTTTCCAGCTTGGTGATGTCGGCGGTGCTGTCGCGAAAGGCTTTTTCCGACTGCACATTCAGGGTCGAACGGGCCTTGTCGGAGCCTTCGTACTTGCTGCGAAACTGCAATGGCCCGGTGTAGGGCGTTGGCATGCTGTCGCAATCATTCTTGAAGTCGCCGGTCTTGAACGCTTCGATCGGTGCGAAATAGCCCTGGGGCGGGCGCAACGGCGCGGCCGCATTCACGGAGCCGGCAAACACGGCCAGGCCCAGCAGGGTAGGGAGCAATAACTTTTGCATAAGTAACCTCACTTCCCGAGTTGGGCGGTCTGCTGACCACCGCTTGGGAATACGTTGCGTGTGCAAATTTTCGCTTCAACCTTCTGCGCCGCAGTGCCCGCTTCGGGGCCCTGCACTTCCACGGCCAGCAAGTTCTGCGAGGCCCAGTCTTCATCGGTGCGCAGTTCAAAGGCGAAACGCCCGTCTGTATCGGATGTTTCGGGTTTCTCGATCTTGATGTCCTCGTGGCGCCCGTTCATGTACCAGAGGGTGGCTTGCAAGGTTTTCACCGACGGATCGGCGAAGCGGATATCGACCTGATGGTTGGCGTTGCGCAGGTCTTTGTTCGCGCTGTTGACCATCAGTTCGTTTTTGCCCGGTTTGAGCGTGGTGCTGGCCGACATCTGCGCGGTCTTGCCTTCGCAGCCGTTGTCCAGCAGCGCCATCATCTGGCGGTAGATGGTTTCCTGGTCGAGGCGGTACAGCGGCGAGAATTCCCAGATCAGGATCTTCGGTGGGCTCTTCTGGAATTCATCGCTGCCCAGGTACTGCAGCATCGAGCCTTCCAGGCCGCCGCCGGGGAAGGCGACGTTGAGGATGTCAGCGCCGATTTCTTCTTCCAGGAAGCCGGCGAAGTTGTAGTTCTTGCCGCTGTGGCTGGTGCCCACCAGGGTGATCTGCGGGTTGCCCGAATCGCCGAACAGGTCGCCGTCACCGGCTTCGCCCTTGGGTTCGGTGGTGAACTGGTCCATGTACTGGATCGCATAGCTGGTGCCGCACAGTTGCCCGGCCATGTTGTGCAGGGTGCCGGTCTTGCCCATGCGGCCCGAGCGCTTGGTCTCGAACTCACGCTTGGGAATCTCGGCATATTCCGGCATCTGCTTGACCTTGGCCGCGACGATTTTCGCGGTGCGCTGGGCGCCGTACGGGGTCCAGTGCTGGTCGCCACGGAAGTAGAAATCGTGGGCCGGCAACTCATCCGGCAGTTGCTCGTTGGTCAGCGGCGACAAGTCTGGCACCACGTAGCCCATCTTGGCGAAACGACCGAGCATGGTCTTGTAGTTGGTCAGGGCCTTGTCGAAATCGTACTTGGCCTTTTCCTCAGGGTTGAGCTTGTTGCGGTTCACCAGGCCACGGGTCGGCTGGTAGACCACCACCAGTTCCACGCCCTTGCTCTTGAACGCATCGTGCAACTGCTGCATGCGCTTGTAGCCGGCCGGGGTGGTGTCGAACTCGGTGCGCAGGTCTTCCTGGGTACGGAACAGCCAGTCGCCCTGGGCTTGCACCAAGGTGGTGAAGTTCTGCTGGTAGCGCGTGGTGTAGTTCTTGGCGTCATGGGCGGCCGGGCACAGGCTGCAGCACGGTTCGGCGGTGAAGGTAGGAGCTTTGACTTCATCGGCGCGTACGCCCTGGCTGGCCGCCAGCAGGCCGAGGGTCAGACCCGAGAGGCTCAGCAGTTTGATCATGTGTGGGTGCATAAGGGTCATCCTCAGTCCTGCAATTCGGTCTGGCGTTCGACGGGGTCGATCAGCACGGCTTTCTGCTGGCGCACCAGCAGGTCGAGAATTTCTTCCTGGCGGTCACCCAGGATGCCGGAGAAGCTGATACCGCTGGATTTGGTCGGCGCCAGCATCGACACGCGATACAGCTCGATACTCAACGGCGAGTCGATAGACAGCGGCCCGCTGCCGTTACCCGCCAGTTCACCGCCAACCACGATCAGCGAGACCTTGGCATCGAACGGGTCGAGGGCGATGTCGCGGTCGGTGTCGGTCAAGTCCTTGATGTGGCCGTACACGCCGGTCAGGCCGTTGGCCATCGAGGTGTTTTCGTAGAGCTTGATGTTCACGCTGTTACGCACGCGGATCCCGTGGCGACGGTTGCTGATCACCTTGTTGCCCCACAGCAGGTTGTCGCCGCTCTCATAGAGGGTGATGCCGTCGGTGTGGTTGCGGTAGATCTCGTTGTCGGCGATCAGGTTGTTCACGCTGTTACGGTCGATCACCAGGCCCGAAAGCTTGTTGTCGTAGCTGCGGTTGTTGAAGATGAAGCTGTCGTTCACTTCCCGGGAAATGATGATGCCGTGTTTCTTTTTGGTGCCGTACACGGTGTTGTCCGCGATGATCAGGCCGTGGGAACGGTCATGGGGGTCGATGCCGTAGACGATGTTGTCTTTGTAGGTATTGCCCTTGATCACAAAGCCTGTGGTCTCGTAGCAGTAGAAGCCGTACCACATGTCCGAGAACTCGGAGTCGATGATCCAACCGGTCGGCTCGGGGCGCTTGAGCACCTTGGCCATGTTCGGCGTGTACTGGGAAATACTCACCCCGTACGACTTACTGTTGGCGTAGCCGAAGCTGGCCATCTTGGTCTTGGAGATATAGGTCTCGGTGCCGCCCCAGGCCAGCAGGAACGGGCGGAACTCCTTGGCTGACTTGAACAGCGCCGGGCCGTTGGTTTTTTCATCCCAGCCGGTGACCTTGGTGTCACGCACGAACAGCTGGCCGTCGTTGATCAAAAACGAGCCGGCTTGCTGGGACAGGCGCAGTTCCTGGGTATTTTTGTCGATATCGAGGATGCCCTTGCGACCGACCACGATCGGCAGCTTGGCCAAAAAGACACCCGGCGACGTTTCGCTGAAGTACTGCTTAGGCACCTTGCCCAGCAGGTCCTTGAGGTTCATGTAGCCGTCGTCGACGAAGATCGCCTGGGGAATGCCATGCTGGCGCACCACCCATTCGGCCATCTTGTTATCGCCGCCGATAAAGTCCTTGAGCGCGTCTTCTTGCATCATGCGGCGGATGCTGATTTTGCCCGCCTTGGTCTTGACGATTTTCTTTTCCATCGCCTGCGCGGTGTAGCCCGACAGGTCGGGCAGCGCCGGCTTGGCCATTTCCAGCGGCGCGGTGGGCGGGCTGGAGATGGTGTAAGTTTTGGCCTGTTGCAGTTCCTTGGCGATGATCGGCGCCTTGGCCGCCGTATCGGCGAACGCTGTGGCGCTGGCCATCAGCATTGCCGCGACGAGTAGGCTTTGAGCATTCATGGCGCAGGCTCCCATCAGAATTTCCAGACCACGTCGACAAACGCGCGGTGCATGTAGGAGTCGACCTGGCTGCCATAGGCATCGCCGGGCTTGAACACGCCGGCACGCAAACGCACCAGGGCTGAAGGCTCGTCGATCGACTGGCTCAGCGCGGCTGGCAGCAAGCCTTTCTTGAAGTACTTGGTGACCACCAGGTCCATTTCTTGGCCGAGGTCTTTCTTGCCGTCTTCAAGGGGCAGGGAGGTGCTGGAGAGGATCGCGCCGGTGACGTCATCGGTATTGTTCTGCACCGCGTCGATGCCGTTGCTGCCCACCGGCTTGTTGCCGTCCACGCGCCAGAACTTGTGGTACACCAGGCTGGCGTCATAGTCCTCGCGCAGTTGCCAGGAACCGAACAGGCTCATGGACTGCATGTTGTTCATCTCGCCGCGAAACGCTTCACCGAAGCGATGCACGCGGGACTGGGTGCCGGTCCAGTTCGAACGGTTGCTTTGCAGGCCGTTCTGTTCGTACTCGGCACTGGCGCGCGAGTACGCGGCACCCACTTGCCACTGCGGATCCAGGCGCAGGCGCACGCCGATATCGGTGGCCCAGCCGCTCAGGTCATCGCTGCGCTTGGCGCTGGTGGGGCGTGTGCCGTCGGCGTTCAAGGCGTTGACCTTGTCGCGGTCGCCGCGCATGCCGGTGATGCTTGCCCAGTAGTTGACGGTGTTGGTGTTGCGCCAGTTGTAGGCGTCGCTGTTGGCTTCGATGCCCAGCCAGGTCAGGTCGCCGTTTTCGCGCTTGTCCAACGGGTCGTTGGCGACACCCGGTTCGGCGTAGTCGAGCTTGCCGTCGTCATGGGTGTGGTGGCCGCGCACGCCGATCCACTGGCCCGGCGTCCACTGGTAGGCAGCGTCGGCGTAGAAGTGCTGGCGGTCCTTGTCGACCGGCGACAGTTCCTTGAGGTCGGTGCGGTATTCGCTGAAACGTTCGGCAGCGCCGACATTGGCCTTGAGCAAGGTGGTGTCGAAGGTCCAGTTCAACGCTTCGATGTTGGTGTCGCGCCATTGGCCGTCGTCATTGCGCAGGCGCTGGCGGCCGAACTTGAGGATCTCGCCGGGGTAGGGCGTGAAGCCGCTGTAGCCGACCCAGAACTCACGCAGGGCCAGGTAGTTTTTCTTGGCCTTGCGGTCGTCGTTGCTCGACTGCTGCTCGGTGGTGTCATCGGCCGACTGTTGCAGGGTGTCGGTCTCGATGATATCGCTGGAAACCACTGCCTGGCCCATGGCGTAGGCGCTCCATGCGCCGCTTTCGCCGTAGATCCAGGGGCGCAGGTCGAGGCCGATGCCGTTGACGTCACCGCCTTTCTGGGTGCCGAGGTCGCGGTCATCTTCAGACTGCGCGGTGGCTTTGACTTCCAGGCCGAAGTTCTTGGCTTCGGTGAGCGCGGCCAGGGTCGGGCACGACCACAGCAGGGCGAAGGTCAGGCCGATACCGGCCTTGACGAATGGGTTGAGCTTCATAGGGATTCCTCGCCGTCTTCTTCTTGCAGGGCGTGCAGTTGCAGCGTGCTTTGGGCCAGGGTGCCGCGGGCGGCCAGTTCCTGTTGCACCAGGCGTTGGCCTTCGGCGCGTTGCTCAGGCGTCAGCGGCGCTTCGAGCTGGGTGGCCAGGTCATTGGCCTCTGGCGTGTCCTGGGCCTTGGCCAGTTGGCTGAAGACATAGGCGTTCAACGGGTCGGGCTTGGTGCCCTTGCCTTGGGAAAACAGTTGGGCAATGGCGAAGTCGGCGCTGTTCTGGCCGTTGCGCGCTGCGGTCAGCAGGTGGTCGAGGGCTTTTTGCGGGTAGACCTTGCCCAGGTAGCCACGGCGGTAAATCTGGCCGAGGTAGTAATCGGCGGCCACTTCACGGCCCACGGCTTTCTCGAAATGCGCCTCGGCAGCCTTGGCATCGGCCGGCACCCACTTGCCTTCGTAGTAGAGCTTGCCCAGCAGCAATTCGGCGCGTGGCTGGTCGGCGGCACGGCCGTTGTCGAGGTACTTCATCATCTGGTCGACATCGCCCAGTTCGGGGAAGTCGTAGAGCAGTTGCGCCAGGCTGACCCAGGACGCCGGGTAGCCAGGGGCGATTTTTTCCAGCAATGCCTGGGCAGTTTTTTCGTCCGGGGTACCGAGGGTGGCATCGCCGAGTACGCGGGCCACGCTGTCGACGCGCTGCGCAGTCACGGTGCCACGGCTGACGCCTGCTTCCATTTGCTTGAGCAGTTCGGCCTGTTGTTCCGGCTGCTGTTTTTTCTGATAGACCGTGGCCAGTTCGACATAGCAGATATCGGTGGTGTTCAGCGCGGCTTTGCAGATGCGCTCCACATCATCCAGATGCTGGTCGTAGGTACCCTGGGTGCGATACAGCAGTACCTGAGCCAGGCCTGCCTCCGGGTAACCCGCTGCCTGCCATTGGCTGATCTGCTGCTGGGCATTCACGTTGGGAAAACTGTGGGGGTATTGCAGGTACAGCATTGCCAGCGGGATCAAGGTATTGCCTTCACCATTGGCAAAGGCTTTTTTCAGCAGGCTTTCGGCTTCATGGTGTTCGGCCTCCGTGGCGCCGGGCTTGGCCGCCAACAGGCGACCCAGGCGTGCCTGGGCACGCGGCGACGTATCTGCCGCCGCACGGTAGGTGGCTTCGGCCTGTTTGATTTGCGCGGGGTCACGGGTGCCGACCTGGATATCGGCCAGGCCCACCTGGGCCTCGCTGTAGCCCAGGTCTGCCAGTTGCTGGTAATTCTGCTGCGCGGTGACGGTGTCGCCGCGCTTGAGGGCTTCGTTGGCCAGGCGCTGGTCGGGCAGGCCGGCGCAACCGGCCAGGCTGATTGCTAGGGCGATCAACGCTACCGAACCAATGTGGGCACTGCCTTTGTGGCGAGGGAGCTTGCTCCCGCTGGGGTGCGCAGCGCCCCCAAAAGCCGGCTCCAGCTGCGCTGTCGAGCGGGAGCAAGCTCCCTCGCCACAGCAAGCCCGCTCCCACAGGGATTGTGGTGTTTTTGAGAGAGTCATCACAGGCATGTCCTCGCTTACAGACCGTGAGCCATGGCTTTGTCGATCAGCCAGTTCAGCGATGGGCCACGGTCGCTGGTGACTTCTACCGGGCGGCCGGCGTAGGTGCTGTCCAGCGGTGCATCAGGCTTGATCTGCACGCGGATGTCGGAGGACAGGTCGGCGCTGTTCAGGCTGGTGCTGCTGACGATGGTGCCGGTGCGAACCTGTTCTTCATCGGCGACCTGAAAGCTCACCGGCGTACCTGGGCGTACATCGCCAAACTGGCGGTAGGTGAAGCGGGCTTCAACATTAGCCTGGCTGCCACGCGGCACCAGTTGGAAGATCACATCGCCCTTGCTGGCGTACTGGCCGTCGGCGACCAGTTGCTGGGCCACCACGCAATCGCACGGCGAAGTCAGGGTGCCGGTCATTTGCTTGCCGAACAGTTCTTCGACCTTGGCCGGTTGCAACTGGTCTTCGTCCAGGTGGCCCTTGAGCACGTCGAGCATGCTGGTGCTGAATGTCGCCAGCGGCGCGCCCTTGGCTGCTACCGAATCACCCTTGAGCAGGCTTTGCACGGTGCCGTCACGGGGCATGGTCACGTTCATGCCCGGTACGCTGACGAGGCCTGCCTGGGCGTGGCTGACGAAGTACATGCCGTAGAGCGACTTGACCACAAAGCCGAAGGCCGCCAGGCCGACCAAAAAGATCGCCAGGCTGAATGTCACGGCGCGCAGGCGACCGAACGCGGTCATGCCGCTGCCGCCGTCCTTGACCTTGCGTGCCTTGGTGAAGTTGTCGCGTTGCAGGGTCGCGAGTACGTCGCCCATGGTCACGATGTCACCGGACAGGTGCGAGGTGATCAGGTGGCGCAGGGTGGAAATATCCTGGGCATCGAGGTTCTGGAACTGGCAACCGGTGCGGCCGGTCTGGCGGTCGTAGGAGCGAATCTGCAGCTCCACGTCCATGGCCAGGCCGAGGTTGTCGATCACGAACTGCAGGCGGCCCTTGTGCACTTGGCCGATGGTGAGCGGCTGGGTAGCGGTGAAAGCCAGGCCGCCGGCGGACAGGTCGATAACCTTTGCTTCGGTCGGCGTGCGGTCGCTGTTGAAGAAGCGCAGCTTGGCCGGGATTTTCACCCGGGCGTGTTGGCGCTGGGCTTCGGATTCGTGGACAACGTTGGCGTTTACTTGGCTATTCATCGGGTGTAATTCCTAGGTTAATTCAGGCTTGGCAGGGTCAGACCATCATCAGCAACACGGCAACGAAGATGCTGCCGGCGGAGAAGGTCATGGTCCGAGACGACCAGGTGTTGAACCAACGTTGAAAGCTGGCCAAATCGCGGGTCAGTTTGGTGTCCTGGCGGGTCCAGGACTGTTGATCAAGGCGGAAGAACACGTAGATCTTCACCAACGCGCCCATGATCTGGTTGTAATAGAGAATCAGCGGGTAGGCCGGGCCGATCTTGTGGCCGGAGCACGACAGCAGCAGGGTGAGGATCAGGCGGGTAATGCCGATCCATAGCAGGTAGGCGAGGATGAACGCGCCGCCGTACTTGAAGGTGGCGATCATGGCCACGGTCAGGCCGAGCAGGGAGGTCCACATCGATACGCGCTGGTCGAACAGCACCACGCTGGTGAACAGGCCGAGGCGACGCACGCCCAGGCCCAGGGCACGGGAGTTCTGGCGCAGGTTGTTGCCGTACCAGCGGAACATCAGCTTGCGGCTGGCCTTGATAAAGCTCTTTTCCGGCGGGTGTTCCACGGTGTTGATGGCGGCGTCCGGCACGTAGAAGGTGTCGTAGCCCAGGCGCATCAGGCTGAACCAGCTGGACTTGTCATCCCCGGTGAGGAACTTGAAGCGGCCCAGGCGCCAGTGTTGCAGCGAGTCGCTTTCCACGTCGGCGATAAAGCCCGGGTCAGTCACTACGCTGGCGCGGAATACCGACATGCGCCCGGTCATGGTCAGCACGCGCTTGGACAGGGCCATGGAGCACATGTTGATGTGGCGTTGGGCGAAGCGCAGTTTGTGCCATTCGCTCATGATGTAGCCGCCGCGCACTTCGCAGAATTCGTTGGTGGTCAGGCCGCCGACATTGCCGAACAGCTGGAACCACGGCACGGTCTTGCGCACTACGCCTTCGGCCAGCACGGTGTCGCCATCGATCACGGCAACCACGGCGCGGTCGTCCGGCAGGTGACGCGAGATGGCGCGAAAACCGAAGGCCAGGCCGTCACGCTTGCCGGTACCAGCGATGCGCACGAAGTCGAGCTTGACGTGAGCCGGCGGGTTCATCTTTTCCCAGAGGCTTTTCACCAGCAGCTCATCGGACATTTCTACCAGCGAGCAGACCACGGTGGTGGGGAAGCCGCAGTCGATGGCTTCGCGAATCACCGAGCTGTAGACCTGGGCGGTGGTCAGCGCATCGATACGAAAACTGGTGACCATCAGGAACACATGGGACGGGTCGGCGGCCTTGCCCAGCTTGCGCACTTTGCGGCGCAGGTGCGGGTACACCACGTACAGGAACAGCATGCCGCGAAAGAAATGCGTCGCACCCATCGAGTAGCGCCAGATACCCACGGCACCAATCAGGAAAATAAAATTCTTCGATTGCGAATCGAAGGTGCTGGCTGGCAGAGCCAGAGCTAGAAGCGCTAAAAGCCCCAGAAATAGTAGCCAGCCAGTCGCTTGGTTTAACCGTTGCATATTCGCGTCCGTCACAGAGAAGTCGGGCGGCAAGCCACAAGCTACAAGCCGAAAACCAGCGCTTCTAACTTGCAGCTTGCCGCTTGAAACTAGCCGCTGCTCCTTACCAACAAATACCTTCGGTACGGCCGCTCACGCTGGTGGCCTTGGACATGAAGCCCACCAGGTCGACCACTTGCTTGCCGTGCGGGGCTTCGTGCGCAAGGGCGCGGAACTTCTCGTCACGGTTACCGAGGATGATCACGTCGGAGTTGTTGATCACTTCGTCGAAGTCCGAGTTGAGCAGGGACGACACGTGCGGGATCTTGCCCTCGATGTAGTCCTTGTTCGCGCCGTGCATACGGGCGTACTCGACGTTGCTGTCATAGATGCTCAGGTCGTAGCCCTTGCCGATCAGCATTTCCGCCAGTTCTACCAATGGGCTTTCACGCAGGTCATCGGTACCGGCCTTGAAGCTCAGGCCCAGCAGGGCGACTTTGCGCTTGTCGTGGCTGGAGACGATGTCGAAGGCGTTCTGCACCTGGGATTCGTTGCTGCGCATCAGCGAGTTGAGCAACGGTGCTTCCACGTCCAGGGAGCCGGCGCGGTAGGTCAGGGCACGCACGTCTTTTGGCAGGCACGAACCGCCGAAAGCGAAGCCTGGGCGCATGTAGTACTGGGACAGGTTGAGGGTCTTGTCCTGGCAGACCACTTCCATCACTTCACGACCGTCAACGCCGACGGCCTTGGCGATGTTGCCGATCTCGTTGGCGAAGGTGACTTTGGTGGCGTGCCATACGTTGCAGGTGTACTTGATCATCTCGGCAACGGCGATGTCCTTGCGGATGATCGGCGCGTCGAGTTCTTCGTACAGCGACTGCAGGACGTCGCCGGAGGCTTTGTCGAACTCGCCGATAACGGTCATCGGTGGCAGGTCGTAGTCGGCGATGGCGGTGGATTCACGCAGGAATTCCGGGTTGACCGCGACGCCGAAATCAACGCCGGCTTTCTTGCCGGAGCAGTCTTCGAGGATCGGGATTACCACGTTGGCCACGGTGCCCGGCAGTACGGTGCTGCGCACCACGACGGTGTGGCGGGTGGTCTTGTCACGCAGTACAAAACCGATCTCGCGGCATACCGACTCGATGTAGTTCAGTTCCAGGTCGCCGTTCTTCTTGCTCGGCGTACCGACGCAAATCATCGACAGGTCGGTGTCGCGGATGGCTTCGGCGAAATTGGTGGTGCCGCGCAGTCGACCGGTTGCGATGCCTTGGCTCAACAGTTCGCCCAGACCCGGCTCAACGATGGGGGATTTACCCGCATTGATCAGGTCGATCTTGTCCTTGGAGATGTCTACGCCGACCACTTCATGGCCACGGGCAGACAGGCAACCGGCACACACGGCGCCAACGTAACCCAAACCAAATATGCTGATGCGCATCGCAATTACCTCTATGTTTAAATCATGCCATTAGATGGCCGGAGTTCATGTTTGCAAGCGTCACTGATGCCGCGAAAGTTAGGCGAATAGACGCCGACTTACCGCGTGCAGGCATGTTAAATAGCGAGTGACTAACTATTGCACTCAAGTTGTGCGCAACGTGGCCTTATTATTGGGGCTTGCCCTGAAATGCAGCCGGTTTTCCGTGGCGGAAGGGTCCGGCGCCAGTGCCGCAGAGCTTTGATACAGGCAATAAGCCTTTTGATATCAAAGCCTTGGGTGTTAACACTGGCTCATTTAGGTCAGCGCTGCCTTGGCCTTTAGGGGGTTGGCAATGAGTCCTTATCGCCGCCCTCAACTCAATCAGTTGATGATATGACCCTCGAGCCAAAGTGCTTTATGACAACTTGGCTACTTCCATTGGTCGGTATGTAAGTCATCTCTTACGTAAACAGAGAATTTCGTTACCGGTGGTATGAGCGGTGCTTCAAGACGAAGTTCCGGGCCGCTCATCCCCTTTCCGGAAATTTTTTGAAATATTAGAAAAGATGGCACTAGTACTATATTGATAGCACTTGCTATTTAGGCCAGTAGTTATGGGGAGTTGGTGAGAGAGGATAGTTTTGTGCCACTACCGTTAAAAAAAAGTGGTGCCACTACGAAAAAAACCGACGAGTGTCGAGTGAAGAAATTGTTAGAGATGTGTCTTGATATTTTTTGACGTCAAATAAATGACGATTGGTGGGGTGAAATGCAGGCAAAAAATGTGGGAGCTGGGGTGGGGGGGGGGGGGGGGGGGGGGGGGGGGGGGGGGGGGGGGGGGGGGGGGGGGGGGGGGGG
>NZ_JBXAJM010000034.1:0-41175 GCF_058797315.1 Pseudomonas sp. GW823-FHT02F05
CCAGCGGGAGCAAGCTCCCTCGCCACAAGTCACTGGTTGTCTGCTCTAGCTCTTAACTGACTGGCATTAGGGCAAGCCCGGCTCCCACAGGGATCTCTACACGTCTGACGGTCTTTTAAAAGGCAAAGGCGCCATCAAACACCGGCTTGTCATCCAGCGCCAACACCCCGCTGGCGAAGATCAGGTCCAGGTGATGGCTGCCCTTCTGCCCGCCACCCAAGCCCAGGTGCAACCCGCAGTGACGCTCTTCAAACCCGGCATTGCGCGCATACAAGTCCTTGACCCCTTCATTGGTGCCAATCCCCAACTCCTCCACGCGACGGTTGGACGGGTTGGCATTCAGGTACTTGTTGAAGTCATCTGCCAACCCCGGCACTTCGCTGGCCACGCTGCAAACGGTGGAGTTCTCGATCCATAACTCCAACGGCGATTGCAGCACGCCGTATTTGCGTGCAAAGGGGATGGTACTGAGGAAAGTGCCGACAAACCGCACCTGGCCGTTGATGGCTTCGCTGTGGGTGGCGATTTCGCCGGGCGCCAGGTCGTGGTTGCCGACGCCGTTGATATTGGTCCACTTCTTGATGCTGCTCATCGGCGCTTCCAGGCGCGAACCGTGTTTGTCGGTAAAGCTCAGCACGTTGGCCTGGGCCATGCGCCGGATCAGTGTGGCGTTGAGGTCGGCGATGCGTTGGGGCTCGACGCTGAAGGTGTCGTAAAAATAGTCGCCGTAATCCTTGAACAGCAGGGATTTCTTCCAGTGCTCGGCCATCACGCCTTGCAGGGCGCGGATAAAGTCAGGGCCTTCGGCGCGTGGGTTGGGCAGCGTGGAGGAATCGTAGAGAAACAGGTACAGATCACAGGTTTGAATGGCCTTTGCCAGGGTGTCGCTGGGCGCCAGGTCCAGGCGTTGCAGTTGGAAGTTGAAGCGGGCGGCGCTGCCGTGGGTGATCGCCTGGGCGATGGCGTCATAGCGCTCGGTATGGCCCAGCAACACGGTGGGGCGGTTCAGGCCGTTGAGGGCCGGGTGGTGAGCAAGGTAGTAGAGAAAGTGTTCGACGGCGCGGGCCTTGTCCATGACGGGTGTCCTTCGGTGCCTTGGGTAAGGGGGCAGGCGCCGTGCACAGCGCCTGCCGGATGCCTGCCGGTTATTAGAAAGGCCACATCGCGGTGCCAAAAGGCACAACGGCATCGGCTTGCATCATTTCAACGGCGGCCTCATGGGTCGGCGCTTCAAACCAATCGTCGAGTTGCAGTTCGGTTTCCAGGTCGTTTTCCAGTGCTTGCATGGTGTATCTCCTAGAGGACGTTGATTGAGAACGGCTCACCCACGGGCTTCGCGGGCAAGTGGAAAGAACCTAGAAGAGAGTGTTTCGAAATGCAAAAAATTTATTGACACGGTTTCATTTGCATTTTTTCTTCTGTTTTTTGGCGGATTTTTTTATTCAGGCAAAACAGTAAATTGGCTGAAGCGATTCTTCAGATTTTGCCTTCCGACAGAATTCCGTTGAGGGCTGCCAAAGTCTGGCTGTAACGCAGGATTTCCGTGGTGTAACGATAGATTTACGCAACTGCCCTGCCGTTGTTGGGGGGCGCGCCGATGTAAGCATTAGCTGACAGAATTGCCTGTGCACTTTCCCGGTGCGTGCCGAAGCTGTCGAGCGGTGTACAATGCGCCGCGTTTTACTGTGACCCCCCTTGCGTACCCACACAAAAGGCCAAGACCTCAGGGTTTGATCCCCCTGATCACTCCGCCTGGCCACGAGCCGGACGGGTTCGATTTCGTCACAGATAAAAACAAACAGGTGACGCATGACCATTAGAAAGACGCTGTACTCCTGGTGCCTGCGCTGGGGTTTGAGCGGCGCTGCTTGAGTCGGTAATTCAAGGCAGCAACCTGCATTCAACTCTTCAAACCTTGCGTGAGACCCTTTTCATGAGTGGACCCCATTCCTCTTCAGGCGAGCTGAAACGCGGCCTGAAAAATCGGCATATCCAGTTGATCGCCCTCGGTGGCGCCATCGGCACCGGCCTGTTCCTGGGCTCGGCCGGGGTGCTCAAATCCGCCGGCCCGTCGATGATCCTGGGCTATGCCATCTGCGGCTTTATCGCCTTCATGATCATGCGCCAGCTAGGCGAAATGATTGTCGAGGAGCCCGTCGCCGGCTCCTTCAGCCATTTTGCCCACAAGTACTGGGGCGGTTTCGCCGGTTTTCTGTCGGGCTGGAACTGCTGGATTCTGTACATTCTGGTGGGTATGTCGGAGCTGACGGCCGTCGGCAAATACGTGCACTACTGGTGGCCGGAGATTCCGACCTGGGTCTCGGCGGCGGCGTTTTTCGTGCTAATCAACGCGATCAATCTGGCCAACGTCAAAGTCTTCGGTGAAGCCGAGTTCTGGTTCGCCATCATCAAGGTGGTGGCGATCGTCGGCATGATTGCCTTGGGCAGCTACCTGCTGGTCAGCGGCAGCGGCGGCCCGCAGGCCTCGGTCAGCAACCTGTGGGAGCATGGTGGTTTCTTCCCCCATGGCGTCGGCGGCTTGGTGATGGCCATGGCGATCATCATGTTCTCCTTCGGCGGCCTGGAAATGCTCGGCTTTACCGCTGCCGAAGCCGACCAGCCACGTACCGTGATCCCCAAAGCGATCAATCAGGTGATCTACCGCATCCTGATTTTCTACATCGGTGCCCTGGTAGTACTGCTGTCGCTCACACCGTGGGACAGCCTGCTGGCGACCCTCAACGCCTCCGGCGATGCCTACAGCGGTAGCCCGTTCGTGCAGGTGTTCTCGATGCTGGGCAGTAACACCGCCGCGCATATCCTCAACTTCGTGGTGCTGACCGCCGCGCTGTCGGTGTACAACAGCGGTACCTACTGCAACAGCCGCATGCTCTTGGGCATGGCCGAGCAGGGCGACGCGCCCAGGGCCCTGGCGAAGATCGACAAGCGCGGCGTGCCGGTGCGTTCGATCCTGGCCTCGGCGGCGATCACCCTGGTGGCGGTGCTGATGAACTACCTGATGCCCCATGACGCGCTGGAACTGCTGATGTCGCTGGTGGTGGCCACGTTGGTGATCAACTGGGCGATGATCAGTTTCTCCCACGTCAAGTTCCGCCAGCACATGAACCGCACCGGCCAGGTGCCGCTGTTCAAGGCGTTGTGGTATCCGTATGGAAACTACATCTGCTTGGCGTTCGTGGTGTTTATCCTGGTGATCATGCTGATGATGCCGGGGATTCAGGTGTCGGTATATGCGATCCCGGTGTGGGTAGCGTTCATGGCAGTATGTTACTGGATCAAGAACAAGCGCACGGCGCGGCCGGCTATTGGCGCAACGGGTCCGGTTCTGGAGTAGGACTTTTCCCCTTGCAGAAAACCCGGCGCCCTGCCGGGTTTTTTGTGGGTATGGCAGGTTAGAATCGCCCCCTCTTTTTTCCGCATGCCCGGAGGCCCCGATGCAATACACCGACGTCGCCGATAGCGCCTTGCAGCGCGATGAGCTGGAAGACTTGATAGACCGGCACAGCGGCCCTTTGCGCTTGATCGGAGTAGATTTAAGTGGCGTCGACCTGTCGCGCATGGCACTGGACAACTGGGTGTTCGAGCGCTGCACACTGGTCCAGACCTCGTTTCTCGGTTCTCGACTGGAAGGGACTCAGTGGAAAAACTGCCGAGCCAGCCTCGCCATTTTCGAAGCGGCCAACCTGCTCGAGGCGCAATTCCACAGTTGCGATCTGAACAACACTCGTTGGCAGCGCAGCAAACTGTCCCAGGCGACTTTTACCCAGTGCAAGCTGACGGGCGCCAATTTCACCCATTGCGCGTCACTGGGGCTGAGCTTCAGCGAAACCCTGCTCAACAGTGCCTTTTTATCCGGGTTGTCGTTTGCTCGAAGTGTGCTCAAGAATCTGGATTTTTCCGACAGCGACTTGTCGGATACGGACTTTCGCAAGGCTGAACTGGTCGACTGCAGCCTCGCACATGCCCGCATCAACGGCGCTAATTTTGCGGGTGCCGACTTGCGCGGTGCAGATTTGAGCGGTTTTCGCCTCAATGATGCCAAACTGTTCAAAGGCGCCGTGATTTCCAAAGCCCAGGCGTCGATATTGTTGTCCGAGTTGGGCTTGTCCGTTGCCTAAGGTTTTGATTGATGCTGGAAATTTCCAACAATGTGCACCTGCCCGACGCCGAGATCGAGCTGACCGCCATTCGTGCCCAGGGTGCCGGTGGGCAGAACGTCAATAAGGTGTCGAGTGCGGTGCACCTGCGGTTTGATATTCCGGCCTCGTCGTTGCCGGAGTTTTACAAGGAGCGCCTGCTGGCGCTGCGTGACAGCCGGATCACCAGCGAAGGCGTGCTGGTGCTCAAGGCCCAGCAATATCGCACCCAGGAGCAGAACCGTGCCGATGCGCTGGAGCGCCTGGTGGAGTTGATCCAGAGCGCCACCAAGGTCGAGAAAAAGCGTCGTCCGACCAAGCCCACCCTGGGTTCGAAGAAACGCCGCCTGGAGTCCAAGACCAAGCGCGGCAGCATCAAGGCCGGGCGCGGCAAGGTCGACTTCTAGGCGTCGCGTGTTTCGCGGGCCTTAGGCGCCTGGCGGTACAGGTAGAAGCTCAGCAGCAAACCGGCGAAAGCTGCGAGGGCCGCGAACAGGAAGATTGAGGCAAAGCCAAAACCTGCCGCCACGGCGCCCGCCAGCGGCCCGGTGATGCCCAGGGACAAGTCGATAAACAGCGAATAGGCGCCCACCGCCGAACCTCGGCTGGAGGCCGGCACCAGGTTGACCGCCTCTACCCCCAGCGCCGGGAACACCAGGGAAAAGCCGAAACCGCTCAACGCCGCACCCGCCAACGCCAGTTGGGCATCCGGCGCCAGCCACAGCAACAGCAGGCCCAGCACTTCCACTGACAGGCAGGCGATTGCGACGCGAAAACCGCCAATGCGGTTGATCAAATTGCCAAACAGCAAGCGTGCGCCGATAAAACTGGCACCGAACAGACTCAAGGCCCACACCGCGTTATCCCAGTGCTGGGTGCTGTAATACAACGTGATAAAGGTGGCGATGGTGCCAAAGCCGATGGAGCCCAGCGCCAGCGCGCAACCATGGGGCAGCACGCGGCCCAGCACGTTCATGAACGGCAAACGTACGCCGGGCACAATCGGCGCCGCTTGTTTTTTCCAGGCCAACAGCACACCCAACACGGCCAACAGAATGATGCTGACGCCCATGCTCCACAGCCCCAAATGGCTGACCAGCAGCACCCCCAACGGCGCACCCACCGCCAGCGCGCCGTAGCTGGCGATGCCGTTCCAGGAAATAACCTTGGCCGTGTTCGCCGCGCCGACACGGCCAATGCCCCAGCCAATCGCGCCCGAACCCACCAGGCTTTCAGCGCTGCCCAGCACCAGCCGCCCGACCAGCAGGCAGCCGAGGCTCAGAGCCGGCAGGCTGGAAAACCACGCCGCAAACAACATGAACACGCCACTCAAACCGCAGCCCACCAAGCCGAGCAGCACGGCGCGCTTGCTGCCCAGATTGTCGATGATCTTACCGGCATAGGGGCGGCTCAGCAGGGTTGCCAGGTATTGCACGCTGATCACCAGCCCGGCGATAACGGCGCCATAGCCCAGCTGGCTATGGACATAACCCGGCAATACGGCCAGGGGGATGCCGATATTCAAGTAGCCGATGAAGGTAAACAGCACGATGGAAACGACTTGCAGCGTGACCGTCATGGGGCGCTGGGTATCTGGCATGGGAGAGATCCACTGTCGCAGCAGGTAAAGATAGGCTGCTAATGATACCGGTGCGCAAGCCGGGCAGGGCGGCAAAAATGTAAAACGTCAGATCTAAGGCAGATCAAGCTTGGGCGGGGGCCAGCAATTGGGTGGTCACCAGGGCCGCCAGGGCGTTTTCCTGGGTGCCGAAGCGCTTGAGCAGTGCTGCTTGCTTGTCGGCACTGAGGCGGTTCCAGACTTCGACCATCTGCAAGGCAGCGTCGAGTACAGCGGCGTCCGGCGTGACGGAAGGGGAAGTGGTCATAGTGAAGGTCTCGGATAATTCAGGCAGTGTGGAAAGCGCTCAAAGGCGCGCTTTCCACACGGTCTGGTACGGCGTCAGTCTCGGCTTTCGCGCTCGACTGGTTTTGCTTCTTTGGCCTCAGGCTGCTTGTCGCTGGCCTGCTGCGGTGTTGGCTGCTCAGTTGGGTGCAGGCTTGGGAAGGGGAGATTAGGTATCTCGTGCATCGTGGTCGCTCCTCGCAAGGTCTGTTTTTTCAATCGCAGGTGATTCCGCGCTCTCAAAAAGCCTTGGCAGGATACAGCACCGTAAATGACAAAAAGACTTTTATCTCCACAGATGCACAATTTTTAATGGTTCAGGCGCAAGTGACATGAGGTCACACCCCTAGAACGGCACCTTGCCCAGGATCATGTCGCGGTACATCACAAAATCCCCCAGCAAGCTGTAGAACGGGTGCTGAAAGGTGGCGGGGCGGTTCTTTTCGAAGAAGAAGTGGCCAATCCAGGCAAAGCTGTAGCCTGCCAGGGGCAACGCCAGCAGCAGAACCAATGAGCCTCTGCCGATGGCGTACGCGAGAATGCCTATTACCAGGGTGGTGCCGATAAAGTGCAGGCGTCGGCAGGTGCTGTTGCCATGTTCGCTCAGGTAGTACGGGTAGAACTCGGCAAAACTGTTGAATTTCTTGATGTTTTCCACGGTCACCGGCCCTCTGGTTGCTGTGCCGCCAACGGGTGCGCGGCGGGGAGCTTATTTGAGTCTAGAGTGATCAGTGCTAACAGCCAGTGACAATAGATGCCACTTTAGTATCCTTGGCTTCCTGGCTGCCGTTTGAGCCTGCTTTCAACAAGAAGACGCCATGAGCGAACGAACAACTTCTGCAAGCTGGGCGATGGGCATCGTCAAGGCGCTGGAAATGGATGGCCTGGATTGCCGTGCCTTGTTCAAGCAACTGGGCCTGGACTACGCCGCCCTCAGTGACCCCGATGCGCGCTTCCCGCAAGACGCCATGACCCGCCTGTGGCAACGCGCGGTAGAGGTGTCGGGTAACCCGGCGATTGGCCTGAACATGGGCAAGGTGGTGCGCCCGGCCTCGTTTCACGTTGCCGGTTATGCGTTGATGTCCAGCAACACCCTGGCCGAAGGTTTTATGCGATTGGTGCGCTACCAGCGCATCATCGCCGAAAGCGCTGATTTGAGTTTTCGACTGTTACCCGAAGGCTATGCGTTGATTCTGACGGTGCATGGCGATCACCTGCCGCCGACCCGTCAAAGCGCCGAAGCCTCGCTGGCCAGCGCCCTGGCCCTGTGCGGCTGGCTCACCGGGCGCACCCTGCAGCCCCGCAAAGTGCTGCTGCAAGGCGAGCAGCCGGCGGACCTGGCGCCCTACCAACAGGCCTTTCATGCGCCTTTGCAATTCAATGCACCCTATGACGCGCTGATTTTCGAGCAGGCGGACATGGAGGCGCCGCTGCCCACGGCCAACGAAGCCATGGCGCTGTTGCATGATCGCTTTGCCGGTGAATACCTGGCGCGTTTTTCCGAAAGCCGCGTGACCCACAAGGCGCGTCAGGTGCTGTGCCGCCTGTTGCCTCAGGGCGAGCCCAAGCGCGAAGCCGTGGCCCAGACGTTGCACCTGTCCCAGCGCACCTTGCAGCGGCGGCTGCAGGAGGAGGGCACCAGCTTCCAGGCCTTGCTTGATGACACCCGGCGCGAACTGGCCGAGCAGTACCTGGCACAACCCAGCATGACCTTGCTGGAAATCGCTTACCTGCTGGGGTTTGCCGACCCGAGCAACTTTTTCCGCGCGTTTCGCCGCTGGTTCGATGCCACGCCCGGTGAATACCGGGCGCGCTTGCAGCAAACGTCGTCGGTCAGTGACGCCAGAACGCCGGAATGCACAACACAAACACGGTGATGATCTCCAGGCGCCCCAACAACATGCCCAGGGACAGGATCCACTTGGCGGCATCCGGCAGGGTGGCGAAGTTGCCGGCCGGGCCGATGGTTTCGCCCAGGCCGGGGCCCACGCCGGAAACGGTACTGGCGGCGCCGGTCAACGCGGTCATCCAGTCCACGCCTAGCAGCGACAGGGCCAGGGCGATCATGCAGATGGTGATGGCGAAGAAAAACGAAAAAGTCAGGATCGACCGCACAATCTCTTCATCGAGGCGATGGCCGTTGTACTTCTGCTTGATCACCGCGCGCGGATGGATCAACTGATTCAAGTTGGCCTTGAGCAGGATGTAGGCCACCTGGAAACGGAAGATTTTGATACCGCCCGCGGTGGAGCCCGAGCAGCCGCCGATAAAGCCCAGGTAGAAAAACAGCATCAGTGAGAAGTTGCCCCACAAGCTGTAGTCCCCCAGTGCAAAGCCGGTGGTAGTCACCACAGACGTCACGTTCAGCGCCACATGGCGCAAGGCATCGAGCCAATGCAGGTTGGTGGTCCACCAGTACCAGGTGCCGAGTACCAGCCAGGTCACCAGCAACAGGCCGAGCAAGCCTTGCACCTGCTGGTCCTTGATCAGCGCCCGACGGTTACCACGTAAAGTGGCAACGTACAGGGCGAACGGCAAGCTGCCCAGGATCATCACCACCACCGCGACCCAGTGCACCGCCGGTTGTTTCCAATGGGCCAGGGACTCGTCCGAGGTGGAAAACCCGCCCGTGGAAATCGCCGACATCGCATGGTTGATCGCATCGAACACGCCCATTCCGGCCCACCAGAAGGCCAGGCTGCCGAAGATGGTGATGCCCACATACGCCGCCACGATCAGGCGCGCCACCATGTGTGAACGAGGCATGACCTTTTCCGAGCGGTCCGAGGATTCGGTCTGGAACAGGCGCATGCCACCAATGCGCAGCAGCGGCAGGATCGCCACCGCCATGCCGATAAAGCCGATACCGCCGAGCCAGTGCAGCAGCGAACGCCACATCAAGATGCCCGGCGACATGCTGTCCAGCCCGCTCAACACGGTGGAGCCTGTGGCGGTGATGCCGGACATGCTTTCGAAGAACGAGTCGGTGTAGCTGATGTGCTGGGTCAGCAAAAAGGGCAGGGCCGCGAAGATGCACACCACCACCCAACTACTGACCGTCAGCAGGTACATGTCCCTGGGGCGCAGGTGCACGTGCTCTGGGCGACCAGGGATGACCAGCGCCAGGCCGGCGATAAAGGTGATCAGGCTGGCCCACAGGAACGAGGGCAGGTCGCTGGTGCGTTCGAAGATCACCAGGGTCGCCATCGGGATCACCATGGCGACCGCAAGGGTGATCAGGAAGATGCCGATGATGAAACCGATGATGCGCAGGGTCGGCAACGCCATGAAGTTCGCTCGGGTGATTGGGCAGAGGCGCCATTCTACCTGCGGTGCAGGTCTTGTAAACCAAGGGCTGCCGGTTGATGGAGAACCCCTGTGGGAGCTGGCCTGCCAGCCGGCGGATATCCACCTGACGCCCCGCAATCCAATGTGGGAGCTGGCTTGCCTGCGATGGCGGTGTGTCAGTTACAGATCAGTCGACTGAACCACCGCCATCGCAGGCAAGCCAGCTCCCACAGGTATAACGGCGGCAGTTATTGCGCGCATGAAAAAGGCGACCCGCAGGTCGCCTCTTTCAACTGCGCTTGATCAGAACTCGTGATCAGCGCTGTCCGGGTTCAGGTCGCTGATGCCCAGCTTGCCGGCAGCAGCCTCGATCGAGCCGGTCTGCTTGACCAGGGCGGCAATCGAGTCACGCACGATCTGGTTGCCCTTTTCATTGTCGGCGGCGATCAACTGGTCGTAGTGCTCGCCGTTGTTGGCGTGGTCAACCATCACCTGGATCTTCGCTTCGGTGGCGGCCAGGTCAGCCTTGAGGGCTGCATCTGCTGCCGGGTCGGCCTTGGCCACCAGGGACGACAGGCTGGCGCCGGTCAGCTTGGTACCGTCAACACGGGTGTATTCGCCCAAGTAAACGTTACGGATGCCCTTGGCGTCGTAGAAGTGCGAGTTATGGGTGTTGTCGCTGAAGCAGTCTTGCTCGTCTTCTGGCGAGTTGGCTTCCAGGGATACTTTCATGCGCTCCCCGGCGAGTTCGCCCAGAGACAGGCTGCCCATGCCGAACAGCATTTTACGCAGGCCATCGGTCGCAGGTTCCGACTCCAGGGTGGCGCGGTAGTTGTCTTCGACGTTGGGCTTCCAGTTGCCGACCATTTCCTGCAGGTCGCTGACCAGCAGTTGGGTGACGGCGCGCAGGTAAGTGCGGCGACGCTCGTTGTGGCCGCCGGTTGCACCGTCACCGGTCATGTAGTCCGATGCCGGGCGGTTGCCCGCGCCTGGGCCGGTGCCGTTGAGGTCCTGGCCCCACAGCAGGAATTCGATGGCGTGGTAGCCGGTGGCGACGTTCGCTTCGGAACCGCCCAGTTCATTGAGGCTGGCGAGTTTTTCCGGAGTGATCTCCTTGACGTCGACCTTGTCTTCGCCGACCTGGATCTCGTTATTGGCGATGATATTGGCGTTCGCACCTGGGTTGCCCAGCGCGTGCTCGTAGGACTTGTCGACGTAGTCGATCAGGCCTTCGTCCAGGGGCCAGGCGTTCACCTGGCCTTCCCAGTCGTCGATGATGGTGTTGCCGAAGCGGAATACTTCGCTCTGCAGGTAGGGTACGCGTGCGGCGATCCAGGCGGTACGGGCCGCTTTCAGGGTTTCGTCGTTCGGGTTGGCGAGGAAGGTATCGATTGCGGTCTGCAGGGTTTTTGCGGTGGATTCGGCATCGCTGTACACCGCAAACACCATGTCTGCGTAGTGCGCGACCACGGCCTTGGCGGCCGCTTCGTCGACCTGGCCAGCCGGGGCAGCCGCCGGTGCGGTAGTGCTGGCGGCAGCGGGTGCCTGGGGCGCGGCGGCCTTGTCTTTACCTTCGCCGCAACCGGCGAGAGAAATGGCAATGGCCAGCAGACTGGCGGTGGCCAGGGGCATACGAATCATGGCGAACATCCTGCTTCGGTTGTTGAAAGGGCGCGCGGGGAGCGCAAACGCTGCGACATAATGCGAAAGATTTGCATTTTGTGTAAAGGCTTATACGCGGGAAATATTGAGTATCGAAGTGTAAATTCAAAGACTCACGGCGTTATTGCGCTCGGACTGCTTCAGATAAGCCGTCAACTCCCGGGCCTGCAGCGGTTTGCTGTAGTGATAGCCCTGCCCCTCATGGCACCCCTCGGAGATGATGTAGGCCTCCTGTTCGGCAGTCTCCACGCCTTCGGCAATCACCTGCATGCCCAGGCTTTTGCCCAATTGGATAATGGCGCGCACGATGGTGGCGTCATCGTCGTCGTCCTGCAGGTCCTGGACGAAGCTCTTGTCGATCTTGATCTTGTCCAGGGGCAGGCTCTTGAGGTAACTCAAGGATGAGTAGCCGGTGCCGAAGTCATCAATGGCGATCAGCGCGCCGGAGCGACGCAGGCTCAGCAGGTGCTGGGCTGCGGTGCTGATGTCTTCCATCAGGCCGGTCTCGGTCACTTCCAGCTCCAAGCTGCGGGGCGGCAGGCGATAGATCTGCATCAGGTTGTTGACCACCCGCGGCAACTCGGTGTGGTGCAGTTGCACGGTGGACAGGTTGACGGCCATGCGCAGCGCGGTGAAACCCTGGTCATGCCATTCGCGCAGTTGCCGACACGCCTGGTCCAGCACCCATTCGCCGATGGGAATGATGGTGCCGTTCTGTTCCGCCAACGGAATGAACAAGTCCGGCGGTACCAGCCCATGTTCCGGGTGTTGCCAGCGCAGCAGGGCTTCCACACCGACCACGTGATGGTCGAGATAGCTGATTTGTGGTTGGTACACCAAGTGAAACTGCTCGCGGCCCAAGGCGTCTCGCAAGTCTTTCTCCAGTTCACGACGCCGGCGCATTTCGCTGTCGACGCTGGCGATATAAAACTGATAGCGGTTGCGCGAGCGGCTCTTGGCCAGGGTCATGGTCTGCTCGGCTTTCTGGAGCAACTTCTCGGTGCTGTCGCCATCTTCCGGGAACAGCGTGATGCCGATGGTGGCGCGCAGGCGGATCAGGTCATGCTCAAGGGCGAACTCTGCTTCCAGGTCATCAAGGATGCTTTGCGCCAGTTCGGCGGCTTCGTAGGGCTGGTCGATATCGGCTTGCACCAGGGCGAACTGGTCGCCGCCCAGGCGGGCGAGCGTGCCCAGGTGGCCACTATGGGCGCGCAAGCGATCAGCCAGCGCCAACAAGAGTTTGTCGCCGGCCTGGTAGGTGAATTGCTCGTTGACGCTCTTGAAATCATCCAGCCCCACGCACAACACCGCGACACGGCGTTGCCGGCGGCCGGCGTCCGTGAGGATTTTGTCCAGTTGCGCCTGCAACTTCTGGCGGTTCGGCAGGCCGGTCAGGAAGTCGTATTGGGCCATGCGCAACAGGCTCGATTCGGCCTCGTGGCGCAGGTGGGTATTGCGCTCGATGGATTCGAGCAATTGGTTGGCGGTGTTTATCCACTGCCCCAGTTCGTTGCGTTCGTGGCCCTTGAGCTGAGGGATCTTGTGCTCGCTGGGGCGGTCCGGGTTGATCGAGGTCAGGTGCTCGATCATCCGCGACAGCGGTTTGGTGAGCATCCAGTGATACACCAGGTACAGCACCAGCCCCATGACCAGGGCGCGCAATACGCCCGAGATAAAGATGATGACCGAGCTGACCAGAAAACTTCGGCCATAGGTGGCGGTGTCGAGGGTGATGCTCAGGTCGCCGTAATATTCGCTGTAGGGGCCCTTGCCCACCAACGCAGTAGTAAAGGAGCGTTCCTGGCCAAGAATCAGGTCGGTCAACCAGCGGCTGGGCGACTGCTGTAAAGGACGGCTTTTTTCCGCCAGCATGGTCTCGTTGGGGTGCCCGATGGAAGCCATGCGCACAGCGTCGTCCTGGAACAGACCTTCGATCACCTGCATGCCCATCTCGCGATCCAGGCTGTACACGGCCTGGGTCGAGGGGTCGCGAAACATGTCGAGGATGCGCTGGGCATCGCCCGCCACGGCCTGGCGCGTCTTGTAGGCATCAAAAACGATCTGCGCCACGCTCAGCGCCACACCCACGATCAATGCCGAAAGCAGCACAACCCGTAGCAACTTCACCGACAAGCTGTTCTTGAGTTCCAGCTTCAAAGGGGCATTCCTTGTCTCATGCGGGTGGCCGTCAATATGCCATGAGTATTGGCAATCTGGTGATGGCAGTCAAAGGGACATTCGGGCTTGAGATTAATTGAAGGGGCTGGATAAACGTGGAGGGATACCCGCTTATGAGACGTGGGCAGAGGGCTTGGCGTGGGCTGGATGCCTGGCAGAGAAGAAGGCGGAACAGATCCGCCTTCTGTTTGGCGACGCTCTCAAAAATTGATCTTACCCTCTGGCTGTTGCTCTTCCCCTCCGACCTTTGACTGTTCACCCGCGATGTCTACGAGTTTGTTCGTCAAGTCCAGTGCGCTTTTCGCCAGGTCCATTCCCTTCTCAAGAAGACCGGATAACATTGGCACTGCACCCGCGGCCGTTGAAATAGGATCCATTGTCATTCTCCACATTGATTCAGGAGGTTTATTCCTCCTGGCGTTTGTGTGGTGAATAGTTACCGTTGGGTTCCGGGATTTCTGGCATGGCAATCAGGGCGCCCATGAAAAAGCCCGGCAATCGCCGGGCTCTTTTTACTGCAAGCGTCGCTTAGGCAGTGAAGGTCTTGCCTTCGAACTGCTCAGCCACGAACTTCCAGTTGACCAGGTTCCAGAACGCTTCTACATACTTTGGACGCACGTTGCGGTAGTCGATGTAGTAGGCGTGTTCCCAGACGTCGCAGGTCAACAGCGGGGTGTCGCCGTTGGTCAGCGGGTTGCCGGCGCCGATGGTGCTGGCCAGGGCCAGGGAACCGTCAGCCTTTTTCACCAGCCAGCCCCAACCGGAACCGAAGGTGCCGACCGAAGTCTTGGTGAACTCTTCCTTGAACTTGTCGAACGAACCGAACGCAGCGTTGATGGCTTCAGCCAGTGCGCCGGTTGGTTGGCCGCCGGCGTTCGGCGCCAGGCAGTTCCAGTAGAAAGTGTGGTTCCAGACCTGAGCGGCGTTGTTGAAGATGCCACCCGAGGAAGACTTGACGATCTCTTCCAGGGTCTTGCCTTCGAACTCGGTGCCAGGCACCAGGTTGTTCAGGTTCACGACATAGGTGTTGTGGTGCTTGTCGTGGTGGTATTCCAAGGTTTCCTTGGAGATGTGCGGCTGCAGGGCATCGTGTGCGTAGGGCAGCGGCGGCAATTCGAAAGCCATGATGATTCTCCTAATCAGGTCAGTTGCGGTGAGCGCAAGGCCGATCACGGGCGGCCAAACATGCGCCGGGGAGTTTGTACTCTTTGCGGCGCAGGGGGCCGATCATAGCACCGGGGGTGCGGCATAACCACGCAACAACTGTGTGGGATAGAGGTTCCAGAGCGTTTTGGAATATTGCTCAGGCGCTGATCAGTTGATAGGCCACCGAGAACATCATCGCGGCCACCAGCAGGTCCAGCAGGCGCCAGGTGGCCGGGCGTGCCAGCCAGGGTGCCAACCATGCCGCACCCAGCGCCAGGGTGGCGAACCACAGGAACGATGCACTGGCTGCACCGGCTACGTAGGCACCGGGTTCGGTTTGTTGCGCGCCCAGGGAGCCGATCAGCAGGACGGTATCCAGGTAGACATGGGGGTTGAGCAAGGTGACCGCCAAAGCGCTCAGCAGCACAGCGCGTAATGAGCGCGTCTTGAGGGTGCCGCTTTGGTCCAGGCTCTGCTTGGTGCAAGCCCTGCGCAGCGCGCATGCGCCGTACCAGAGCAAGAACGCTGCACCGCCCCAGCGTGCCACCGCCAGCAGTATCGGGCTCTGCGCCAGCACGGTGGCCAGCCCGAATACCCCAGCGGCCACTAGCAGGGCGTCGCAGATCACACACAACGCCGCCACGGGTAAGTGATGTTCGCGGCGCAGGCTCTGCGCGAGTACGAATGCATTTTGGCTGCCGATTGCCATGATCAACCCGAGGGCCACCAGCAAACCGTTCATATAGCTTTGCCACATAGAGGGAGATCCTTGTTGATGCTCAAACGATGCTGGCTATGGTGCGGGTCGGGGCTGTATAAGAAAAACCAATATTGCTGATCGCTCATTAGAGAAACTGATGTTCGACTATAAATTGCTTTCCGCCTTGGCGGCGGTGGTGGAACAAGCCGGCTTTGAGCGCGGTGCCCAGGTGTTGGGGCTGTCGCAATCAGCCATCTCCCAACGCATCAAGCTATTGGAGGCGCGCGTCGGCCAGCCGGTGTTGATACGGGCCTCGCCGCCAACGCCCACCGATATCGGTCGGCGCCTGCTCAACCATGTGCAGCAGGTGCGTTTGCTGGAGCGTGACCTGCAAAGCCAGGTGCCGGCCCTGGACGAGGAGGGCATGCCTGAGCGCTTGCGCATTGCCCTGAATGCCGACAGCCTCGCCACTTGGTGGGCCGAGGCAGTCAGCGACTTCTGCGCCGAACAGCACGTGTTGCTGGACCTGGTGGTCGAAGACCAGACCGTGGGCCTCAAGCGCATGCGCGCCGGTGAAGTGGCGGCCTGCATTTGTGCCAGCGAGCGTCCTGTGGCCGGTGCTCGCAGCCTGTTGCTGGGCGCCATGCGTTATCGGGCGCTGGCCAGCCCGGCCTTTCTGGCGCGGCATTTTCCTGGAGGCGTGCGGGCCGACCAATTGGCGCGCACGCCTGCGCTGGTGTTCGGCCCGGATGATTTCCTGCAGCACCGCTACCTGGCGTCCCTTGGCGTGGACGGTGGTTTCGAACACCATCTATGCCCGTCATCCGAAGGTTTTATCCGCCTGACGGAAGCCGGCTTGGGGTGGGGCCTGGTGCCTGAATTGCAGGTGCGCGACCAGTTGGAAACCGGTGTATTGGTCGAGTTATTGCCAGATAAGCCCATCGATGTGCCGCTGTACTGGCATCATTGGCGCAGTGGCGGGCAACTGTTGGGCTTGTTGACCGACCATCTGGCCGATGTGTGTGGTCATTGGTTGGTGCCGTTGGAGTGATGGCGCGCGTCAAGGCAAGAGCGATGAAAAATGAAAGAACACGGAGTACGACATGAAAATTCTGGTCACCGGCGCAAGCGGCTTCATTGGCGGGCGCTTTGCGCGCTTCGCCCTTGAGCAGGGCCTGGACGTGCGGGTCAACGGGCGGCGCGCCGAGGGTGTGGAACACCTGGTGCGGCGCGGTGCCGAGTTCATCCAGGGTGATTTGAATGATGCCGACCTTGTGCGCGACCTGTGCCGCGATGTCGAAGCCGTGGTGCATTGCGCCGGCGCCGTCGGGCTGTGGGGCAAGTACCAGGACTTCCACCAGAACAACGTATTGGTCACCGAAAACGTCGTCGAAGCCTGCCTGAAACAGCGCGTGGGGCGCCTGGTGCACCTGTCGTCGCCGTCGATCTATTTTGACGGTCGCGATCACCTTGGGCTCACCGAAGAGCAAGTGCCCAAGCGTTTCAAGCATCCCTATGCCGCTACCAAGTACCTGGCCGAGCAGAAGGTGTTCGGCGCCCAGGAGTTCGGCCTGCAAGTGATAGCCCTGCGCCCACGCTTTGTCACCGGGGCCGGCGATATGAGTATCTTCCCGCGCTTGCTGAAAATGCAGCGCAAGAACCGTCTGGCGATCGTCGGCGACGGTTTGAACAAAGTCGACTTCACCAGCGTGCACAACCTCAACGAGGCGCTGCTCAGCAGTTTGCTCGCCACCGGCTCGGCCCTGGGCAAAGCCTACAACATCAGCAATGGCGCACCGGTGCCGATCTGGGATGTGGTGAACTACGTGATGCGGCAGATGGAGCTGCCCCAAGTGACCCGCTATCGATCCTACGGTTTGTCCTACAGCGTGGCGGCGTTGAACGAGGCATTCTGCGCGATGTGGCCGGGGCGGCCGGAACCGGCGTTATCGCGTCTGGGCATGCAAGTGATGAATAAAAACTTCACCCTCGACATCAGTCGCGCCAGGCATTATCTCGACTACGAGCCCAAGGTCAGCCTGTGGGCCGCGCTCGACGAGTTCTGCAGTTGGTGGAAAGCCCAGGACCCGGGCCGCCAATAACCTCATAAGCAGCAACACTTCGGGAACCCCATTCCAGGTTCCGAGTCGATCCATGCGCCGGGAGTGCGGTTTATACTCCTGCCGCTCGGCTTTACAGCCAGCCATCTCATTGATTCAGGGTAGATTCATGCGTAACGATGCTAAAGACGACTTCGACAACGTTCCCAGCCTGCGGGCCGACCTTGGGGATGACGATGATTTCGTGCCGACCCCCGCGACGTCGGTGCGTTCGCGAACGACGCCCGTGGTCAAGGTCAAGAGCGCCAGCACTGGCCCGTTGTGGGCACTGGTCGGTGCGCTGTTGATCGCCTTTGCGGGCCTGGCCTGGTGGAGCTTCCAGCAGATTTCCCTGATGGGCCAGCAGTTGGTTGCCACCCAGGAAAGCTTTGCCCGCATCAGCGAGGAAGCGGCAGGACGGCTACAGGCGATTTCCGGCAAGGTCGTGGCCAGCGAAGCGAATGTGAACAACGGCAGCGAAGCCTTGAAGCTGCAGATCAAGCAACTGGAAGCCCAGTTGCAGGAGCAGGGCAAGCAACAGTTGGGCGTCGCCGGTCAAACCACCGAACTGGACAGCCGCCTGGCCCAGATGAGCGCCAGCAACACCGAGCTGGCAGCGGCCAATACCAAACTGCAAGGCCAGGTGCAGGCCCTCACTGACGCGGTCGCCAGCCTCACGGCAGCACAGGCCGAGAGCAAGGGCCTGGCCAACGATGTGGCGGCCTTGAAGAAACAAGGCAACCCAAGCGCGGCCATCGCCCGCCTCGAGCAGGACGTGCTGGTGCTCAAGAGCGCCCAGGAAAACCAGCCGGCCAATATCGACGCGCCGACCAACAAGGAATTCGACGTGTTCCGCATCCAGACCACGCGCAATATCACCACCTTGCAGAGCCAGGTGCAGAACTTGAATCAGCGTCTCAATGCGCCTGCTGCGGTCACCCCACTGGGCCAATGATGTAGACCGGACAGGCTCGTTCCCACGCTCCGCGTGCGAACGATCTGAATCGTTCTCTGTAGGAGCGAGCTTGCTCGCGAAAAACGTTAACGATCCCGCAGGTTTCCTGGAATAAACGCGGCGCTTGTGAGCTTTTCGCGAGCAAGCTCGCTTCTACATTCGGGTGTTGATTGTCACCACTCGGTGACATTTCTTTTCCCCTTCGTTACTTGCCCCTGCCGCGCCCTTGTTTAGACTCCGGTCATCCCAAAAAAACAATAAGGGCCACCCATGACCACCCACCCACTGCCTGCCAGCAGTTGGCTGAATGCACCTGCCCATCACGATTGGCTCGCCGCGGAAGGCCAGCGCCTGTTGGCGTTCGCCAAGGCATCGCGCCTGCCGGACGGGTTCGGCAACCTCGACGATAAAGGCCAGTTGCCGGCCAATGCTCGCGCCGAAACCATGAACACCGCGCGCATGACCCACAGCTTTGCCATGGCCCATGCCATGGGGTTGCCGGGTTATGCCGAACTGGTGGCGCACGGTGTGGCAGCGCTCAGCGGCCCGCTGCGTGACATTGAGCACGGTGGTTGGTTCGCCGCGCCCCAGGCGGCTGATGGCAACACCGGCAAGGCCGCCTATCTGCACGCCTTCGTGGCCCTCGCCGCCAGCTCTGCCGTGGTGGCCGGCGCGCCGGGTGCGCGCACATTAATGAGCGACGCCGTCCATATCATCGACCAGTTCTTCTGGAGCGAAGAGGAGGGCGTCATGCTTGAATCCTTTGCCCGGGACTGGAGCGGCGTCGAAGCCTATCGTGGCGCCAACAGCAACATGCACGCCACCGAAGCTTTCCTGGCATTGGCCGATGTCAGTGGTGATACACGTTGGCTGGACCGTGCGCTGCGCATCGTCGAACGGGTGATCCACACCCATGCCGCTGGCAATCAATTCATGGTCATCGAACATTTCGATGCGCACTGGAAGCCGTTGCTCGGTTACAACAAAGACAACCCCGCCGATGGCTTTCGCCCCTACGGCATCACCCCCGGCCATGGTTTCGAATGGGCGCGGTTGTTGCTGCACCTTGAAGCTGCGCGCCTCAAGGCCAAGCTGGCCACGCCGGACTGGCTGGTGAGCGACGCCAAAGGCCTGTTTGCCAGTGCCTGCGAGTACGCCTGGGCGGTGGATGGTGCGCCGGGCCTTGTCTACACTCTGGATTGGAACCAGCGCCCGGTGGTACGCGAGCGCCTGCACTGGACCCATGCTGAAGCCAGCGCCGCTGCTCAGGCGCTGCTCAAACGTACCGGCGAGCTGCATTACGAAACCTGGTACCGACGCTTCTGGGAGTTTTGCGAAACCCACTTCATCGACCGGCTCCAGGGCAGTTGGCACCACGAACTCAGCCCGCACAACCAACCCAGCAGTAAAATCTGGGGCGGCAAACCTGACCTGTACCATGCCTGGCAAGCGGTCGTGCTGCCTGCACTGCCCTTGGCACCCAGCCTGGCCAGTGCATTGGGCAGCGGATGCTATGTCACCAGGTGGTGACATTTGTACGTCCCTTTGTTACCTGCGCCCCGAAAATCCATGTTTAAACTCCGTGCAGCGCAAGCTCTAGACTTGCATGCATAACAACAAGAAAAGGTACTCAGATGAACGCGATTAATCGCCTCGCCGTCGCTATTTCCATTGCCTCGTTGTTCCCCCTCAGTGCATTTGCCGCCGACTCCAAAGGTACGGTGGAAGTGGTGCATTGGTGGACCTCCGGCGGTGAAAAAGCGGCTGTGGATGTCCTGAAGGCCCAAGTTGAGAAAGACGGCTTCACCTGGAAAGACGGTGCAGTGGCAGGCGGCGGTGGCGCCACCGCCATGACCGTGCTGAAAAGCCGTGCGGTCGCTGGCAACCCGCCAGGCGTTGCCCAGATCAAAGGCCCCGATATCCAGGAATGGGCCTCTACTGGCCTGCTCGACACCGACGTGCTCAAAGACGTCGCCAAAGAAGAAAAATGGGATTCGCTGCTCGACAAGAAAGTCTCCGACACCGTGAAATACGACGGTGACTACGTGGCCGTGCCGGTGAATATCCACCGCGTGAACTGGCTGTGGATCAACCCGGAAGTCTTCAAGAAAGCCGGCATCACCAAGAACCCAACCACCCTCGAAGAATTCTACGCAGCGGGCGACAAGCTCAAGGCTGCAGGCTTCATTGCGCTCGCCCACGGCGGCCAGCCTTGGCAGGACAGCACCGTGTTCGAAGCGGTGGTGCTTTCGGTAATGGGCGCTGATGGCTACAAGAAAGCGCTGGTCGACCTGGATAACGGCGCATTGACCGGCCCGGAAATGGTCAAGGCCCTCACCGAGCTGAAGAAAGTCGCGACCTACATGGACGTCGACGGCAAGGGCCAGGACTGGAACCTGGAAGCTGGCAAGGTCATCAACGGCAAGGCCGGCATGCAGATCATGGGCGACTGGGCCAAGTCTGAATGGACCGCCGCCAAGAAAGTCGCCGGCAAGGATTATGAGTGCGTTGCTTTCCCGGGCACTGATAAAGCCTTCACCTACAACATCGACTCCCTGGCGGTGTTCAAGCAGAAAGACAAAGGCACTGCTGCGGGTCAGCAGGACATCGCCAAAGTAGTGCTGGGTGAAAACTTCCAGAAGGTGTTCAGCATCAACAAGGGCTCGATCCCTGTGCGTAACGACATGCTGACCAAGATGGAATCCTACGGCTTTGATTCCTGCGCCCAGACCGCCGCCAAGGACTTCCTGGCCGACGCCAAGACTGGCGGCCTGCAGCCAAGCATGGCGCACAACATGGCCACCACCCTGGCGGTGCAAGGTGCGTTCTTTGATGTCGTGACCAACTTCATCAACGACCCGAAAGCCGACCCGGCCGACACGGCCAAGAAGCTTGGCGCGGCGATCAAGTCGGCCAAGTAACACCCTATGTAGGAACCCGGCTTGCTGTGGCGAGGGAGCTTGCTCCCGCTGGGGTGCGAAGCACCCCCAAAGACAGCGTCTGCTTCGCAGCCGAGCGGGAGCAAGCTCCCTCGCCACAAAAGCGGGTTCCTGCAGGCTGTAGTCCTTTTTCCCTGTACTGGATTTTCCCATGAGTTCTGTTGCTGTGTTCAGCAAGGCCTCGCCATTCGATGTGCTGCAGCGCTGGCTCCCTAAACTGGTGCTGGCGCCGAGCATGTTCATCGTGCTGGTGGGCTTTTATGGCTACATCCTGTGGACGTTCGTGCTGTCGTTCACCACCTCGACCTTCCTGCCCAGCTACAAATGGGCGGGCCTGGCGCAGTATCAGCGGCTGTTCGATAACGACCGCTGGTGGGTGGCGAGCAAGAACCTGGCCGTGTTCGGCGGCATGTTCATCGGCATCACCCTGGTGATCGGTGTGCTGCTGGCGATTTTCCTCGACCAGAAAATCCGCCGCGAAGGCTTTATCCGCACCATTTACCTGTACCCGATGGCGCTCTCCATGATCGTCACCGGTACCGCCTGGAAATGGCTGCTCAACCCGGGCATGGGCCTGGACAAACTCCTGCGGGACTGGGGCTGGGAAGGCTTCCGTCTCGACTGGCTGATCGACCCGGACCGCGTGGTCTACTGCCTGGTGATCGCCGCTGTGTGGCAAGCCTCGGGCTTTATCATGGCGATGTTCCTCGCCGGCCTGCGCGGTGTTGATCAGTCGATCATCCGCGCTGCGCAGATCGATGGCGCAAGCCTGCCGCGTATCTACTGGAGCGTGGTGCTGCCGAGCCTGCGCCCGGTGTTCTTCAGTGCGGTGATGATCCTGGCGCACATTGCGATCAAGAGCTTCGACCTGGTGGCGGCAATGACCGCAGGCGGCCCGGGCTACTCGTCCGACCTGCCGGCTATGTTCATGTACTCGTTCACCTTCAGTCGCGGCCAGATGGGCATGGGTTCGGCCAGTGCGATCCTGATGCTCGGTGCGATCCTCGCGATCATTGTGCCGTACCTGTATTCCGAGCTGAGGACCAAGCGCAATGACTAGTCTCGCCGCCAAACCTGCCATCAGCCTGAGCCGCATCGCGATCTACGCGGTGCTGATCCTGGCGGTTCTGCTGTACCTGGTGCCGTTGGTGGTGATGCTGCTCACCAGCTTCAAGACCCCGGAAGACATCAGCACCGGTAACCTGCTGAGCTGGCCCACCGTGGTCAGCGGTATCGGCTGGGTCAAGGCCTGGGCCACCGTGGATGGCTACTTCTGGAACTCGATCAAGATCACCGTTCCTGCTGTGCTCATCTCTACCGCCATTGGCGCCTTGAACGGCTACGTGCTGTCGTTCTGGCGCTTCCGGGGTTCGCAGCTGTTCTTCGGCCTGCTGCTGTTCGGCTGCTTCCTGCCGTTCCAGACTGTGCTGCTGCCCGCGTCGTTCACCCTCGGCAAGATGGGCCTGGCCAGCACCACCACCGGCCTGGTGTTTATCCACGTGGTCTACGGCCTGGCGTTCACCACGCTGTTCTTCCGTAACTACTACGTGAGCATCCCGGATGCGCTGATCAAGGCAGCACGCCTGGACGGAGCGGGTTTTTTCACCATCTTCCGCCGGATCATCCTGCCGATGTCGACGCCGATCATCATGGTCTGCCTGATCTGGCAGTTCACCCAGATCTGGAACGACTTCCTGTTCGGTGTGGTGTTCTCCAGTGGCGACTCCCAGCCCATCACGGTGGCGCTGAACAACCTGGTCAACACCAGTACCGGGGCCAAGGAATATAACGTGGATATGGCGGCGGCGATGATCGCCGGGCTGCCGACCCTGCTGGTCTATGTGATCGCAGGCAAGTATTTCGTGCGCGGCCTCACGGCCGGCGCGGTCAAGGGGTAATCATGGCTACGCTTGAACTTCGCAATGTAAACAAGACCTATGGCGCCGGCCTGCCCGACACCTTGAAGAACATTGAACTGTCGATCAAGGAAGGCGAGTTCCTCATCCTGGTCGGCCCGTCGGGCTGTGGTAAATCCACGCTGATGAACTGCATCGCCGGCCTTGAGACCATCACCGGCGGCGCGATCATGATCGGTGATCAAGACGTGAGCGGCATGAGCCCCAAGGACCGTGACATCGCCATGGTGTTCCAGTCCTACGCGCTGTACCCGACCATGAGCGTGCGCGAGAACATCGAGTTCGGCCTCAAGATCCGCAAGATGCCGCAAGCCGACATCGACGCCGAAGTGGCGCGCGTGGCCAAGTTGCTGCAGATCGAACACCTGCTCAACCGCAAGCCGGGCCAGTTGTCCGGTGGCCAGCAACAGCGCGTGGCCATGGGCCGTGCCCTGGCGCGTCGGCCGAAGATCTACCTGTTCGACGAACCGCTGTCCAACCTCGACGCCAAGCTGCGGGTCGAGATGCGTACCGAAATGAAGCTGATGCACCAGCGTCTGAAAACCACCACCGTCTACGTGACCCACGACCAGATCGAAGCGATGACCCTGGGCGACAAAGTGGCGGTGATGAAGGACGGCGTCATTCAGCAATTCGGCACCCCGAAGGAAATTTACAACGACCCTGCCAACCTGTTTGTGGCAAGCTTTATCGGTTCACCACCGATGAACTTCGTTCCCATGCGTCTAAAACGCCAGAACGGTGGTCTGGTCGCGCTGCTCGACAGCGGCCAGGCCCGTTGCGAGTTGCCGCTGGGCATGAATGACGCCGGGTTGGAAGACCGCGATGTGATCCTGGGCCTGCGCCCGGAGCAGATCGTGCTGGCAGCGGGCGAGGGCAACGGCTCGTCGAGCATTCGCGCCGAAGTGCAGGTGACCGAGCCTACCGGCCCGGACACCCTGGTGTTTGTGCAGCTCAATGACACCAAGGTCTGCTGCCGTTTGGCGCCGGACGTGGCACCGCAAGTGGGCGAGACACTGACCTTGCAGTTCGACCCGGCCAAGGTATTGCTGTTTGACGCCAAGACCGGTGAGCGGTTGGGCGCAGTGGCTTCATTGCCGGCACAGGGGCATGCCGACAATGTGACCCAGTTCAAGGGGCGTTGAGCAAGATAAGTGATTGTTTTAGTTAAAAAATGTAACCCGCGTTAGATAAAAACAGTTTAATAACAATAAAGACGAGGATGTAGGGATGAAAAAGCAACACAACAACACCCGGCTGATCTGCCAACTGTCAGCGGCAGCAGCCCTTGTATTGTCCGCCAATGCGATGGCGGCCGATGCATTCAGCGCCGATTCCAAGTGGATGACCGGCGATTGGGGCGGCGAGCGTACCAAGCTGATCGAGCAAGGTATCGACATCAAGGCCGACTACGTGGGCGAGATGGGCTACAACGCCCACGGCGGCTACAACGACGACAAGACCGGTCGTTACTCCGACCAGTTCGGTCTGGGCGTGGCGCTGGACCTGCAAAAACTGTGGGGCTGGGATAACACCCAGGCCAAGATCCAGTTGACCAATCGTAATGGCCAGAACATCTCCAATGACCGCATTGGCGACCCGCGTGCCGGCACCTTGAGTTCCTCGCAAGAAGTGTATGGCCGTGGCCACATGGTGCGTCTGACCCAGTTCTGGATTCAGCACCAGATGTTCGACAACAAGCTGGACGTGAAGCTCGGTTACTTCGGTGAAGGCGAAGACTTCAACACCTTCCCTTGCGACTTCCAGAACCTGTCGTTCTGCGGCTCGCAGGTCGGTAACTACGTCAATACCTGGTACAACTGGCCGGTCGCCCAGGCCGCTATCCGCGTGAAATACAACATCACGCCTGAGCTGTATGCGCAAATCGGTGCCTACAACCAGAACCCGTCGCAGTTGGAGCACGGCAACGGCTTCAAACTCAGCGGCAGTGGTACCAAGGGCACCGTGATTCCGGTGGAATTGGTCTGGTCGCCGAAGGTTAATAACCTGCCGGGCGAATACCGTGTGGGTTTCTATAAAAGTGCGGCCGATGCTCCGGATGTACGTGAAGACGTCAACGGTAACGATGCGGTCCTCAGCGGCGCCGACTTCCGTACCCGCAGCAGCAAGAAAGGCTACTGGTTCGTTGCGCAACAGCAACTCACCACCCATAACGGCGACGCTTCCCGTGGCCTGAACATTGCAGCCAACGCGACCTTCCATGACAAGGAAACCAACCTGGTCGACAACTACCAGTCGTTGATGCTCGTGTACAAAGGCCCATTCGACGCGCGTCCAAAAGATGACGTCGGCATTGGCGTCGCTCGCCTGCATGTCAACGATGACGTGAAGAAGAACTCTCAATTGCTCAACGCCGCCAATGGTGTGAGCGACTACGACAATCCGCTGTACACGCCGATTCGTGAGACTGAGTACAACGTCGAACTCAACTACGGTTTCCACGTCACCAACTGGCTGACTGTGCGTCCGAACCTGCAGTACGTTGTCCAGCCTGGCGGCGTGGATAAAGTCGACAACGCGCTGGTAGCGGGCCTGAAAATTCAGTCTACGTTCTAACGCTGTTGCGATAAGCTCCTCTCTCTGTGCGCATTTGCGGGTAGCCATGGCTATCCGCTTTTTTTTGCGTGGCACTGTGATATTCGGGACCTGGGCACATGCACGAGCAACCGCTGCAACGCTTTTTCAAATCCCTGCGCGAGCGTCCGGTGTTCGCCTGGGAGCGCTTTCAGATGCGCGATGTGTTGGTGATCGACCACCCCCTGTGCCAGGCGGTGTTCAGTCGCCAGGGCGCGCAATTGCTGCACTTTCAACCTACGGGCCAGAAGCCGTGGCTGTGGTGTGCCGCCAAATGGCCGCAAGTCGGGGCTATCCGTGGTGGCGTACCGGTGTGCTGGCCGTGGTATGGCCGCCACCCCAGCGAAAATGCCTGGCCGTCCCACGGATGGGCCCGCTTGATCGACTGGAAACTGCTCGACAGCAGCACCGATGACGACGGCGTGCGCCTGCTCTGGCAATTGCAACTGTGCGACTGGCAGGTGGACTTGCACGCGCACCTGGGTGACACCCTGGAACTGCGCCTGAGCACCGAGCATCACGACGAGCTGCCGTGCCAGTTGAGTCATGCATTGCACGCTTACTGGCGTATTGGTCACGTCGATGAGGTAGCGCTGTCTGGGCTCGAAGGAGCACAAGGTTACGACCAGCTCAATCGCCAGGTTTGCCAGCAGGAAGGTGAATTGCGGGTCGATGGCGGATGCCAGCGGGTGTTCCAGCATGAGGGCGAATTGCAGCTCAAGGACCACGCCTGGCAGCGTGAACTGTGCATCGACACCGGCGACAGCGCCGACACGGTGGTGTGGCACCCGGGGAGCCGGCCGCTGTTGGGCGTGAGCTTTAACGAAGCGTCGGGGTTTGTGTGCGTAGAGGCGGCGATGGCGGCGGCGAGCCTGGCGCCGGGGGAGAGGGCCCACTTGAGTTTACAGGCCAGGGCAGGGGTTTAGCGGTGTGGCTGATGGCGCTATCGCAGGTACTGCTGGAAGAGCTGCCTGCTAGTTGAATTCATGATCGTTCCCACGCTCCGCGTGGGAATGCAGCCTATGACGCTCCGCGTCACGACGCTAAAGGCAGACGCAGAGCGTCCAGTGAGGCATTCCCACGCGGAGCGTGGGAACGATCAGTTGACACGGATTTAGTTGAATTCATCCCCCACCGGATATCGGCTGTCATTCAAGCTCTCTTTGATCTTGCGCAAATGCGGCTGGAAATCCACTCCGCGACGCAGAGTCATACCCGTTGCCAATACGTCCAATACCGTCAATTGAATGATCCGCGAGGTCATCGGCATATAGATATCGGTATCTTCCGGCAACGGGATGTTCAGGCTCACCGTACTGGCCTTGGCCAGCGGCGAGTTTTCGGCGGTCACGCCCAGCACTGACGCACCGTTTTCCCGAGCGATACGCGCCACTTCCACCAGCTCGCGGGTACGGCCGGTGTAGGAAATGATCACGAACAACTCACCGGTGTGCGCCACCGAGGCGATCATGCGTTGCATCAGCACGTCGGCATGGGCGGTCACCGCCAGGTTGAAGCGGAAGAACTTGTGCAACGCGTCCATGGCGACGGGGGCCGAAGCGCCGAGGCCAAAGAAGTGGATTTGCCGTGCCTGGATCAACAAGTCCACGGCCTTGCTGATCAGCGCCGGGTCCAGGGCCTGGCACGCACTGTCCAAGGAGGCAATGGCGCTGCCAAAGATCTTCTGGGTGTAGGCCTCGGGGTTATCATCGGCCTCCACGGCGCGGCTGACATACGCGGCGCCACTGGCCAGGCTTTGCGCCAACTGCAATTTGAGTTCAGGGTAACCGCTGACACCGAATGAACGGCAGAAGCGGTTGACCGTCGGTTCACTGACCGAGGCGGCCTGGGCGAGGGCGGCGATCGAGAAGCGTGTGGCCTGCTGCGGGTTGAGCAGGATCACTTCAGCGACTTTGCGCTCGGCCTTGTTCAATTCTTCGAGGCGGTTCCGGATCTGTTCCAGAAGATTTCGCACGCGGTCCATTCAGTCTTTCCTTCGGGCGACGATGCAAATAAAAAGGCGGTAACCAATCGATGAGTGGCTTTTCGCGGTGGCCTATCCTACTGAGGGTAGCTGAACACCACCACTCGCAATGCGTATTTCGGGAAAATGTTGTGGTTATTACTACATTTTTCCTTGAGTGATGCCTTGAAAAAAGGTATTTGTAGCTTAACTTGATAAAAGAACAAACATCATGCCTTCGATAACCGTGGAACCCTGCACCTTTGCCCTGTTTGGCGCCTTGGGTGATCTGGCGCTGCGCAAGTTATTTCCTGCCCTTTATCAACTCGATGGCGCCGGGTTGCTGCACGACGACACACGCATCCTGGCCCTGGCCCGTGAAGCCGGCTCCGAGCAGCAACACCTGGCCCATATCGAAAAAGAATTGCGTAAATACGTCGGCAAAGAGCTCGACGAAGCCGTGGCCCAGCGTTTCCTCGCACGCCTGGCTTATGTGCATGTCGACTTCATGAAGGCCGACGACTACGTCGCCCTGGCCGAAAAAGCCGGCAGCGAGCAACGCCTGATTGCCTACTTCGCTACCCCGGCGGCGGTATACGGCGCGATCTGCGAAAACCTGTCCAAGGTCGGCCTGGCGGAAAATACCCGCGTAGTGCTGGAAAAACCCATCGGTTCGGACCTGGAGTCGTCGCGCAAGGTCAACGACGCCGTGGCGCAGTTCTTTCCGGAAAACCGCACCTATCGCATCGACCACTACCTGGGCAAAGAGACGGTACAGAACCTGATCGCCCTGCGTTTCGCCAACAGCCTGTTCGAAACCCAGTGGAATCAGAACTACATCTCCCACGTGGAAATCACCGTGGCCGAGCAGGTTGGCATCGAAGGCCGTTGGGGTTACTTCGACAAGGCTGGCCAGCTGCGCGACATGATCCAGAATCACTTGTTGCAACTGCTTTGCCTGATTGCCATGGACCCGCCTGCCGACCTGTCCGCCGACAGCATCCGCGACGAGAAGGTCAAGGTGCTCAAGGCCCTGGCGCCGATCAGCCCCGAGGGCCTGACCACTCAGGTAGTCCGTGGCCAGTACATCGCCGGCTACAGCGCTGGTAAAGCCGTGCCGGGTTACCTGGAAGAAGACAACTCCAATACCCAGAGCGACACCGAGACGTTCGTTGCCCTGCGTGCCGATATCCGTAACTGGCGCTGGGCCGGCGTGCCGTTCTACCTGCGTACCGGCAAGCGTATGCCGCAAAAACTGTCGCAGATCGTCATTCACTTCAAGGAACCGTCCCACTACATCTTCGCCCCGGAGCAGC
Organism: Pseudomonas sp. GW823-FHT02F05; assembly: GCF_058797315.1. Taxonomy (NCBI): domain Bacteria; kingdom Pseudomonadati; phylum Pseudomonadota; class Gammaproteobacteria; order Pseudomonadales; family Pseudomonadaceae; genus Pseudomonas; species Pseudomonas sp. GW823-FHT02F05. Next base: position 28,818 of record NZ_JBXAJM010000034.1, read on the forward strand.
GCCTGCAAATCAGCAACAAGCTGATCATCCGCCTGCAGCCGGACGAAGGTATTTCCCTGCGTGTGATGACCAAGGAGCAGGGCCTGGACAAAGGCATGCAACTGCGCAGCGGACCACTGCAATTGAATTTTTCCGACACCTATCGCAGCGCACGCATCCCCGATGCCTACGAGCGATTGTTGCTGGAAGTGATGCGCGGCAATCAGAACCTGTTTGTTCGCAAAGATGAAATCGAAGCCGCGTGGAAGTGGTGTGACCAGTTGATCGCCGGGTGGAAAAAATCCGGTGATGCGCCCAAGCCGTATGCGGCGGGGTCCTGGGGGCCGATGAGCTCCATTGCACTGATCACGCGGGATGGGAGGTCGTGGTATGGCGATATCTGAATTGAAACTGCCTCAGGGCGTCACTGCCCATGAGTACCGTACGCCTGCGCTGCTGGCCGATGGCCTGGCCAATGACGTGGCTGAGCAACTGCGCTCGGCCATCAGTGCCCGTGGCGAGGCGACGTTGGTGGTGTCCGGTGGCCGCAGCCCCGTGGCGTTTTTCCAGAACCTGGCCAAGCAGGGCCTGGACTGGTCCAAGGTCACCATCACCCTGGCCGATGAGCGCTGGGTGCCGGTCGAACACGCCGACAGCAATGCTGGCCTGTTGAAGCAACACTTGCTGCAAGGTCCGGCGGCCAAGGCGAAGTTCTTGAGCCTGTACAGCCCCGCTGCCAATCTTGAAGACGCTGCCGAGCAGGCCGATCGCCTGCTGGGCGAGTTGCCAGCCATTGATGTGCTGGTGCTGGGCATGGGCGATGACGGCCACACCGCATCGCTGTTCCCCAACAGCCCTAACCTGAGCGAAGCGCTGAAGGCCGACGGTACCCGCCGTTGCTGGCCGATGCTGGCGCCCACTGTGCCGCACCAGCGCCTGACCATGAGTCGTGCGCTGCTGGCCACGGCCAGCTACACCGTGCTGTCGATTTCCGGCAGTTCGAAATTGACTACCTTGAGCGCCGCCCTGGCCAGCGACGATGTTGCTGCCATGCCGATTCGCGCGTTTTTGCAACCTACTCTAGAGATTTACTGGTGCCCATGAGCCAAGGATCAGCCGCTATGAAAAGCCCTCAACCGACCGTGTCCATGGCGGATAAAGTTGCCTTGATCGACAGCCTCTGCGCCAAGGCGCGGATCCTGCCGGTGATCACCATCGCCCGCGAGCAGGACATCCTGCCGCTGGCCGACGCCCTGGCCGCTGGCGGTTTGACCGCGCTGGAGGTGACCCTGCGTTCCGAGTTCGGCCTCAAGGCCATTCAGGTCTTGCGCGAGCAACGTCCTGAACTGTGCACTGGTGCCGGTACCGTGCTCGATCGTCACATGCTCGAAGCGGCAGAAGTGGCAGGCTCGCAATTTATCGTCACCCCCGGCATCACCCGTGACTTGCTGGAAGCCTCGGTGCACAGCCCGATCCCGCTGCTGCCGGGCATCAGCAATGCCTCCGGCATCATGGAAGGCTACGGCCTGGGTTATCGCCGCTTCAAGCTGTTCCCGGCTGAAGTCAGCGGTGGTGTTGCTGCCATCAAGGCTCTCGGCGGCCCGTTCGGCGAAGTCAAATTCTGCCCGACTGGCGGTGTTGGCCCGGCCAACATCAAGAGCTACATGGCGTTGAAAAACGTGATGTGCGTGGGCGGCAGTTGGATGCTGGATCCGGAGTGGGTCAAGAACGGCGACTGGGCGCGTATCCAGGAAGTCACTGCCCAGGCGCTGGCGCTGCTGGACTGAACTGATTTATCGAATCGTTGTTGCTGTGCTTAACGGCATTTTTGCGGCGCACTTGGTCGGTGTGCCGCTTTTTTTTGCCTGTAAAAAAACCTCAAGCACATCGCCGCTCTGAAGGTGGGGGCTGGCTTGCCTGCGATAGCCATTTATCAGTTAGCCCATCTTTGGCTGATACACCGTTATCGCAGGCAAGCCAGCTCCCACAGTTTTAAACGGTGTTTAGTTTGGTGATCGCATGGACTAGCGCATTGATGTCCGCCGCCGACGTCACCAGCCCCGGCGTCACCCGGATACAGGTGCCAAACGCTGCCCCCGTGCGCGTAGTGGTGAACAGGCCGTGCTCCTTGAGCAACCTGTCCGCCATCGCCTGCTGATTACGCCCGATGAACTTGAAGGCTGTGATCCCGCAATACAGTCGCGGGTCATCCGAGGTCAGCACTTCAATCCCCGGCAACGGCCGTACCTGGTTTACCCACAGGTTGCGCAGGTAATTGACGCGTGCGCCCTTGGCCGCCGCGCCACCCAACTGTCGATGCTCTTCAAATACCAGGGGCAATGTCATCAGCGCCGGAAAGTTCGGCGTGCTGTAGGACGTACGCGCTCGCACATCGGTGGCTGGGTAGTGAAACTCGCCCATATCCGGGTCGATATCGGCCAGGCGCTCTGGTGCGATATACAAAAAGCCCAGGGTCAGCGGCGCGCCGATCCATTTGTGCAGGTTGAAGCCTGCGAACTGAATGCCCAGTTCGGCCAGGTTGAAGTCGATCTGGCCCAAGGCGTGCGCGCCGTCGAGGATCACGTCGATTGCGCGTTCGCGCGCGGCCTTGGCAATGTCCGCAACCGGCATGACCAGGCCCGTACGGTGGGTCACATGGGTCAAGGCCATTAATTTCAGACGCGGGTACTGCACAAACGCATCGTGATAAGTCTGCACCAGGCTGTCGAAACTGGCCGGGTGGGTGTGGGCCACCTCTATCACTTCCACGCCGCGAATCGCTGTCAGCCAGCGCATGGCGCCTTTGACCGTGTCGTACTCCAGGTCGCTGATCAGCACCTGGTCGCCCGGTTGCAGGCGGTTGTAGTTACGGATCAGCGACTGCAAGGCTTCGGTGGCGTTACGGGTGAAAGCGACCGATTCGGGGTCGACATCAATCAACCCGGCCAACTGGCGGCGTATCTCGTTGTTTTCGCCCTGCTCAAAACGCTGGCGCACATGCACAGAGTTGCTGCGGTTGATAAAGCTGATGTGCTCAAGGTACTGGGCCTGCACCGCCCGGCTCATGCGCCCGAAGTAGCCGTTTTCCAGGTTGATCGGACCGGGCTCGTATTCATAGCGTTGGGCGATGGCCTGCCAGTGCGGGTCGTTATCGGCATTCCTTGGCATGGTGAGTCTCTTAGTGGCGGGGGGCGGGTCTGCCATGTTTGGCGCGCAGTGGTTCAAGCAATTCGGACAGGCCGTTGTGGTCGATTTCCTGCATCAAGACCAGCAAACCGCCCAGTTCCCCGTGGGGGAAACCTTCACGGGCGAACCAATTCAGGTAGGGCCCAGGCAGGTCGGCAATGATCCGGCCTTTGTATTTGCCAAAGGGCATTTGGCGGGTGATCAGCAGTTCGAGTTTTTCGGGATTCATGAGCGTCGTAGGGTTGAGGCCAGGCTTTCGAAAATACAGGCATTCTGCATGAAGGCCAAATGACAGATCATGCAAATAACCAACATACAGATGGTTCAATAATTCGTAAGTTATTGAAAATAAACATAAAAATAATTTTTATAAACCTGGCACGGGCGCTGCAATAACCAAGGCAACCTTCTAACCCGTACAAGGAATTGAAAAATGACTGATATCAACAAAGAATCGATCTCCGTACTGAACGACCTGATCGAGACCAGCATCGACGGCCAAAAGGGTTTCAAGGAATGCGCTGAAGACATCAAGCATCCGGAACTCAAGGCATTGTTTGCCAAGCGTGCTGTTGATTGCGGTACCGCTGCCGAAGAACTGAAAACTGCTGTGCGTGCCCTGGGCGGCGATCCAGAGAAGTCCGGTAGTGTTGCCGGCGCCCTGCACCGTGGCTGGGTCGACGTGAAGTCGATGGTCACCGGCAAGGACGAAGAGGCCGTATTGAACGAAGCCGAGCGCGGTGAAGACCACGCACTGAAGGCTTACAAGGAAGCGATCGAGAAGATCAACAAGCACAACCTGGTGGGCATTCGTGACTTGGTTGAGCGTCAGTACCACGGTGTACAGCGCAACCACGACCAGGTAAAAGCCCTGCGTAACCAGGCTCGCGCTCAGTCGTAAGACCTGAGGTAAGACCTACGCTGGACCTAGTGTGGGAGCGGGCTTGCTCGCGAAAGCGGTGGATCAGTCACTGTTGTATTGGCTGATACACCGCATTCGCGGGCGAGCCCGCTCACATTTTTTTATGCAAAGGCTGGAATGTAGATCAGCCGATGCTGATTGGCGGCAGCTCGGTCAGGGTCACGACTTGCTGTTTGCGCGGCGCCAGAATCTCCGCCTCGCCATCGACTACCAACTCATCACGCTGGTTGAACACCCGAGTGGCAATGCGCACGCGAAACTTCGGCAGTTTCTCGAGGATTTCCAAGCGCACGGTCAAGGTGTCGCCGATCTTCACCGGTTTCTGGAAGGTCATTTGCTGGCCGATATAGATCGTGCCCGGCCCAGGCAGCTCGCAGGCCACTGCCGCGCTGATCAGCGCGCCGCTGAACATGCCGTGGGCAATCCGCTCCTTGAACATGGTCGCCTTGGCGTATTCAGCGTCCAGGTGCACCGGGTTGTGGTCACCCGACATGGCGGCGAACAGCTGGATATCGCGCTCTTCGACGGTTTTGCTGAAGCTGGCAGTCTGGCCCACTTCAAGCGCTTCGTACGGGGTGTTGGTTACCTGGGTCATCTCAAGGTGCATCCTGTGGCTTAACGGTAATTAATCGGCTGATTTTAAAGCAAAAACTATTCGCAGCGGGTGGGCCTGCGCAACGCCAGCGCCTGGTCGAGCCAGGTCAGCAGGTCGGCGGTGACTTCATCACGGTTGGTTTCGTTGAATACTTCATGGCGCGCCTGCGGGTAAAGCGTCAATTGCACGTCTTGGCAACCGGCCTCACGCAGGGCGTGGGCCAGGTGCTTGAGACGCTTGCCTTCACTCACCGGATCACGATCGCCGCCCATCACCAGGATCGGCAGGCCGGGATCAATCTGCGCCAGGTTGGAGACTTTGCTGATCTGCTGCAAGCCGCCCAACAGGTCGATCCACAGTTGATTGGTGCAACGAAAGCCACAGAGTGGGTCGTTGATGTAGTTGTCCACTTCAACCGGGTCGCGGCTGAGCCAGTCAAACGCGGTGCGATTGGGTTTGAAGGCTTTGTTGAATGAGCCGAACGACAAGAAGTCGATCAACGCACTGCGCCCTCGCATGCCTTGGCGTGCACGTTCGATGCGCGCAATGATTTGCGCTGCACGGTAGAGGGCCACCGGCTGGAAATTCGAGCCGCTGAGTATTGCGCCATGCAAGCTGGCGCTGTGATGCAGCAAGTATGCCTGGGAGATATAGCTGCCCATGCTGTGGCCCAGCAAGATGATCGGCAGCCCGGGATGCTGTTGGCCGATGTGCTGATTAAGGCTGGCCAGATCGCCCACGACTTTGTTCCAGCCATCCGTTTCAGCATATAGCCCAACGGTGCCGGCCTCGGCGGTACGGCCATGCCCACGCTGGTCCAGCGCATATACGCCATACCCTGCGCCACACAACGCTTGCGCCAGGCGCGCATAGCGACCGCCGTGCTCGGCCATGCCATGGGAAATCATCACCACGGCCCTGGGCGGGCCGTCGGGCATCCATTGGTTGACGTACAGACGGGTGTGGTCGTTCGCGGTCAGCCAGAAGGTGCTGTGGTTCATGGCGGCTTCCTTTGCTCAGGGTGGTTGCATTGTATAGCTCATCCGGCGTGGGGCGGGGTATCTGCCTACGCCTTAGGTACAAGATTCATACAATCAATGACACAGTTCAGCGTCTTGCCTGTTTGGCCATAGCTGCTAACTTCCCCAAAGCTCCGCTTCTTATTGCTGCACATCTGCATGGCAGCGGCCGGACACACTCAGGTAAAGAGGACAAGAATAATGCAACCTGATTTCTGGAATGACAAACGCGCGGCGGGAGTCCCCAATGCCATCGACCTCAGCACCTACAAGTCGGTGATCGAGGTCTTCGAGCGTTCCTGCAAGACCTTTGCCGACCGTCCGGCATTCAGCAGCATGGGCATTACCCTCACCTACGCCGAGCTTGAGCGCCAGAGTGCGGCGTTTGCCGGTTACCTGCAGCAGCACACCGACCTCAAGCCCGGCGAGCGCATCGCGGTGCAGCTGCCCAACGTGCTGCATTACCCGGTTGCGGTGTTCGGCGCACTGCGCGCCGGGCTGATTGTGGTCAACACCAACCCGCTTTATACGCCGCGCGAGATGCGCCATCAGTTCAAGGATGCCGGTGTGCGGGCGCTGGTCTACCTCAACCTGTTCGGTTCACGTGTGCAGGAGGTGTGCACCGACACGGAGATCGACTACCTGATCGAAGCCAGGATGGGCGATTTCATGCCCGCCGCCAAAGGCTGGCTGGTCAACACCGTGGTCGACAAAGTCAAGAAGATGGTCCCGGCCTACCACCTGCCGCGGGCGGTTTCGTTCAAGCGCGCCCTGCGCATGGGCGCGGGCCTTGGAGTGACGCGCCATCCGGTGACCCTGGACGACGTCGCCGTGCTGCAATACACCGGCGGCACCACTGGGCTGGCCAAGGGCGCGATGCTCACTCACGGCAACCTGGTGGCGAACATGCAGCAAGTGCGGGCGTGCATGTCGCAACTGGGCGACGACGGCCATCCGCTGATCAAGGAAGGGCAGGAGGTGATGATTGCACCGCTGCCGCTGTATCACATCTATGCATTCACGGCCAATTGCATGTGCATGATGGTCTCCGGTAACCACAACGTGCTGATCACCAACCCACGGGACATCGGCGGGTTTATCAAGGAGCTCAAGCAGTGGCAGTTCTCCGGCCTGTTGGGGCTCAACACACTGTTTGTGGCGCTGATGGACCACCCGGATTTCAAGACCCTGGATTTCTCCCACCTGAAGATTACCAACTCCGGCGGCACCGCCCTGGTCAAGGCCACGGCGGAACGCTGGAAAGCGGTGACCGGCTGCGCCATCGGCGAAGGCTACGGCCTCACCGAAACCTCGCCAGTGGCCAGTACCAACCCCTACGGCGGCCTGTCGCGCCTGGGTACCGTGGGCATCCCGGTGCCGGGTACGGCGATGAAGGTCGTGGATGAGCTGGGGCAAGAACTGCCGTTGGGCGAGCGCGGCGAGCTGTGCATCCAGGGCCCACAAGTGATGAAGGGTTACTGGCAGCAACCGGCCGCCACCGCCGAAACCCTGGACGCCGATGGCTGGTTGAAGACCGGTGACATTGCGGTGATCGACACCGATGGCTACATCAGTATTGTGGATCGCAAGAAGGATTTGATCATCGTCTCGGGTTTCAACGTGTACCCCAACGAAATCGAAGACGTGATCATGGCCCACCCGGCCGTGGCCAACTGCGCCGTGATCGGCGTACCGGACGAGCGCACGGGGGAGGCGGTGAAGCTGTTCGTGGTGGCACGGGCCCAGGGGGTGAGCCTCGAGGAACTGAAGGCGTACTGCAAGGCCAACTTCACGGGGTACAAGGTGCCCAAGCATATTGTGTTGAGAGAGTCGTTGCCGATGACGCCGGTGGGGAAAATTCTGCGCCGGGAGCTGCGCGACATCGCTTGAATTGAAATAGGGTACAAAAATGTGGGAGCTGGTTTGCCCGCGATAGCAGTGTTTCAGTCGCCTGTTGAATTGACTGATCCATCGCTATCGCAGGCAAGCCAGCTCCCACACTGTATTTTTCGCCCGTGAGAGCCTGTTCTAGAGCCATTTCTGGAGTTATAGAATTTTTGCTCTAAAAGTGACCATTGGATATTCTTGAGTCATGTTTATGACTGTAGGGGCCTCTTTTGGCTCTAGGCGGCCCTTGGCAAAGCTGCTACTCTCGGCGCGCTTTGTGACTTCTAGGCCTGCTTGAAAGCGCCAGACTCACCTAAAAACATACACCAATAATAATCGCATCAAATGCGATGATGAATTCGCGTCGCTGAGGAGTGGGCTTCCATGAATGAAGACTTTTGGAAGGATAAGTACCCCGCCGGGATTGCTGCACAGATCAATCCAGACGAGTATCCGAATATTCAGGCGGTACTGAAGCAGTCCTGCCAGCGCTTCGCCAACAAACCGGCTTTCAGCAACCTGGGCAAGACAATCACCTACGGTGAACTGTACGAATTGTCCGGCGCATTCGCCGCGTATCTGCAACAGCATACCGATTTGAAGCCTGGCGATCGAATCGCCGTGCAACTGCCCAACGTTCTGCAATACCCCGTCGCTGTATTCGGTGCGATCCGCGCCGGCCTGATCGTGGTCAACACCAACCCGCTGTATACCGCGCGGGAGATGGAACACCAATTCAATGATTCGGGGGCCAAGGCCCTGGTTTGCCTGGCGAACATGGCGCACCTGGCTGAAAAAGTCGTGCCCAAGACCGCCGTCAAGCACGTGATCGTCACCGAAGTTGCCGACCTGCTCTCGCCGTTCAAGCGCGTGCTGATCAACAGCGTGATCAAATACGTAAAGAAAATGGTCCCGGCCTATCATCTGCCCCTGGCCATCAAGTTCAACGACGTACTCGCCAAGGGCCATGGCCAGCCGGTCAACGATGCCAGCCCGGCCAGCGGCGATGTGGCCGTGTTGCAATACACCGGCGGTACCACCGGCGTGGCCAAGGGCGCGATGCTGACCCACCGCAACCTCGTCGCCAACATGCTGCAATGCAAGGCGCTGATGGGCTCCAACCTCAATGAAGGCTGCGAGATCCTGATCACGCCGCTACCGCTCTACCACATCTATGCCTTCACCTTTCATTGCATGGCGATGATGCTGATCGGCAACCACAACATCCTGATCAGCAATCCGCGCGACCTGCCGGCGATGGTCAAGGAACTGTCGAAGTGGAAGTTCAGCGGCTTCGTCGGCCTCAACACCCTGTTCGTGGCACTGTGCAACAACGAAGGTTTCCGCAAGCTGGACTTCTCTGCGCTGAAGGTCACCCTATCGGGCGGCATGGCGTTGCAACTGGCGGCGGCGGAGCGTTGGAAGGCCGTGACCGGCTGCGCGATCTGCGAAGGCTACGGCATGACCGAAACCAGCCCGGTGGCCACGGTCAACCCGATCCAGCACATCCAGATCGGCACCATCGGCATTCCGGTGCCTTCCACCGCGTGTAAAGTCATCGCCGACGACGGTACCGAGCTTGCACTGGGCGAAACTGGCGAGTTGTGCGTGAAAGGTCCGCAAGTCATGAAGGGCTACTGGCAGCGCCAGGAAGCTACCGACGAGATGCTTGACAGCGAGGGTTGGCTGAAGACCGGCGACATCGCGATCATCCAGCCAGACGGCTACATGCGTATCGTCGACCGCAAGAAGGACATGATTCTGGTCTCCGGCTTCAACGTCTACCCCAACGAGCTGGAAGACGTGCTGGCGGGCCTGCCGGGTGTGCTGCAGTGTGCGGCTATCGGCGTACCGGATGAAAAATCCGGCGAGCACATCAAGTTGTTCATCGTGGTCAAGCCAGGGGCTACCCTGACCAAGGACCAGGTGATGGAGCACATGCGCGCCAACGTCACCGGCTACAAGGTGCCCAAGGCCGTCGAGTTCCGTGATGCGCTGCCGACCACCAACGTGGGCAAGATCCTGCGGCGTGAATTGCGTGATGAAGAACTGAAGAAACTCGGTCTTAAAAAGTAACCCATAAAAAACCCCGCCGATGCGGGGTTTTTTATGAGGGCGCTGGCGAAGCACTTACCCCCTGTGGGAGCTGGCTTGCCTGCGATAGCGCTACAGCAGCCACTGCTGTATCGCCTGACTCACTGCCATCGCGGGCAAGCCCGCTCCCACAGGGTTACCGGGCTTACAACGCGAACTGCGCGAAGCTCACACCCGCACCGGCGGGGCGTACGTCCTTCAAGAACGAGTCCTTATCCGCGCTTAGCTCCAGGGTAATCTCCGGCTTGCGCTTGCCCGCATTGCGTACCACCAGCCCTTCGAGTTTTTCACGCAGGAACACGGTCGGCACTTTCAGGTGCAGCAACTGGTCGGTGTCGGCGTTGTGCATCAACAGGTGGATCCACTCGTACTGGCCCACGGCAATACGCCCCACCGGCAGGTCGAACCACCAGATGTTGCGTTTGCGGTCCAGGTCGGTGAAGTGGCAGTTGTTGACGCCGAGTACGGCACCGCCCAGTTCCTGGTTTCTGCGGGCAATGGCCTGTGCTTTATTGAGTTTCATAACCTTCCTACGGGATCTGTTATCCAGCGTTGCAGCCTGAATGTGCCGGGCATTCTCGTGGGTTGGCTGCAAAACATAAAGCCAAACCTGCCGCTTTCGATGAAATGCTTGCGCAAAAATAATTGAAACTCTGCCGTTGCGCTTCGGGTCAACCGCTACGTAGTGACCAAAAACCATTTGATTGTTATCAGGAGTAATACCATGAGCAGCACTTCCGATAAGGTAAAGGGCTTGGCGAACGAAGCTGTCGGTAACATCAAGCAAGGCGTCGGTAAAGTCACAGACAATGACAAGCTGCGTGCTGAAGGCGTGATCCAAGAGAAAAAAGGCGAAGCTCAGCAAGCAGTGGGCAAGACCAAGGACGCAGTGAAAAAAGCCACTGAGTAACACGTCCTGGCTGGCTGACCCCAGCAGCCCGACGGCCATCCACGGATGGCCGTTTTTGTATCCGGTGCTGCAACTAAACTTTCGAAATTGTTTCAAAGTCGCCAAATGGGCTACTTTGATGTAGAAAACGGCCCCTGAGTCGCCCACGAACTCAACCTCTTTTGCGGCGAAAGGAGACGCTATGCTTTTTCCAGTACTCGATGGTCTCAAGCTGCACAAGGTGCTGGTACGCACCATCAAGGAATTCGTCGATGACGAGATGCCTACCTACGCCTCGGCACTGGCCTACCAGATGCTGTTCTCTTTGTTTCCGTTCCTGCTGTTCCTCATTGCCCTGATCGGCTTCCTGCATTTGCCCGACTTCTTCAGTTGGCTGCGCCTGCAATCGGAGCTGGTGTTGCCACCCCAGGCGCTGGAACAGGTCAACCCGGTGATCGATCAGTTGCAGCAGTCCAAGGGCGGCTTGCTCTCGGTGGGTATCGTTATCGCCCTGTGGACGGCCTCTGCGGGCGTGCGCCTGATGATGAGCGCCATGAACGCCGCCTACGATGTGGTTGAAGGTCGGCCGATCTGGAAGCGTTTCCCGCTGTCGATTTTCTACACCGTGGGTATCGCCGGCATGCTGCTGGCGGCCGCCGCGCTGATGGTGCTGGGCCCGCAAGTCATGGAGTGGCTGGCCGGGCAGATCGGCATGCAGGAATTCGTGGTCACGCTGTGGACCATCCTGCGCTGGCCGCTGATTGTGATCTTGCTGATGTTCGCCGTGGCCCTCATGTACTACGTGATGCCGGACGTCGAGCAGGAATTTCGCTTTATCACCCCCGGCTCCGTCTTGGCCGTGGTGGTATGGATCGTCGCCTCCCTGGGCTTTGGCTACTACGTCAAGACCTTCGCGGACTACAACGCCATGTATGGCAGTATCGGTGCGATCATTGTCTTGCTCCTGTATTTCTACATCTCTGCCGCCGTACTGCTGCTGGGCGCGGAGATGAACGCGGTGATCGAGCATATGTCTGCCGAGGGCAAGGACCCCGGTGAGAAGGAAATAGGCGAGCCGGGCCACACCGATGAAAAACAACACGTCTCAGGCCTAGGCCGGGACCACTCCAAGCCCATGACCGAGCCTGAACAATGATCCGTGAAATCCTGAAAATGGGCGACGAGCGCCTGCTGCGTATCGCCCCGCCGGTGCCGCCGGAGATGTTTGACAGCCCGGAGTTGTGGCAACTGATCGACGATATGTTCCAGACCATGGAGCACGTGGGCGGCGTTGGCCTGGCGGCGCCGCAGATTGGCGTGGACCTGCAACTGGTGATCTTCGGTTTCGAGGCCAGCGAACGCTACCCGGACGCGCCGCCTGTGCCGCAGACCATCTTGATCAACCCGCTGATCACACCGCTCAGCCCGCTGCAGGAAGAGGGCTATGAGGGTTGCCTGTCAGTGCCCGGCCTGCGCGGCGCCGTGAACCGTTACCAGCAGATCCGCTACGAAGGGTTCGACCCCAAAGGCGAGCCGATCGTACGTTTTGCCGACGGCTTCCATGCGCGGGTGGTGCAGCATGAGTGCGACCATTTGATCGGCCGGCTGTACCCCTCGCGGATTACCGACTTCAGCAAATTCGGATTTATTGAAGTGATGTTCCCGGAGCTGGACCCAACGGCTGACGAATAGCCCTTCTGACACACTCACAGTTCAACTGTGGGAGCTGGCTTGCCTGCGATGGCGGTGGGCCAGCTACCTTATTTGTAGCTGATACACCGCCATCG
>NZ_JBXAJM010000035.1:0-30250 GCF_058797315.1 Pseudomonas sp. GW823-FHT02F05
CCCCCCCCCCCCCCCCCCCCCCCCCCCCCCCCCCCCCCCCCCCCCCCCCCCCCCCCCCCCCCCCCAGCTCCCACATTGAATCTGCATGCATTCAGAGGTCGCCGTGTCGACCCTTTACAACCAATGCCAGAACCGGCTCCAGAACCCGCGCCCCAACTCATCCTTGCACCCGGCATATTGGCGCGCATACATCTGCGAACGCGCCTGTACCTTGCTCGCTACCGGCGGCAGCCAGGCTTTGCTGGCATAGGTGCGCTGGCGGTAGCCGCCCCAGCCTTCGTGGTAGTTCAGGTACTGGCCGTAGGCATCGTATTTGTAGACGCCGTTGATGGTGTAGGTCTTGTCCATGTACCAGCCGATAAAGTCGATCGCGTCGTCGAAGTCTTCGCGATCAGCGCCGCTGCGGCCGGTGGCTTTGCGGTAGTCGTTCCATACTTCATCCTTGGCCTGGGCATAGCCGGAAGCGGTGGAGACGCGGCCCCATGGGATGATCCACAGCAGGTATTTACGCGGGGTCTTGGCGTCGTGGCGAAAGCCCGACTCCTGATACATGATGGCAAACGGCACCTGGATCGGTACGCCCCAGCGCTTTTGCGTGACCTTGGCGGCGTCGTACCAGTCGTCTTTTTCGCGGAAGATACCGCAGAGGTCGTTGGGCGTGCGTGGCGGCGAGGTGCCGCACGCCGCCAACAGGGAAGTGAGTAATAACAGTCCGACGGCTTTGCCTGCGCTCAAGGGTCACCTTTGTGGGATAAGGGTAAAATGCCAGCATTTTACCCCTTCACACCGGCGGCGTCCTTGCCGCAGACATCTTTAAGCCAAAGGCACGCGACGGGTAGTCAGCGCGATACGACCAATAAAGAAGCTCAACGCCGCACCCAACAGCAGCATGGCCAAGGTGCTCCAGGCCGCGCGGGACAGTTGCTTGGCAGCGACTTCACCGGCTTCACGGGCTTTCTGTTCAGCCTGCTTTTTCAGCTCATCAACCTTTTGCATGGCTTGCTGATAAGCCTGGGCATAGTTGTCGACGATCTGCGTGGCTTCTTCTTTGCTCTTGCCAGTGCGGGCCGCGACGATGTTGACCAGCGCCTCTTTATCCGCTGCATTCAATGCTGGCTCGCCGGACGCTTTCACACGTTCGAACCATTGCTTGAGCTCATCACCGGCCTGGGCAGGATTGGTCGCTGCATCGGTAGCCGACTGCTTGCCATCGACAGCTGCCTGATCGGCTTTCTGCTCGACATTGGCAGGGTCCAGTTCAGCCTTGCCGCTCTGCTTGAGCAAGGTATCCAGTTGGCCTTGCAGGCTGTTCCAGTCCAACTCGATGCCCTGCTCGTTCAACTGTTGCTTGATGCTATTGCCAATCCCCGGCGCGGCGGCAGCAATGCCACTGCCCGCAGCAGACAGACCTTTACCCACCACGTTGCCGGCCGTACCGACCACGCTGGAAGCCAGGCCCGCCAACAGCCAAGTGGTGAGCAAGGTGGTCAAGGTCCAGGTCAGCACCCCATGCAGGCCGCCACGATCCGGCGCGGTGCGGCCGGCCACGAACGCGCCCAACGCGATGGCGACCAGAGTCGATACAAACAACCAGATACCCGCACCCGTGCCAAAACCGCTCAACGGGTTGCCCGCTTCCATCGGGTCAACGGCACTGGCGCCAATGGCGGTGCCCAACACACTCAAGACCAGGTAGGTGACCAGTGCGATTGCACTACCGGCCAATACCGAGCTCCACGACACTCGAAACAGCGATCGATTGGTTTCATAGACAGTGGTCATACAAAGGTCCTTTTCAAATTGAGGAGCAAGGCAATGTGCCTTGATGGGTGTGAGTGTGGCGAAACGACATACGTTCAGTCCTGGCCCATATGCACCAGGTGGTCTGGTGCATTCGCACTGCCCCGTGGGTAATTACTCTGCACTATCCTGAAGCCAGGATGTCGTAACCCAATGTGCCTTGCCCTGCCCTAATCGGAGACGTTATGACCCAGGATGTTCTCGCCAAAGAAACCAACCGCCGCCAACTGCAAACCATCATCTCCGGGCTGTCCGACGGTGTGATTCTGGCCGAGGTCGACCAGACCATTCTCTGGGCCAATGAAGCGGCGTTGACCATGCATGGGGTCAGCGAGGTCAAGGAACTGGGCGCCAATACCGAGGCGTACGCCAAACGCTTTGCCCTGCGCTATCGCAACAACCATCCCTTGCCACTGGACAGCTACCCCCTCAGCCGCGTGGCTGCCGGCGAAGAGTTCAGCGATGTGGTGGTGGAAGTCACACCCGCCGACGACGAACACCGCAGTTGGGTACATCGCCTGCGCAGCCTGGTGCTGACCGATGCCCAGGGTGAACCTGAGTTGCTGGTACTGATCCTCAGCGACGCCACCGAATGGGCCAGCGCCGAGCAACGCTTTGAGAAAACCTTCAACGCCAACCCGGCGCCCGCGGTGATCTGTCGCCTCAGCGACCTGCGCTACATCAAGGTCAACCAGGGTTTTCTGGAGATGACCGGCTACAACCGCGACCAGGTCATCGGCAAATCTGTGTATGAACTGGATGTGCTGGAACAGGCCGAGCGCAAGGACCTGGCGATCCAGCGCCTGGGCGAAGGCGCGACCATCCCGCAGATGCAGGCCGAACTGAGACTGCCCGAAGGTGGCAGCAAACTGGTGATCGTCGCCGGCCAACCGTTGGACATGAACGAGGAAGACTGCATGCTGTTTTCCTTCACCGACCTGGAGCCTCGGCGCAAAGCCGAGATCGCCCTGCGCCAGAGCGAAGAACGCTTCGCCAAATCCTTCCGCCTGACGCCCGTGCCGACCCTGGTATGCAGTGCCGACAACCGCCAGGTAGTAGACATCAACGAAGCCTTCATGAGCATCACCGGCTACATCAGCGAGGAATTGATCGGCAAATCCATCGAAGACATCAACTTCATCGACAGCCCCCAGGCCGGCGCGCAGTTGTTCGCCACCCTGGAAAAAGCCGGCAACCTTGAAGGCCAGGACCTCAAGGTGCGCAAGAAAGGCAACGAGGTGATCGACTGCGTGGTATCCGCCGACACCGTGATTATCCAGGACGTCCCCTGCTACCTGATGGTGCTGATGAACATCACCGAGCGCAAACGCTCGGAGCTGGAACTGGTGGCGGCCATCGAGGAAGTCATGCAGGACGCGTCCTGGTTCAGCCAGACCCTGATCGAGAAGCTGGCCAACGCCAAGAGCGTCAACAGCCCCAACCTGCCGAATGTTTCCTTCACCGACCTCACCGCCCGCGAGCGCGATGTATTGGGCCTGATCTGCGAGGGCCTGGCGGACAAAGAAATCGCCTCGCGCCTGAAACTGGCGCCCAACACCGTGCGTAACCATGTGGCCACGGTGTATTCCAAGCTGGGGGTGCACAGCCGTAGTGCTGCGATCGTCTGGGCTCGTGAACGCGGGCTGTTTGCCGGTGATTTGCGCCTGAAAAACAAGCCCTGACCCTGCAAATGCACTAGTGCGTCTAGTGCGAATTCGCCTTATTGAGCGGCGGTGCAAGCAATAACCTTCAAGGGATCGTATTTATGCCTAGAAGGAACCCGCATGTTTACCCTCTCTCAGCTGCGCAACTGCATCGAAGAAGGCCTGTCACCGCTGACGTGCGAATTCACCCTGTGCCGGGACGCGTCCTTGACCCTCAAGGTCTACGATGCCGAGACCGGCCGCGTCGACCTGGTGGTTACTGGCATCAGCACCAACCGCCTGCAGACCCCGCAGGAAGTAGCGAAAATGGTGGATGAATTGCGCTACGAGCTGCAAAGCAACAACGTCGGCAAGCTCACGCTGGATGATTTGCCTTTATCGCCGCTCCCATGAAATAAAACACCCCGCCGGCAACGATAAACGCCCCCAGCATGTAGAACATGTAATGGGCCGGCAGGCTGGCCAACACCAGCCCACACAGCACCGGCCCCAGCGCCGCACCGAGGTTGGACAGGTTTTGCGCCCCGTAATACATGCCCCGCAGGTGGTCCGGGGCAATTCGGTCGATAAACATGTATTCGGCCGGAAACACGATGATCTCCCCGACGGTGAACACCGCCATCGCCAGCACCCAGCCCACCACGCTGGTGGACAGCCCGAAGCCAATCAACCCCAGCATGAACATGCTCAAGCCAGCGATCAGCCACTGGCTCAGGTAACGGTGCGAGATGCGCCGGCCAATCAAGTACTGCAAGGCAATCACTAGCACGGCGTTGGTGGTCAGCACCGCGCTGATCACCGTGTAGGTGTATTCGGCGGTCGTGGTGGTCACCAGGTATTGCGACAGATAGGCCGTGAACTGGCCGAACACCACCGCGCTGAGTAAACCGCCGAGGGTGAAGCACACTAGGCGACGGTCCTGCAGCAAAACGCGGGCGACGGCAAGGAACGGCAGCGGCTTTTGCGTGGCGTCCACCGTGGCCAAGTTACGGTCACCCCAGCGCCCGTACAGCAGAAAAAACCCCAGCCCCAACAGCGCCGACAGAATAAACGGCAGGCTGATATCCAGCTTGGCCACCATCGCGCCAAAGAACGGCCCCACGGCATAGCCGATATTGGTAAGCGTGTATTTGATGGAAAACACTTCGCTGCGCGCGTCTTCGGGCAGCAGGCTGGCGAAGCCGGCTTTCACCGCAATATCGATGACGGCGTAGGCCAGGTTGATCAGGATCAGGCAGCCATAGAACGACCAGATATTTTGCGCCAGCACCGTGCCGATAAACCCCAGCACAAACACCAGGCTCAAGCCGAGCAACAGGCGATAGCTATTGATGCGGTCGACCAGGAAACCACCGTAGACACTGAGTAGCGAACCGACGATCAGCGAACTGCCGATTACCAGGCCGACCTGGGTAATGTCCAAGGCGAAATGGCTGGTGAGGTAGATCACGAGATAAGGAAAAGTGATGGCCTTGGCCAGCGTAAGCAGCAACGTGGCGCACAGCAACAGGTTCACGGTGCGGGGGTAGTTTCTGATGGTGGCAAGCATCCTGCTCTCGTTCTTCAAAGGTAACGCGACCATTGCGGTCGGTTACCTTAACGCAAGAAACATGAAACGAGCAGATGCCCCGGCGGGATTATTTCTTGACTGGCGTAATCTCGAGGATGGTGCCGTTGGTGGTCTTGAGCAGGACGTACTTGTCGCCTACGCGCGCCCACTGGCTTTCTTCTTCGGGCTGCTTCAGGCCGCGCTTTTTCCAATCGCTGATGGCCGACTCCTTGCGCATCAGGATATCCGGAGCGCGGTCGCCTTCTTTCAAATCACGAGCGTTGATGTTTGAAGGTTGCACGGTTTCCTGAGGGGTATCGCCGGCCTGCACTACAGCGCTGACGGAGGAAAAGCTGGCAGCGACCAGCAGGCAAGCGGCTAAGGTTTTCGACTTCATGGGTGCTCCTTCAATTAATGGTGCGTACCCAGATTCCGACCGCGGCGGCGCGTAATCATTCAGCCGTATTTCCCTGTGGCCAGAGATTGCTCCCGCTGGGCTGCGCAGCGGCCCCAATCCATTCACCGCATGTTTTCAGTGGGTACGCGGTCGGGCTTTTTGGGGCAGCTTCGCGGCCCAGCGGGAGCAAGCTCCCTCGCCACAGGGGGGTACACCGTTATAGCCAGGCGGCGTCCCAGAGCGAGTAGTCGCCAACATGCTCGACCAGTCCGGCTCGCAGTGGGTTGGCGATGATGTAGCGAGCAGCCTTGATAAGGTCTTCATCGGCCCGCACCGCACGATCATGATAGCCGTACTGCCAAAAAGCACCGTGCGTGCGACGGGCTCGGTTGATGGTCAGTGTGCTGCGCGACTTCACCCGTTTCATCACTTCAGGCAGCGTCGCGCCTCGCAATTCAAATAACCAGTGAAGGTGGTCCGGCATAATGCCCCAAGCCAGCGAGTTGACCAGTCCAAGGTCATGGGCTCGTTTGAGCTCGGCAACCAATAGCCGCCCCAGGTAAAGATCGGCAAATACCGGGCGACGTTGATAAACCACGGCAGTCACCAAATAAGCTCGACCAGGTTCTGAATAACGGCCACGTCGCAACAAATGAGAGTTGGGCTTGTGAAGCAATCCTTTGCTCCCCTGAATGGTTGAATGGTCCATTCAACCTAGCAGGCACCTGAGATGTCCCTGCCCAATACAGTTTCCCCATATTTCCCAATCCTTTGTGGCGAGGGAGCTTGCTCCCGCTGGGCTGCGCAGCAGCCCCAAAAAGCCACACCGCGCATCCACTGAACGCATGCGGTGAATGGGTTGGGGCCGCTTCGCTGCCCAGCGGGAGCAAGCTCCCTCGCCACAAGGGTTTGTGCATAGGGTTTGCGAGCGTGAAAATAATCGTGTAATTTTTCATGAAATTATTCGAATTAAATTTCATGACCCCTCAAGAAGAACTCGCCACCCTCGCGGCGCTGATCCACGACCTGCGCAAGCACAAGAAGCTCACCCTGGCCCAACTTGCGCAAAAAATCGAACGGTCGGTGGGGTTTCTGTCCCAGGTCGAACGTGGCCTGTCGCGCCCGACCGTGGCCGATTTAACCGCCATCAGCCACGCCCTCGATGTGCCCACCACCTATTTCTACAGCCTGCCCAAACCCAAGGCGGTGGATTGGGTCACACGCCCCAACGAGCGGCGCACGGTGTATTACGCCAATGGCATCACCGACATCCTGGTGTCGCCGAGCATGAACGGTGCGTTCTCGATGCTTGACAGCCTGTTGGCCCCCGGTGCCAACAGCGGCGAACAGAGCATGAGCGACCGTGCCGAACAGGCCGGATTTGTGCTCGAAGGCGAGTTGACCCTGTGGGTGGATGACGAAGCCGCGCCAGTCACCCTCAGCCCCGGCGACAGTTTCCACCTCGCCAGTTTCGCCCACTGCCGCTACGCCAACCTGACCGACCTGCCCGCCCGCGTCTTGTGGGTTTACAACTAGGAGCTGCACCCGTGAAAAGCCATTCCTCCACGTTGCTGGCCGAAGTACGCAGCTTTCGCCAGAACCACCCCGACGTGCGCTATGTCGACCTGATCGCCCTAGACATTCCCGGGCATTTCTACGGCAAGCGCTACCCCGTGGAGATGCTTGAAAAAGTCGCCGCCGGCAGCCCGCTGAAGCTGCCGCAGAATGCGGTATTGCTGGGGGTCCAGGGGGGGTTGTTCAAGATTGGCGACTACTGCTTCAACGATGGCGACCCGGACGCCAATCGCCGATTGGTGCCCGGCACGCTCAAACCGGTGAACTGGGAGTCGCAGCCATTGGGGCAAATGCTCATCACCTCGGACGGCACCGAAGCGCCCATCGAGTTCGAACCCCGCGAAGTCCTGGCCAAGGTCCTGGAACGCTTGCAGCATCAGGGCATTCATCCCGTGGTGGCGTTTGAGCTGGAGTTCTACCTGTTCGATAAACAGCTGGAAAACGGCCTGCCGCAATTCGCCCGCGACCCGCTCAGTGGGGATGCCGACGACCAGCCCAACCTGCATATCGAACGGCTGTCGCGTTTCAGCGACGTGCTCGACGACATGGCGCAAACCGCCAAGGACCAAGGCATCGACATCACGGTGATCACCGCCGAGATCGGCCCCGGCCAGTTCGAGATCAACTTCGGCCACTGCGATGACGGCCTGCGCGCCGCCGACTGGGCCGCCCTGTTCTGCCGCAGCACCCGTGGCGTTGCGCTCAAGCATGGTTACCGCGCCAGCTTCATGGCCAAACCCTATCTGCAATTTCCCGGCAGCGGCATGCACGTGCATGTCAGCCTTTACGACGCAGCGGGCAATAACTTGCTAGCGGCCCATCAGCAGCAGCCATTGCGCCACGCCGTAGCCGGTTGCCTGGAATTGCTGCCCCACTGCATGCCGATCTTCTCGCCCAACCACAACGCCTTCCGTCGCCTGGGCGGCACGGTCAACGCTGCGACGCGGGCGAGCTGGGGCTTTGAAGACCGCGATGCCTGTGTGCGTATCCCCGAGTCCGACCCGCGCAACCTGCGGATCGAGCACCGCCTGGCCAGCGCCGATGCCAACCCTTACCTGGTGCTGGCGGCAATCCTGGTGGGCCTGGAGCACGGGCTTGATGCCAAGCGCGAACCCATCGCGCCATTGAACGAAGACCGCAACAGCGGCACCGATTTCCCGGTGGAAATGCTCGACGCCGTGCGTGCCATGCAGCAGCAACCAATACTGCGCGACAAGCTGGGCGCGGAATTTGTCGAAGTGTATTGCGAGAACAAACGCCAGGATCACCTGGCATTTCAACAAGAGATCCATGCGCGAGAATATCGCTGGTTTCTCTGACCCCACCATGGAAATGCAGATGAGCGACCAAGCCGCCCCGGCCCTCAAGGAAATCTTCAACATCGAACGCCTGCAACACATCGCCACCGAAATGACTGTGGTGTACCCGGCGTTCGACGCCAAGGGTTTTCTCCAGCACGCTTGCGTCGGGCTGGCCGAGTTATCGGTGATGCAACGCATGGCCCGGGTCAGCGAGAGCCTGCACGCGGTGATCCCGCTGGATTATGCGCAAACCCTCAAGCTGCTTTACGCTCTGGCACCGCGCATCAACAGCGGCTTTGTCAGCCTGTTCCTGGCGCATTACGTGGCGAGTTATGGCCTGGGTGATTTCAAACGTTCAATGGCCGCGCTGAAGTTTTTCACCACCTTTGGTTCGGCCGAGTTCGCCATTCGCCACTTCTTACTGCACGACTTCGAGCGCACCTTGGCAGTGATGCAGCAATGGTCGCTGGATGGCAACGAACACGTACGCCGCCTGGCCAGTGAAGGCTCACGCCCTCGCCTGCCTTGGTCGTTTCGCCTCGCCAACGTGCAGGCCAACCCCAAGTTATGTGCGTCGATCCTGGATAACCTCAGGGCCGACAGCAGCCTCTATGTGCGCAAGTCGGTGGCCAACCACCTCAATGACATCACCAAGGACCACCCCGACTGGGTGCTCAATGTGATCGAAGGCTGGAACCTGGCCAACGCCCACACCGCCTGGATCGCTCGCCATGCGTTGCGCAGCTTGATCAAGCAAGGCGACACCCGCGCGCTGACGATCATGGGGGCCGGAGCCAAGGCTGAGGTGACGATCCGTGGACTGAGCGTCACCCCCGCCGTGATCCGATTGGGCGAGCGGATCAATCTGTCATTCCAGCTGGAATCCACCGCCAACCACGCGCAAAAACTGGTGGTGGACTACGCCATCGACTACGTAAAAAGCGCTGGCCACAGCGCATCCAAAGTGTTCAAGCTCAAGGCTTTTACCTTGGGCGCCGGCGAACGGCAGACCATCAACCGCGAGCAGCACATCCGCGAATTGACCACGCGCAAGCACTACCCCGGCACGCATCGGATACATGTTTTGATCAACGGTGAACGCCTGGCCAGTGCAGAGTTCGAACTGCTGAAACCTTGACACAAATCAAACAAAAGGCTCTAGCACGGGCCTTTCAGCCCGATAAATTGTCGAACAATCCTGGCCTTTGCCGTTGAGATCCATTATCATCCGGCGCCTTCTCGCTACCCGCCGGGTAGCTGTTTCAATGTGTCACCCGAGGCGCCCATGTACCGTTTTTCGTTTCACCGCCCTTTGATTGCCATCAGCCTGGGGCTGGTTTCCCATTCCGTCAGCGCAGCCCTGCAACCCATAGCCGAAGCCCCGCTGGCCAGTGACACCGAGCTGCACTGCCACTTCAACCGCGACGCCAGCACCGACTGCACCACCACTTACCGCTACACGATCCTCAAGGCCAACGGCCGCGAAATGCTTTCGCGCATCGACTTCGACTACTCCGAAGCCGACACCTTTGAAGTGGTCAGCGCTCAGTCCACCCAGCCTGGCGCCAAGCCCGTCGCCCTGGCCGCCACGCAAATCGATACCCGCAGCGCACCCAACCCGGACCAAGGCTTCAGCCGCGACAAGCAAACCTCCCTGGCCTTCCCCAACCTGCGCGTGGGCACGCAGATCCGCTACACGGTACGCCAGCATTACCCGGCCAAACCGCTGATGACCCAATTCCACTATGTGCTCAAATTCGGGCCCAGCTCAGCCCGCCGCGATCGCTTCAAGGCGCGCTTTACCGCCGAACGGCCGATCCAGTGGCGAAGTGAATTGTTCGACGGTTTCAAGGTAACGCCTTCGAGCAACGGCAAGACCCTGGATGTGGTGCAAAAAGCCCCGACCTACCTCAACTACATCAATGAATCCTCCGCCGCCGCACTACTGCGCGTCCCACGCCTGGAAGTGGGCAGCGCCGTGGACCGCCAGGCGTACTTCGGTGATTTCGCCCAGCGTTACAACCAGATCCTCGGCGCCACCCTGCCGGCGCAAGCCGCCGCCGCCGTGGCCGCCGCACGCAGCCTGGCGCCAGCTGAGCAAGTCGCGGCAATGATGCAGCACATCAATGATCACTACCGCTACCTGGGTGACTGGCGCGCGACCGAGCGCGGCTATGTGCCGTTCAGCCTGGCGGAAATCGAGCAGCACGGCTACGGCGACTGCAAGGACCTGGCGACGCTGCTGACGGCCATGCTCAAAGCCAGTGGCATCAAGGCTGAGACCGCGTGGGTCAGCCGTGGCGACGTGGTCGATGCCTTGCTGATCCCCGGCACCCAGGCGCCGAACCACGCCATCGTGCGTGCCGAAGTGAATGGCCAGGTGTGGTGGCTTGACCCGACCAACCCGGTCTTCGCCCCTGGCCAGACCATGCCCGATATTCAGGACCGCTGGGTGTTGGTCAACGATGCGCAGGGCCAGGTGCGCGAAGAACACATCCCACTGGAGCGCCCCGAAGTCTCGATACGCCTGGACAAACAGGTGCAGTACGGCAAAGAGGGAGATGGCGCGGTCAAGGCGACTATTACCTTCAGCCGCCTGCCGCTGATGCAACTGAGCGTCGCAGACCGCCAGCAAGGCACCACCGCCACCGACCAGAACATCTGCGCCAACTTCGGCAACGATATCAGCGACTGCCAGATCACCCGCGAACCCACCCGCTTTGTGGTACATGACGGCTACAGCGTCACCGCCCGCATGAACGATCAGCGCGCCCTGGAAAAACTGGCCAATGACTATGTCTACACCGACCCGTCCTTGAAAGACCGCTGGGAGGGCTACATCAACTATCGCCGCCAGGGGCAACAGGCCGACATTTATCTGGGCAATCCTGAAACCTATGACTACACCTACACCCTGGCAGGCGGGAAGATGGAAAAAGCCATCCCCGGCTGCAAGGTACGCTCGCCCTGGTACAACCTCGACCTGGACGGAAAACTGGAGAACGGCTCGCTGCGCTATCACTATCGCCTGAGCCAGAAAAAGCGCTGGCTGACCCATGCCGAAGTCACCAGCGATGCGTTCGGAAAGATGATTGAAGAGGCCCGGGCCTGTGCCGAGCAGGTGCATCAGGTAGTAAAGCTCTAGACTGTCCCTGACACACCACGATCCAAATGTGGGAGCTGGCTTGCCTGCGATGACGGCCGGTCAGCTTGCCCATCGGTGACTGACACACCGCCATCGCAGGCAAGCCAGCTCCCACATTTTAATCCGTGTGTGTCAGCGGGATTCGCCGAGCAACAAGCCCTGCTCCCTTGCGCACAGCTCCACCACATAATCCCACAACACCCGCAACCGCACCGACTTGTGCAGCTCCCGGCGCGAACTGATCCAATAGCTGCGCTGGATACCCTCCGCCGGTAGCAACGGCACCAACTCTCCATCCCCAGCCGCCATGAAACATGGCAACACCGCAATGCCCAACCCCGAACGCGCCGCCTGGTGCTGGGCGATCACGCTGGTGCTGTGGAACACCACCCGGGGGCTACGGCAGAAGCTGTTGAGGAACTTCAATTCCTGGCTGAACAGCAGGTCATCGACATAATCGATCCAGGCATGGGCAGAGAGGTCTTCACGTTTTTCGATGGGCGGGTTACGCGCCAGGTAGGCACGGCTGGCGTACAGCGCCAGACGATAATCGGTGAGTTTGCGCGTCACCAGTTGATCGGCGCTGGGGCGTTCCAAGTGAATGCTGATCTCCGCTTCGCGATTGAGGATGCTGACGAAACGCGGCACCGCGACCAGCTCCACCTCCAAACCTGGATAGCGTTCAAACAACCCGCCCATGCGTGCGGCCAGAAACATCACGCCCAGCCCTTCGGCTACACCAAGGCGAATCTTGCCCAGGGGCGCCGCAGAGTGGGTGAGCTCGTCTTCGGCCAGCAGTGCCACGTTTTCCATAGCTTCGGCATGTTTGAGCAATGCTTCGCCGGCAGGCGTCAGTTCATAGCCCTGGGCGTGCTGCACGAACAGCGCCGTGCCGAGGCTTTTCTCGATGGCGTCGATGTGCCGCGCCACGGTGGCATGCGTGGTTTTCAGGCGTTGGGCGGCGGTGAGCAGGCGGCCACTGCGCTGCAACTCGAGAAAAAACCGCAGGTCATTCCAGTCGAACATATCGCCTCCAGAGCCTGGGCCCGCCGGCGTTGTTTAAAAACGCACAGCGGGTGGGTAAAAACTAACATTTTTAAGACGAAAACTAACAACTAGGATGGGCCCAATAAGAAAAACAAGCGAGACCCCAGATGCCCAATGCAACTGCTGAATACGATTACATCGTCGTCGGCGCCGGCCCTGCCGGATGCCTGCTGGCCAATCGTCTGTCCGTCAACCCGGCTCACCGTGTCCTGCTGCTGGAAGCCGGTGGCCGCGACAACTACCCCTGGATCCATATCCCCGTCGGCTATCTGTTCTGCATCGGCAACCCACGCACCGACTGGTGCTTCAAGACCCAACCTCAAGCCGGCCTGCAGGGGCGCGCCTTGAGTTACCCACGGGGCAAAGTGCTGGGCGGCTGCTCGTCCATCAACGGCATGATCTACATGCGTGGCCAGGCCCAGGACTACGATGGCTGGGCGGCGGCGGGCAACGCGGGCTGGGCTTGGAAAGACGTACTGCCGCTGTTCAAACAGAGCGAAAACCATTTTGCCGGCGGCTCTGAATTCCACAACGAGGGCGGTGAGTGGCGCGTCGAGCAACAGCGCCTGTCGTGGCCGATCCTCGATGCGTTTCGTGAAGCGGCTGCCCAAAGCGGCATCGCCAATATCAATGACTTCAACCAGGGCGACAACGAGGGCTGCGGTTACTTCCAGGTCAACCAGAAAGCCGGTGTGCGCTGGAATGCGGCCAAGGCGTTCCTCAAGCCGATCCGCCAGCGCCCCAACCTCACCGTGCTGACTGAGGTAGAGGTTGAGCGTGTGCTACTGGAAAACGGTCGTGCCTCGCAGGTACTGGGACGCCAACACGGCCAGGCACTGAGCTGGAAGGCGCGCAAAGAGATCGTACTGTGCGCCGGCTCGGTGGGTTCGCCGGGCATTCTGCAACGCTCAGGGATCGGCCCTTCCCATGTGCTCAAGCCGCTGGGTATCAACGTGGTGCACGAGCTGCCAGGCGTTGGCGGCAACCTGCAAGATCACCTGCAACTGCGCCTGATCTACAAGCTGGAAAATGCCCGCACCCTGAACCAGATCGCCGGCACATTGTGGGGCAAGATGGGCATGGGCCTGCGCTACCTGTACGACCGCAGCGGCCCGCTGTCGATGGCGCCCAGCCAGCTTGGCGCGTTTGCCCGCTCCGGCCCGGAGCAAACCTCCGCCAACCTGCAATACCATGTGCAGCCACTGTCCCTGGAACGCTTTGGCGAACCGTTGCACGGCTTCCCGGCATTTACCGCGTCGGTCTGCGACCTGCGCCCCCAAAGTCGCGGCCGGGTGGATATCCGTTCGACCAACCCGGCGGATGCGCCGCTGATACAGCCTAATTACCTCAGCCACCCCGAAGACTTGCGCGTGGCCGCCGACGCTATTCGCCTGACCCGGCGCATCGTCGCCGCTCCGGCCCTGAGCCAGTTCAAACCGGTGGAATACCTGCCCGGCGAAGCCCTGCAAACTGAAGAACAACTGCACGAGGCCGCTGCACGGATCGGTACCACGATTTTCCATCCGGTGGGCACCTGCCGCATGGGCGATGACAAAGACGCCGTGGTCGACAGCCAACTGCGCGTACACGGCATTCCCGGCCTGCGCATTGCGGATGCGTCGATCATGCCGCGCATCACCTCCGGCAATACCTGCTCACCCACGCTGATGATCGCGGAGAAGGCCGCGCAGCTCATCCTGTCCCCAAACACTGTAGGAGCGAGCTTGCTCGCGAAAAACCCAACGGCACCGCGCACTACAAGGCACCCCGCGTAATCATTAACGATATTGAAGACGTTGAAAAAATAGCGGCGCCGAGGTCAGCGCCGACAGTGGAACAACAATAAATAATCACTGTGAGGGACACCCGATGTCAGAACATGCTCAACCCCTGGGCTCGGCGGCCAGTGCAAGTACCGCCAACGAATCAAGAAAGGTCATCTTCGCCTCCTCCTTGGGGACGGTGTTCGAGTGGTATGACTTTTTTCTCTACGGCGCCCTGGCGGCGGTGATCAGCAAGCAGTTCTTTGCCGGGGTCAACGACACCACGGCGTTTATCTTTGCCTTGATGGCCTTTGCCGCAGGCTTTGTAGTGCGGCCATTCGGTGCGCTGGTGTTCGGCCGGCTGGGCGATATGATCGGGCGCAAGTACACCTTCCTCGTGACCATCATCCTGATGGGCGTGGCAACCTTCTGCGTCGGGTTGCTGCCGACCTACGCCAGCATCGGCATTGCTGCGCCGATCATCCTCATTGTGCTGCGCATGCTGCAGGGCCTGGCGCTGGGCGGTGAGTACGGTGGCGCCGCCACCTACGTGGCCGAGCATGCGCCACCGGGCAAGCGCGGCCTGCACACCAGCTGGATTCAATCCACCGCCACCCTCGGCCTGCTGCTGTCGCTGCTGGTGGTGCTGGCCTGCCGTTACTTCACCGGCGATCAGTTCGAAGTGTGGGGCTGGCGCATTCCGTTCTTGTTTTCCATCGTGCTGCTGGGCATCTCGACCTGGATCCGCATGAGCCTGCACGAATCGCCCGCTTTCTTGAAGATGAAAGAGGAAGGCAAGGCCTGCAAGGCGCCGATTCGCGAGTCCTTCGGCAAATGGGAAAACCTCAAGGTGGTGCTGATCGCGCTGTTCAGTATCAACGGCGGGCAGGCGGTGACCTTCTACGCGGCGCAGTTTTATGTGCTGTTCTTCCTCACCCAATTCCTGCGCATGGACCCGGCCCTGGCCAATATGCTGTTGATCATCAGCGTGGTAATTGGCGCGCCGTTCTTTATCCTGTTTGGTTGGCTGTCGGACAAGGTCGGGCGCAAGCCAGTGCTGATGCTCGGCCTGCTGCTGGCGACCGCCCTGTACTTCCCGATCTTCAAGGGCCTGGCGCACTACACCAACCCGGCAATGGACCAGGCCAGCCGACAGGCGCCGATCACCGTACTGGCCGACCCGGCCACCTGCACCTTCCAGTTCGACCCGGTGGGCAAGGCCCGTTTTGACAGCCCGTGCGACAAGGTCAAGACCTTCCTGGTCAAACAGGGTCTGCCCTACAGCAGCGCCGCCGCCCCTGTGGGCAGCCCGGTGCAAGTGAGCGTCGGCGATGTGCGTATCGACGGCTTTGATGAAGCGGCCCTGCGTGGCGCCGTGGCCCTGGCCGGTTACCCGTCATCGGCGGATGTGGCCCAGGTCAACAAGCTGATGGTGGTGGTGCTGATCGTGGTGCTGATCTTCATCGCCGCCATGTGCTACGGGCCCTTGGCGGCGCTGATGGTGGAGCTGTTTCCGACGCGCATCCGCTACACCTCGATGTCCCTGCCCTACCACATCGGTAACGGTTGGTTTGGCGGGTTCCTGCCGACGGTGTCGTTTGCCTTGGTGGTGTATACCGGCGATATCTTCTATGGGTTGTGGTACCCGGTGGTGGTGACGGGCGTGAGCCTGATCGTCGGGTTGTTCTGCCTCAAGGAAACCCGGCATGTGGATATCGAAAACAACTGATACCTCTGCCCTGTAGGAGCGAGCTTGCTCGCGAAGAACCTGAGAGCAACGCGGGGCACCAGGCGCCCCGCGTCATCGTTAACGACCTTCGCGAGCAAGCTCGCTCCTACAGCGGCGTATGGCACCCACACAAATTGCTGTACATCCATACAGATAATGGTTGCTCAAACCCCTTCAAATAAGCATCCTGCAAGGCATCAACCCGATCTGATGTGATGACCATGCGGCTGTACCTCTGTGAAAAACCCTCCCAGGCCAAGGATATCGCGGCCGTGCTCGGTGCCAGCCGCCGCGGCGATGGGTGCTGGCTGGGTAATGGAGTCACGGTCACCTGGTGTATCGGCCACCTGCTGGAGACCGCACCGCCCGATGCCTACGACGCCAAATATAAACGCTGGGTGCTGGCCGACCTGCCGATCGTCCCGGAAAAGTGGAAGATGCTGGTCAAGCCCAAGACCGCCAGCCAATACAAGGCCGTCAAGCGCTTGCTGGGGGAAGCCCAGGAACTGGTGATCGCCACCGACGCCGACCGTGAAGGCGAGATGATCGCCCGTGAACTGGTGGAACACTGCCGCTACCGCGGGCCGATCCAGCGGTTGTGGCTGTCGGCACTTGACGACGCCTCCATTCGCAAGGCCCTGGCGGCGCTCAAACCCGGTGCAGAAACCTTCAGCCTGTATCACTCGGCCCTGGGGCGCTCGCGCGCCGACTGGCTGATAGGTATGAACATGAGCCGCCTGTTTACCCTGCTGGGGCGCCAATCCGGTTACCAGGGCGTACTCCCGGTAGGCCGGGTGCAAACCCCGACCCTGCGCCTGGTGGTGGACCGTGATCGCAGCATTGCCGACTTCGTGCCGGTGGCCTACTGGGCCATTGATGTCGACCTGCGCCACGATCACATCACCTTCACCGCCCAATGGCGCGCCCCTGAGGATGCCTGTGACGACCAGGGCCGTTGCCTCAACCCGCAACTGGCGCGGGACACCGCCGACGCCATGCTCAACGCCGCCACGGCGCGGCTGGTGAAGCTGCGTACCGAGCGCATGCGCGAAGTGGCGCCCCTGCCCTTCGACCTCGGCACCTTGCAGGAGATCTGTTCGAAGAAGCTCGGCCTGGGAGCCCAGGAAACCCTGGATATCGCCCAATCCCTGTACGAAACCCACAAGGCCATCACCTACCCGCGCAGCGATTGCGGCTACCTGCCATTGAGCCAGCACAGTGAAGCGCCGAAGATCCTTGCGGCGCTGGGCCGTGCGGACACGGCGGTCAACGAGCTGATGTCGCACATCGACCCTCGGCGCCGTTCGCGGGCCTGGAACGACGCGAAAGTCAGCGCCCACCACGGCATCATCCCCACCGGAGCCGGCAAGGAGGTCAGCCAACTGACCGGCAAGCACCGTGCGGTCTATACGCTGATTCGTGCGCGCTACCTGGCGCAGTTCCTGCCCAACCATGAATACGACCGCACCCAGGCCGATTTCGACTGTGCCGGCCAGGCGTTGCGCGCGGTGGGCAAAGTCATTATTGAACCGGGCTGGAAACGCGCCTTGCCCGAAGCGCTGGCACCCGCCAAAGGTCGCGAAGCGCCTGCGCCCCAAGCTTTGCCGACGCTGGTGCAGGGCCACGACTATGCCGTGGCCAAGGTCAACCTCAAAGACCTGTGGACCCAGCCGCCCAAGCCCTTTACCGAAGGCGACCTGATCAAGGCCATGAAAAACGTCGCCAAGCTGGTGGAGGACCCGTTGCTCAAGCAAAAACTCAAGGACACCACTGGCATCGGCACCGAGGCCACCCGCGCCGGGATCATCCAGGGCTTGCTGGATCGCGGTTATCTGGTGAAAAACGGCAAGGCCCTGTCAGCAACCCCGGCCGCGTTCAGCCTGATCGACGCGGTGCCCCGCGCCATCGCCGACCCCGGCACCACCGCCATCTGGGAACAGGCACTGGACATGGTGCAAAGCGGCGAAATGAGCCTGGAGGAATTCGTCGCCAAGCAAGCGGCTTGGATGAGCAAGCAGGTGGCACGCTGTAACGGCATGCGCATGACTATCACTGGCCCCGCCAGCCCGGCTGGCCGAGGTGCGACGCCGTGGAAAAAGAAGCGCAAGG
This sequence comes from Pseudomonas sp. GW823-FHT02F05, assembly GCF_058797315.1. Lineage (NCBI taxonomy): Bacteria > Pseudomonadati > Pseudomonadota > Gammaproteobacteria > Pseudomonadales > Pseudomonadaceae > Pseudomonas > Pseudomonas sp. GW823-FHT02F05. Next base: position 18,080 of record NZ_JBXAJM010000035.1, read on the forward strand.
CCGCCCCACGTAAAGCTGGCACCAACCCCAAGCGCGGAAAAAAGCCGGCAAATGCGGGATAAATACCAAAAAAGACTGGCACATGACGTTTTTCGACAGGTTTAACGCCGCATTGGCCCTTGCTCCGGCGGGTTCGGTCTAGGATTCTGTAGGGGATCTGGACTACCAACAACAACACCGGAGTGGCCGCCATGAAAACCGTTGCACAACTGCTGAAAGCCAAGGACCAGAAAAACCAGGACGTCCACACGATCAAATGGGACCACACCGTATTTGAAGCGCTGGTGCGGATGTCGGAGAAAAACGTCGGTGCCTTGCCAGTGGTCAGGGATGACGTGGTGGTCGGCATCATCAGTGAACGGGATTACGCACGTAAAATCATGCTCAAGGGCCTCTCGTCAGTTACCACCAAGGTCCATGAGGTGATGAGCTCGCCGGTGATCACTGTGGATACTCACAAGAGTGTCGAGGAATGCATGAACATCATGACCGACAGTCACCTGCGCCACCTGCCGGTGGTCGAAGACGGCAAACTGCTGGGCCTGCTGTCTATCGGTGACCTGGTCAAGGAAGCAATTGCCGAACAAGCGGCCTTGATCCAGCAACTGGAACAGTACATCCGCGGCGAATAGGGGGAACCCATGCTCGACACGCTGGACCATCAGGAAGACCACCTCGATACTCTGCACCGGGCCATGTCCGGCCGGCGTTTCCTGGTGCTGACCGGCGCAGGGATAAGTACATCTTCGGGTATCCCGGATTACCGGGACGGGGAAGGTGTACGCCGGGGCAAGCCACCGATGATGTACCAGGAGTTCCTCGCCACTCCCGAGGCGCGGCGCCGCTACTGGGCGCGGGCGATGCTGGGGTGGCCACGGGTGCGCATTGCCCAGCCGAACAAGGCCCACCTGGCGCTCGCGACGCTGCAGCACCGTGGCCATATCAGCGGGCTGATCACGCAGAACGTCGACACCCTGCATGACCAGGCCGGCAGCCAGGATGTGATCGAGCTGCATGGCAGCTTGCATCGGGTGCTGTGCCTGGATTGCCAACTGCGCAGCGAGCGCGACGTGATCCAGCGGCAGATGGAGGTCGATAACCCGCACATGGCACAGGTTCATGCGGTGCAAGCGCCGGATGGCGACACCTTGCTTGATCCGGCGTTTGAACAGCACTTCCAGGTACCCCGCTGCCCGCACTGCAATGGCGAACGGCTGAAACCGGATGTGGTGTTCTTTGGCGAAAACGTCGCGCCGGCGACGGCGCTCAAGGCAATGACGGCGGTAGAGCATGCCGAAGGGCTGTTGGTGGTGGGGTCGTCGCTGATGGCCTATTCGGCGTTTCGCCTGTGCAAGGCGATGATTGAACAGGGTAAGCCGGTGATTGCCATCAACCTGGGCAAGACTCGGGGGGATGAGTTGTTGCAGGTGAAGATCCAGGCGTCTTGCGAGCAACTGTTACCCTTATTGACCGAGAGATTGAGATAGCGACACATCAACATGTGGGAGCTGGCTTGCCTGCGATAGCAGTGTGTCAGGCATACATGTACCCACTGACGCACCGCCATCGCAGGCAAGCCAGCTCCCACAGGGTTCGGCGTAAATCCGCCACCAAAATCCCGCGACCCACCGCACAGAAAATGACGCCCAAGTCACGTTTTCGCGTATTCCCCCGTCCCCACGGCAATTTATGTAGTGAGCAAAAATAATCACTACATAACCGTTGACGTAACCTTTTTGTCCTTGCATGATCTAGACGTCTCTCGGATCGGGAGCGTTGGTAACAAGCGTTTCGAACAGGCTCGTCTGACCGCCGAGCTGTTTTTCCGGATGTGCACTGCCCACAAGGCAGATTGATGAAGTGACCGGCCCCGGAAGGGACAGGTACAAGGCGCTCAAACGCGGCTTGTCTTCGCAATCAGAGCATTGCGTAGCAGTTCATCAGCAAGACTACATGCATCAGCTTCAAGACCCTGCCCGTATTCGGCAGCCCGTCGCTGACGCCCGGTTTTAGTGACCGGAGACAACTTACTGGTATTAACGAATCAACTGATAGATCGCCAACTGGTCAAGGGGCTTACACATGAATTTGAACAACCAACCAACTATCGATGAATTGGCTGAGATGTTCGCAGCGCAGAAAGACACACTCGACGACCATATCCTGTGGATTGGCAAATCGGGCGAAGTGCAAATTGACTGCCTGGCGCCCCATACCGAAGAAGCCGAGTTTGACCGTAACAACCGTGAGCTGGCGGCGCGCCTGAAGATGTACCGCCGTGGCCAGGGTTATGTCGGCAAGAAGGCCGCCGCTGATCGCAACTTTATCGAGCAAGTGTTCGACACACTTAACAATGCCTGGGCGTCTTTCAAAGACAGCTCGCAAGTTAAAGTGATCGACCGTTACTACTAAGTAGTACTCAATCAATGTGGGAGTTGGCTTGCCAGCTCCCACATTTGTATTTACTGATTTAAAAAGTTGGAAACCTGCCCTTCCCCGCCTCATCCCGAAAGATATCAAACAGCACCTGCGCCGCCGCCGACAGTTCATGCCCCGGCTTGGTCAGCACCCCAATTGGTCGCTCGATCACCGGGCCAGTCAAGGTAATGCAATGGGCTCCCGCCTCCTCCATCTGCCTGGCGCATAACGCTGGCACTGCACTAACCCCCAAACCGCTGGCAACCATCTTGCCCACCGTCGCCAGTTGATGGCTTTCCAAGGCAACGGGCAGTTTCATCTGCAAGGCACCGAGGTGTTCTTCCAGCATCACTCGCACAGTGGAAGGCCGCTGCAGGGTGATGAACGGCTGCTCCAACAAGGCTTTCCAGTCGATTTCAGCACGCTGTGCCAAGGGCGAATCCCCCGGGACCACGGCGACAAAGCGATCCAGGTACAACGGCGTGAACGCCAATGACGAACCATCGGACGGCTCGAACGCCACCCCCAGCTCCACCTGACGGTCGCGCACCATCTCCAGCACCTGTTCATTGATCAGGTCATGCACCGTCACGTTCACCTGGGGGTAACGGGCGCGGAATATCTTCAGGATCGGCGGCAACAGGTTCCCCGCGAACGAGGGCATGGCGGCCACCGTGACGCGGCCACGTTGCAAGGTAAAACGCTGGCGCAGTTCGTCTTCGGCGTTGTCCCAATCGGCAATCAACCGGCGGGCCAGGGGCAGCAGGGACTCGCCTTCAGGGGTCAGCGCGACGTTACGGGTATTACGGCTGAACAGGCGCCCGCCCAAGCCTTCTTCCAGGCCCTTGATGGTCAAGCTCAACGCCGATTGAGAGAGGTGCAAACGCTCACAGGCCGCGGCAAAACTCAGGCTTTGCGCGACGGCGAGAAAGGCACGCATCTGTTTAACGGTCATGACGCAGCTCCGGACGACGATTGGACTATGCTGTTTTCTAAATCAATCAACCTTAAAAAACAACTTAACAAATCAATCCGCTGGCGCAACACTCAACTCACTGGCTGGACCACAAACAATAAAAGAGGTGCATATGGCAGGTTTCGATAAACGCGTGGCGTCCTATGAAGAAGCGCTGGCAGGCCTGGAAGACGGCATGACCGTGCTCTCCGGTGGTTTTGGCCTGTGTGGCATTCCGGAAAACCTCATTGCCGAAATCAAGCGCAAAGGTACCCGCGACCTGACGGTGGTCTCCAACAACTGTGGCGTCGATGGCTTCGGCCTGGGTGTGCTGCTGGAACAGAAGCAGATCAGCAAAGTGATCGCTTCCTACGTGGGTGAAAACGCCCTCTTCGAGAAACAACTGCTCAGCGGCGAGATTGAGGTGGTGCTTACCCCTCAAGGCACCCTGGCAGAAAAAATGCGCGCAGGCGGTGCCGGCATTCCGGCCTTCTTTACCGCCACTGGCGTCGGCACCCCCGTTGCCGAAGGCAAGGAAACCCGCGAATTCAAGGGCCGCCCGTATCTGATGGAAGAGTCCATCACCGGCGACTTTGCCATCGTCAAAGGCTGGAAAGCCGACCACTTCGGTAACGTTATCTACCGTCACACCGCCCAGAACTTCAACCCGCTGGCCGCCACCGCCGGCAAGATCACCGTGGTCGAAGTCGAGGAAATCGTCGAACCGGGCGAGCTGGACCCGGCGCAGATCCACACCCCTGGCATCTACGTCGACCGGATCATCTGCGGCACCTTCGAAAAGCGCATTGAACAGCGCACCGTCCGCAAATAATCCCCGTCCAGAACAACAAGAGGAAACAATCATGGCGCTTACCCGCGAACAAATGGCTCAACGCGTTGCCCGCGAGATGCAGGACGGTTACTACGTGAACCTCGGTATTGGCATTCCGACCCTGGTGGCCAACTACATCCCCGACGGCATGGAAGTGATGCTGCAATCGGAAAACGGCCTGCTTGGCATGGGCCCGTTCCCAACCGAAGAAACCATCGACGCCGACATGATCAACGCCGGCAAGCAGACCGTCACCGCACGCATCGGCGCCTCGATCTTCTCTTCCGCCGAGTCGTTCGCGATGATTCGCGGTGGGCATGTCGACCTCACCGTACTGGGCGCATTCGAAGTGGACGTACAGGGCAACATCGCTTCGTGGATGATCCCCGGCAAGCTGGTCAAGGGCATGGGCGGTGCCATGGACCTGGTGGCCGGCGCAGAAAACATCATTGTGATCATGACTCACGCATCCAAAGACGGTGAGTCCAAGTTGCTCAGCCAATGCAGCCTCCCGCTGACCGGTGCCAACTGCATCAAGCGTGTGCTCACGGACCTGGCGTACCTGGAAATCGAAAATGGCGCTTTTGTCCTCAAGGAACGCGCACCTGGCGTCAGCGTTGAAGAGATTGTGAGCAAGACCGCCGGTAAACTGATCGTCCCGGACCACGTTCCAGAAATGCACTTCCAGTGAGGACAGATTCCATGCAAGACGTCGTGATTGTTGCTGCCACCCGCACCGCCGTGGGCAGCTTCCAAGGTTCGCTGGCGAACATTCCGGCCCCGGAACTGGGCGCCGCCGTGATCCGTCGCCTGCTGGAGCAGACCGGCCTGGACCCGGCGCAAGTGGATGAGGTGATCCTCGGCCAGGTGCTCACCGCAGGCAGCGGCCAGAACCCGGCGCGCCAGGCTTCGATCCTTGCCGGCCTGCCCCATGCCGTGCCGAGCCTGACTCTGAACAAGGTCTGCGGTTCGGGCCTCAAGGCCCTGCACCTGGGCGCCCAGGCCATTCGTTGCGGCGACGCCGAGGTGATCATTGCCGGTGGCATGGAGAACATGAGCCTGGCCCCGTACGTACTGCCTGCCGCACGCACCGGGTTGCGCATGGGCCACGCGAAGATGATCGACAGCATGATCACCGACGGCCTGTGGGATGCGTTCAACGATTACCACATGGGCATCACCGCCGAGAACCTGGTGGACAAGTACGGCATCAGCCGCGAAGCCCAGGACGCCTTTGCCGCCGCCTCCCAGCAAAAAGCTGCCGCCGCTATCGAAGCCGGACGCTTTGCCGATGAGATCACACCGATCCTGATTCCCCAGCGCAAAGGCGACCCGGTGGCCTTCGCCGTGGACGAACAACCCCGCGCCGGCACCACCGCCGAATCCCTGGCCAAGCTCAAGCCTGCGTTCAAGAAAGACGGCAGCGTCACCGCCGGCAACGCCTCCAGCCTGAACGACGGCGCTGCGGCCGTGCTGCTGATGAGCGCCGACAAAGCCAAGGCACTCGGCCTGCCCGTACTGGCGCGTATCGCCAGCTACGCCAACGCGGGCGTCGACCCGGCCATCATGGGCATCGGCCCGGTCTCGGCCACCCGCCGCTGCCTGGACAAGGCCGGCTGGCAGCTTGCGGACCTGGACCTGATCGAGGCCAACGAAGCCTTCGCCGCGCAATCACTGGCGGTGGGCAAAGAGCTGGAGTGGGACGCGCAGAAGGTCAACGTCAACGGCGGCGCCATCGCCATCGGCCACCCGATCGGTGCTTCAGGCTGCCGCGTACTGGTGACCCTGCTGCACGAAATGATCAAGCGCGATGCCAAGAAAGGTTTGGCAACGCTGTGCATCGGCGGCGGCCAAGGTGTCGCCCTGGCGCTCGAACGCAACTGAATCGGATCGCTATTGTGGCGAGGGAGCTTGCTCCAGTTGGGCTGCGTAGCAGCCCCACGCCAATAGAGCAACATAGAAAAGGCCTGGCTCCACGAAAAGCCAGGCCTTTTCTTTTATCGATCCCCCTGAATGAACTCGATCAAAATGTGGGAGCTGGCTTGCCTGCGATAGCGGTCTATCAGTCAGACCATTGCTAACTGACACACCGCTATCGCAGGCAAGCCAGCTCCCACATTTGATCTCACTGCCTGTCAGCTTGCGGCACCGCGAACACCGCGCTCGCCCGCAGCACCACCCGCTCCACCACCTGCAAACTCAACGTGGCGAACGCCATCTGCCGTCCGCGCTTGTGGCTTTCCAGACGCACCACCATCCACTCCCCTACCTGCACGGCGCCCAGGTAATCCACTGTCATGCTGGCGGTAATCAACGGCAACGGCGGCTCACTGGAAAACGCCATGGCGTACCCCATGCCGATATCGGCCAGCGTCGCCAGCACCCCGCCATGTACCGTACCGCGCCCATTGGCGTGACGATGATCGGCGCGCAAGCCGACTTCCAATTGCAAACCTTCGCCACGGCAATACGCCGGGCCGAGCAGTTCCAGCAACGGACTGCTGCGCGGCAACGGGACAAAGCCTTGGGGGACAGTCTGAGCGTTCATGGCGGATGCTTCCCTGGGGTGAGGCCTGAGGTGTACGCCAGCCCCGACCCGGCAGCCACCACCATCAGCCGGGCAAATCCCGGGCAATGCTTTGCGTTAATGGGCCAGACCCGCTTTAATCTCGGCCAATTTCTCCTGCACATTTCAAGGAAACGCCATGCGCCACCTGGACGGCAACTCCCACCCGCTTCGCGCGCCGCTGTTGATCTTGCTCGCCGGCCTGGCCTTGGCCGGTTGTTCCCCCACGGACCACTCTCGCGCCACCGTCATCAATGGCGAACAGGGCAAGGCCGGGGCGCAACTGGCCTATGAGCATGAATTGACCCTGGCCCTGCCCGGCGCCCTGCTTGCGCCGCGTATGCAGGCCACTCGTGAGGCGTGTGAAACGGCGCGCTTTGGTGCCTGCAATATCCTGGGCATTACCGAAGACGGCCAGGGTGGCCAGATCATCCTGCGAATCGCGCCCACGGGTGTGGAGCCGATGGTCGCCCTGGCGGCCGAAGGCGGTAAGCTCGGCCAGCGCATCACCACTGCCGAAGACCTGGCCGATGCCGTGGCGGATGTGCGCCGTCGCCAGGACCGCCTGCAAGCCCAGCAGCAACGCCTCGATGAACTGGCCAAGCGCAAGGACATCACCGTCAGCGACCTGATCGTCCTGAGCAAAGAGCAAGCCGGCATTGAAAACGAGCTGCAGGAACTGGCCCAGGTTGCCGCCGGCCAGCAACGCCGCCTCGACACCAACCGCATGACCTTGGACTTCCGCTCCTCCGACGGCGCCAACCAGGTGTCAAGGTTCACCCGGATGTTCAGCAACCTGGGAGACAACCTGGTGAACGGCACCGCAGACGCCCTGGAACGTGCCAGCTATGTGCTGCCCTTCGTGATCCTGGCGTTCCCGGTGGTGTGGTTGTGGGTGGGCTTGTGGCGCCGGTTCGTCAAGCGCCGCAGTTGATCAGCGCTTCATGCAGCGCTGGTAGCGCTCATCCACGCGCTTGGCAAACCAGGCCGTGGTCAGGTTGCGGGTGATCTTCGGGCTCTTGAGCACAATACCCGGCAGGATCGCCCGTGGCAGCGGCTTGCCGGCCGCCTGGTCAGCCAAGGCGAAGACGCGCTTGTACAAGGTGGTGTCCTCGAAATCCAACTGCTCGCCCTGCTCCAGTTGGCTGCGGATGCTCGGGTTGCGCATATCCAACTTCGCCCCCAGTGAACGCACCGCCAACTCGGTGGTGCCGGGCAACAATGAGCCATAGCGGATCAAATCCCCATCCAGCGCCAGCTCTTTGCCTGAAACACGGCTGACCGCGGCCTGGAACGCGGCATTGCGGCTGGCGTACCAACCGGCGTTGAAATCGGCAAAGCGGTACAGCGGCTGATCGTAGCTCACCGGGTAACCGAGCAAGTGGGCGATGCCGAAGTACATGCCGCCGCGACGGGTGAACACTTCGCGGCGAATCGTACCGTCCACCGTGTAGGGATAACCCCGCGCCTGTTTCTGCGCAAAGTCGATACTGACCTGCATGGGGCCAGCAGTGTGTACCGGGTTGAACCCGCCAAACAGCGTATTGCCCAGGGGCACCATGCTGATGAAGTCGTCAAAAATCGCGCTCAGGTCCTTTTCCGTACGGGCGGCATTCAAACGGTCGGCGTAGGTTTTGCCGGTGGGCGAGCGCAGTTGCAAGGCGCTGCGCACCACGAATGCCGGCACGTGCACCTTGCCGGCACGGCGCAAGATTTCATCCTGGGCGATCTTGCCCATGCCCGGCACTGGCGGGTCGACCTGATAGGTGGACTCCTGCTCGGTCACCGCCAGCACCGCACAGATGTTTTCGGTGCTGGGGTAGATTTTCTGGGTGTCGAACGCGGTGTAGATGTCCTGGGCCCAACCGTTACGGTCCGCAACCTTGGCCGGCAGCAGGCGCACGATCTGCGCCTTCACCTCGGCTTCACTGCGCTCGGGCTGCTGGGGGCCACGGGAAGTTGAGCACCCGGCCAGTACCAGTAAAGGAATAAGGCAGAGCAGCAGACGCGTTGAATACATGAGGCTTCCTTGGTTAACGACGGGCCGGGCAGTGCTGATATCGACAGGTAAGTCTAACCGGGGTTCGTCGGCATGCCGAACCCAGTGCCTGGCAGTAACTGAAACATCCCACACAACTGCCGGATAAGCTCTACTCCTCACCCCGGCAAACCTCTGCAAAGTCCCTCGCCTGATCAAACAGTGCGAGGGAGTGCAGATGGTTTTTTTCGTGACGCGTGCGGTTGACGGGGCCGCCACTTGAACCCGGCCATTGGCAGGCTGGCGCTGACGCCAATGAACGTGGAAACGGTCGACGTCGAGGGCGTCTTCCGTGACTTTCGCGATTGCTTGAACACCTTTGACGAGTGGGCCAAAAGCTTTTGGAGCTTCTCCGCGCTGGACGTCGAACAGGTGTTCAAGGTCGGGGATGACGTCGCGCTGGTTGCCCCGGTCAATCGCTCCCTGTTTCCCAGCAGCACCGTCGCCACCTGCCAGGCCACGGGTACCTTGACCCTGGTGCATATGTTCCAGAGCACGAGGTTCGTACCCATCGGCAACACCCCGGTGATCGTGCAACGCGTTGATCCAAACGGCGGCCCGCTGGGCGAGCCCCTCCATAAGACCATCGGCCCCAGTGGCATCCTCGAAGTCACCGAGTGCGATCGCAACCAGCAATACCGGGTGAGTTTCTACCCCAACGTTTCCCAGGATCACCTCAAGGCGCTGTATACGTCCTACCACTCAGTGATCACAGCGTTGGAAGCCCGGCTGCGCAAAGAGTGGACCGACACCTTCCAGGCCCAGTGGAAAAATTACACAGACGCCCGCCCGCTTGAGCGGCGCCGCCTGCTGGAGGCGGCCTTTGTCAGTGGATTGGGCAAGGCGCTTTACAGCCTGTGGGACAACATTGGCGAGCTGTCTGCGCTGCTGGCGGACCTCAAGCCCAACAGCGAAAAGCTACTGCACTACCTTTCGCAAACTGAGCTCGACGAACTGCTGACCCTGGGCAGTGATGCGATAGCCCAGGGCTTGTTGGTGCTCAGTGACGAGCCGCTGCTGTTTATCTACCTGTCGGCGCTGGTCAGCTGGATGCGCATGCTCCCGCCGCCAGAGATGGCGGAACTGTGGGGTGAAATTACCGGTGAGGTGCTGATCAATCTACTGCTGATTCGCGTCTTGGGTGGGATGGGCGTGGTGGCGCGATTGGGGGCTGGTGTGCTCAGCCACGTCAAATCCGGGCGGGCGCGGGCGTTGTTGGAATTGCTGGCCAAGCAGGTGGCGGGGCCTCGACTGGAGCCCCATGTGGAGGCCGCAAAGCCGGTGTTGCTGAGCAGTGCGGCGATACCGGTCAAGGTGGTGCCGGTGGTGTCGTTGAAGGCAGGCGACACGCTGGTTTCGAACCCGGTGCCGATGGTGCGCGGCAAGACCCAGCGCACCACGTTGGTTCGTCAGGAGCCTGTCGATGATGTGCCGGCGGTGGCTTCTAATCCAAAGGGAGATGCGGCGGCGTCAGCAGACAAGACCGTTACCCACGGCTGCCCGGTGTCGATGGTTAACGGTGAAGAATTGCTCACCCTTACTGACGGCGCGCTGGATGGGATCTTGCCGTTTGAGTGGACGCGGCTGTACCGCACCAGTGCGGTGGACATTGATTGTGGGTTGGGGTTTGGCTGGAGTCATGGGCTGGCCCATCGGCTGGTGGTGTCGGGCGATTTGGTGGTGTGGACTGACCATGAGAACCGCTCGACCACCCTGCCCTTGCCCACCGATTCTCGGCCGGCGATCACCAATAGCCTGGCGGAAGCGGCGATCTACTTGGGTTCGGCTCCTGACGAACTGGTGCTGGCCCAGGCGTCGCGTTTCTATCACTTTCGCGATGGCGTACTGGTCTCGATCAGCGATGCGTATGACAACCGCCTGCGCCTTTGCCGGGATCGTTCAGGGCTGATTGAGCGGCTGGATAACGGCGCCGGTCGTTCGTTGCTGCTGCGTTATGAGTTGGGTCGCATCGTCGCGGTGGACTATCAGGTGCATCGCGCCAAAGGGCGTGAGCCCTACGTGTGGGAGACCGAGCAGAACCTTGTTTCCTACGCCTATGACGAAGACGGACGACTGGTTTGCGCGACCAATGCTGTCGGGGAAAGCGAGCGTTATCGGTACGACGATCAGCACGTCATTCTTGAGCGGCAGTTGGCCGGTGGGGCGAGTTTCTTCTGGGCGTGGGAACGGTCTGGCAAGGCGGCGCGTTGCGTCCGGCATTGGGCGAGCTTCTCGCAGATGGACACACGTTATGCCTGGGGCGATGACGGCCACGTCACCGTGCATAACGCCGATGGTAGCCAGGAAGTCTATGTCCATGACGACCGGGCGCGCTTGGTGCAGCGCATCGATCCGGATGGCGCTCAGCATTACAAATCCTACGATGCCAAGGGCCGGCTGACCGTCGAGCAAGACCCGATGGGCGCGGTGACGGCCTATCAATATGACGACGCCGGACGCTTGGTGGCGCTGTTTCCGGGGGATGATGAGCCAACGTCCTACGAGCATGACAACGGTTTTGTAAGGGTTGTCAGGCGTGGGCAGGCGGTCTGGAAATACGAGCGTAATGAACAAGGCGATGTTACGCGTAGGACCGATCCCGATGGAGAGGTTACTGACTACAGCTACAACAAGCACGGGCAACTGACTGGGATTTGGTACCCGGATCACAGTTGCCATCGACTGGTGTGGAACGAACGCGGGCAACTGCTTGAGGAGCAATTGCCCAATGGTGGGATCAAGCGTTATCGCTATGACGATCTGGGGCGGCAAGTTGCCTGTGAGGATGAGCATGGTGCGCTGACGCAATATCACTGGGACTGCGTCGGCAGGTTGATTCGTCTTGTATTGCCAGGCGGTGGTTGTAGGGAATTCAGCTACAACCCCTACGGCAAAATCATCGCCGAACGCGACGAACTGGGCCACGTCACCCGCTACGAATACGCCGATGGCCTGCACCTGATCAGCCGCCGCCTCAACGCCGACGGCACCCAAGTCAAGTACCGCTACGACAACGCCCGGCTGCTGCTCACCGAGATCGAAAACGAAACCGGCGAAACCTACCAACTCGACTATCACCCCAACGGCCTGATCCGCCAGGAAACCGGCTTCGACGGCCAGCGCACCGCCTATGCCTACGACCTCAACGGCCACCTGCTGGAAAAGACCGAATACGGCGACGATGGTAGTCAGCTAATCACCCGTTACGAGCGCGACCACGCCGGGCGCCTCGTAAGAAAAACCCTGCCCGACAGCGCCGTTGTCGACTATGCCTACGACCGCCAAGGCAACCTCCTCAGCGTCGAGGACGGCCACTGGGCGTTGGCCTACGAATACGACCGCCAAAACCGCCTCACCGCCGA
>NZ_JBXAJM010000036.1:0-25084 GCF_058797315.1 Pseudomonas sp. GW823-FHT02F05
GGTGGGTGATGACGGGATCGAACCGCCGACCCTCTGCTTGTAAGGCAGATGCTCTCCCAGCTGAGCTAATCACCCTTTGCTTCGTTGAGGCCGCGAAATTTACGCAGGTAGCGGACCTAAGTCAATAGCCTGCTTGAAGTTTTTCTGAAAAAGACAAAATGACTTCAAGACAGCTACCCGCCCTACTCGCTGTAAATCATCTTCTTGCTCATGCCGCCGTCCACCACGAACTCTTGCCCGGTGACGAACCCGGCCTGGCGTGACAGCAACCAGGCCACCATCGCCGCCACGTCCTCCACCGTCCCCACCCTGCCCGCCGGATGCTGGGCATGATCGGCGTCGGTGAGCGGCTCTGCACGCCGCGCAGCCGGATCACGTGCGTCGATCCAGCCAGGGCTGACCGCATTGACCCGCACTTCCGGCCCCAGGCTCATGGCCAGGGCGTGGGTCAGGGCCAACAGCCCACCTTTGCTGGCCGCATAGGCTTCGGTGTCAGGCTCGGATTGACGCGCCCGGGTCGAGGCCAGGTTGACGATGGCACCGCCATGGGCACGCAGGTAAGGCGCGCAGTGCTTGGCCAGCAGCATCGGCCCACTGAGGTTGACCGCCAGCACCCGATTCCAGTACGCCAGGTCCAGGCTTTCCAGGGTGATATTGCGTGGGTCGGCCACCGCCGCGTTGCACACCAACGCATCCAGGCGCCCGAACTGCCCCAGCACCTCGGCGACACCCTGGGCCACTTGCTTCTCGTCGGCCACGTCCATGGTGATAAACCAGGCATTGTCGCCCAGCACCTTGGACACCTTGGCACCGCGCTCGCGGTCCAGGTCGGTCAGCACCACCTGCCAGCCTTCGCTGATCAGCCACGCGGCAATCCCGAGGCCAATGCCCCGCGCCGCACCCGTCACCAGCGCCACGCGCCCGTTACTGGCCGCTGCGGCCTCCATGGACCACTCGATCACAAGGCCGCCAGCCCACGGGCCAGGTCTGCCTGCAAGTCAGCGACATCTTCCAGGCCCACCGCAATGCGGATCAGGCTGTCACGGATGCCGGCCGCTTCACGCTCCTGCGGCGCCAGGCGCCCGTGGGAGGTGGTGCTCGGGTGGGTGATGGTGGTCTTGCTGTCACCCAGGTTGGCGGTAATGGAGATCAAGCGCGTCGCATCGATAAAGCGCCAGGCACCGTCTTTGCCGCCCTTGACTTCGAAACTCACCACCGCGCCGAAGCCACGCTGCTGACGCTGGGCCAAGGCGTGTTGCGGGTGGCTCTTGAGGCCGGCGTAATGCACCTTCTCGATACCGTCCTGCTGCTCCAGCCACTCGGCCAGGGCCTGGGCGTTGGCACAATGAGCTTTCATACGCAGGCTGAGGGTTTCCAGGCCTTTGAGGAAGATCCAGGCGTTGAACGGGCTGAGGGTCGGGCCGGCGGTGCGCAGGAAGCCCACCACTTCCTTCATCTGCTCGCTGCGACCGGCCACCACGCCGCCCATGCAACGGCCCTGGCCGTCGATGAACTTGGTTGCCGAGTGCACCACGATGTCCGCACCCAGCTTCAGCGGTTGCTGCAAGGCCGGGGTGCAGAAGCAGTTGTCCACCACCAGCATCGCGCCCTTGGCATGCGCGACTTCGGCCAGCGCGGCGATGTCCACCAGCTCTGCGAGCGGGTTGGACGGCGATTCGACGAACAACAGCTTGGTATTGGCCTTGATGGCCGCCTCCCAACCGGACAGGTCCGCCAGGGGCACGTAATCGACTTCAATACCGAAACGCTTGAAGTACTTCTCGAACAGGCTGATGGTCGAGCCGAACACGCTGCGCGATACCAGCACATGGTCGCCGGCGCTGCACAGGCTCATCACCACGGCCAGGATGGCCGCCATGCCGGTGGCAGTCGCCACGGCCTGCTCGGCACCTTCCAGAGCCGCGATGCGCTCTTCAAACGCACGCACGGTCGGGTTGGTGTAGCGCGAATACACGTTGCCCGGCACTTCGCCAGCAAACCGCGCAGCGGCGTCGGCGGCAGTACGAAACACGTAGCTGGAGGTGAAGAACATCGGGTCGCCGTGCTCACCTTCCGGGGTACGGTGCTGGCCGGCGCGCACAGCCAGGGTATCGAAAGCTACGCCATCGAGGTCGCTGTCCAACCGACCGGCATCCCATTCCTGACTCATGCTGCGACTCCTTATTCAATTCTTTGTTTAAGATACAAAACCGGCCCCTCAGGGCCGGTGTTTACTCAGTTGTTATACAGGTCGATGATCGCGCTGACCGCCTGTGTCTTGATCTTCGACGAGTCGTTGCGCGCCTGCTCGATCTTGTTCAGGTAGGCCTCGTCGACATCGCCGGTCACGTACTTGCCGTCGAACACGGCGCAGTCGAACTGCTCGATCTTGATCTTGCCACCGCCAACCGCTTCGATCAGGTCCGGCAGGTCCTGGTAGATCAGCCAGTCGGCGCCGATCAGGTCGGCCACGTCCTGGGTCGAACGATTATGCGCGATCAGCTCATGGGCGCTCGGCATGTCGATACCGTACACGTTCGGGTAACGCACCGCAGGCGCAGCGGAACAGAAGTACACGTTCTTCGCCCCGGCTTCGCGGGCCATCTGGATGATCTGCTTGCAGGTGGTGCCCCGCACGATGGAGTCATCTACCAGCATTACGTTCTTGCCGCGGAACTCAAGCTCGATGGCGTTGAGCTTCTGGCGTACCGATTTCTTGCGCGCAGCCTGGCCGGGCATGATGAAGGTACGGCCGATGTAGCGGTTCTTCACGAAGCCTTCGCGGAACTTGACGCCCAGGTGGTTGGCCAGTTCCAGAGCAGCGGTACGGCTGGTATCCGGGATCGGGATGACCACATCGATATCGTGCTCGGGACGCTCGCGCAGGATCTTCTCGGCCAGCTTCTCGCCCATGCGCAGGCGCGCCTTGTAGACCGAGACGCCGTCGATGATCGAATCCGGACGCGCCAGGTAGACGTGCTCGAAGATGCACGGGGTGAGTTTCGGCGCTACGGCGCACTGACGGGTGTGCAGCTTGCCGTCTTCAGTGATGTAGACAGCCTCGCCCGGCGCCAGGTCGCGGATCAGGGTGAAGCCCAGCACGTCCAGGGACACGCTTTCGGAAGCGATCATGTACTCGACGCCTTCGTCGGTGTGACGCTGGCCGAACACGATCGGGCGAATGCCATGGGGGTCGCGGAAACCAACGATGCCGTAACCGGTGATCATCGCCACCACCGCATAACCACCGACGCAACGGTTGTGCACGTCGATCACGGCGGCGAACACGTCTTCTTCGGTCGGCTGCAGCTTGCCGCGCTGGGCCAGCTCGTGGGCGAACACGTTGAGCAGCACTTCCGAATCGGAGCTGGTGTTGACGTGGCGCAGGTCAGATTCGTAGATCTCCTTGGCCAGTTGTTCAACGTTGGTCAGGTTACCGTTGTGCGCCAAGGTGATGCCGTAAGGCGAGTTGACGTAGAACGGTTGAGCTTCGGCCGAGGTCGAGCTACCGGCAGTCGGGTAGCGCACATGGCCAATGCCCATGTGCCCGACGAGGCGCTGCATGTGACGCTGATGGAACACGTCACGCACCAGGCCATTGTCCTTGCGCAGGAATAACCGGCCGTCGTGGCTGGTCACAATACCGGCAGCGTCCTGGCCGCGGTGCTGGAGGACGGTTAGCGCGTCATACAGCGCCTGATTGACGTTCGACTTACCGACGATACCGACGATGCCACACATGCGACGCAACCCCTACTTAATGAATCTTGACTGAACACAGCTTACTGAGGCGTTTTGGCCGGTAAGAGGTGCTCCTTGAACGGAAGATCAGCGGGTACGCTGATTCCGCTGGCCAGCCACTGACTGCTCCACCCCAGGATGAGGTTCTTGGACCAGTCTGCAACCAATAGAAATTTTGGCACGAGTACCGACTCCTGCCACCACGAATCCTGCTGTACCGGCCCCAGGCTCAACAGCCCGACCGCCACGACCACCAGCAACGCGCCACGCGCAGCCCCGAAGGCCATGCCGAGAAATCGATCGGTCCCGGAGAGGCCGGTGACACGTATCAACTCGCCAATAAGATAATTGACCATTGCCCCCACCAACAGCGTGGCGATGAACATGATGGCGCAGCCCGCGATGACGCGAGCCGAAGGTGTCTCTATGTACCCGGCCAGGTAGACCGACAGTGAACCACCGAACATCCAGGCTACGACTCCTGCGATGATCCAAGTCAGCAACGACAGTGCTTCTTTTACGAAGCCGCGGCTCAGACTGATCAAAGCGGAGATGGCGACGATTGCAACGATCGCCCAATCAACCCAGGTAAATGGCACAGTGCAGCCTACGTACGGATAAGGCGGCGCATTTTAGCAGAGCGCCGGGCTATCGGTAAGCGGTGATTGCGGGTGCTTTGCAAATCAATAGATTGTGACGGGCCAATCGCATTTCAACCCCAGCACAAACCAATGTGGGAGCTGGCTTGCCTGCGATGAGGGCGGCACGCTCGACATCGTTGTCGATTGAACCACCGCCATCGCAGGCAAGCCAGCTCGCACATTTAGAGCCTATTGCCCGTTCAGCCGCGCTCGGGCTGGAAACGCACCACAAACCCGTTGAGGTTCTGCTGACGACCCAGCAAATCGCGCAGGCGATCTGCCTCCGCACGCTCGATCAGCGGCCCGACAAACACACGATTCTTGCCGTCAGCGCTGCGGATATAAGCGTTATACCCCTGGGCACGCAGCTTTTTCTGCAAGGCGTCGGCACTTTCGCGATTGGCCAGGCTGGCCAGCTGGATCGACCAACTGACCGGCAGGCCATTAGGGTCGATGCGACTCTGCCCCACATCCGGCTTGCCAGGCGCTGCAGGCTGCGGCGCTACCGGCTTGGGCGCTGGCGCCGGTGCAGCCGGTTTGGCGGCGACAGCCGGGGCTGGCGTTGGCTTGACCACCGGCACACTTGGCTGCACCGGCATCGAAGGGGCCTGTGAAGGCGCCTGCTGTGTGACGACCTCCTCCTCGACGGGCACAGGCTCTTCCGGCAACACCTGAGGCTCAGGCACGACCACCGGTTCGACCTGAACCTGCGGCACCACCGGCGCCTGGGGCGCAGCGGGAGCTTCAACCACCACCTGGCGCTGTTCGTCCTGGCGGGAAAACAGCATCGGCAAAAAGATTACCGCCAACGCCACCAGCACCAGGGCCCCGACCATTCGCTGCTTGTATGCGCTATCCAGTAATGCCATGTGCAGCTTCCTCCGTGGAGCGCCGGGCCAGCCATTCAAGCGCCTCGGCAACACAATAAAATGATCCGAACAACAGGATTTCGTCCTCGGCCGTCGCTACCGCACACTGCGCCTCCAGGGCTGCAGTGACGCTTGCATACGACGTCACCGGCGCGCCAAGGTTCTGCAAGGCAGTTTCCAACTCAACCGCAGGACGGCTGCGTGGCGTGTCCAGCGGCGCAACGGCCCAAGACTGGACGCTGCCCAGCAGTGGCGCAACCACGCCGTCCAGGTCCTTGTCGACCAACAACCCGAACACCGCCAGGCGACGCCCCACCGGCGGCGTATGCGCCAGACGCTCAGCCAGGTACTGCGCAGCATGGGGGTTATGGCCTACATCCAACATCAGGCTCAGGCGCTTGCCTTGCCAGTCGAAGGTTCGGCGATCGAGGCGCCCCACCACTTTCGTTGCCAGCAAGGTCGCCGCGATCTGCGCGGCGTCCCACGGCAGGTCCAGCAGCAAATAGGCTTGCAGCGCGAGCGCGGCGTTTTCCATCGGCAGGTTCAGCAACGGCAAATCAAGCAGCTCTACCCGTTGGCCACGTGCATCCTGCCCACGCCATTGCCAATGGGTGTCGCCGATGTCCAGGGTGAACTCGCGACCCCGCAGGTAGAACAGGCAATCCAGTTCGCGCGCCCTGTCGAGCAAGGGTTGCGGCGGGTCCAGGTCACCACACAGCGCCGGACGGCCCTGGCGGAAGATCCCGGCCTTTTCAAAAGACACCGATTCGCGGGTATTGCCCAGGTAATCGGCATGATCGACACCAATGCTGGTTACCAGGGCCAGGTCGGCATCCACCACGTTGACAGTATCCAGGCGCCCGCCGAGGCCGACTTCCAGCACGACCACATCCAGTTGCGCACGCTCGAACAGCCAGAACGCCGCCAGGGTGCCCATCTCGAAATAGGTCAGGGAAATGTCGCCACGCCCGGCTTCCAGGGCTGCGAAGGCTTCGCACAGCTGGGCATCAGTGGCTTCGACGCCATTGAGCTGCACCCGCTCGTTGTAGCGCAGCAGGTGCGGCGAACTGTACACGCCGACTTTGAGGCCCTGGGCCTGCAACAGCGCGGCGACAAAGGCACAGGTGGAGCCTTTGCCGTTGGTGCCGGTCACCGTGATCACACGCGGTGCCGGCTGGCCCAACCCGAGGCGGGCCGCTACCTGTTGCGAGCGCTCCAGGCCCATGTCGATGGCGGACGGATGCAACTGCTCAAGGTAGGCGAGCCATTCGCCCAGGGTACGTTGGGTCATAGGTTTGCTGGCACCGGCGGCACGACGATCGGCTCGACCTTAGGCGCGATGTACACAGGCGTCGGCAAGCCCATCATTTGCGCGAGCAGGCTGCCCAGGCGCGGGCGCAGTTCGCCACGCGGAATGATCAGGTCGATCGCACCGTGCTCCAGCAGGAACTCGCTGCGCTGGAAGCCTTCCGGCAGTTTTTCCCGCACGGTCTGCTCGATTACGCGCGGGCCGGCAAAACCGATCAGGGCTTTAGGCTCGCCAACGATCACATCGCCCAACATCGCCAGGCTGGCGGAGACGCCGCCGTAGACCGGGTCGGTCAGTACAGAGATGAACGGAATGCCTTCTTCACGCAGACGCGCCAGTACCGCCGAGGTCTTGGCCATTTGCATCAGGGAAATCAGGGCTTCCTGCATACGCGCACCACCGGAGGCGGCGAAGCAGATCATTGGGCAACGATTTTCCAGGGCATAGTTGGCAGCGCGAACAAAGCGCTCACCGACGATGGCACCCATGGAACCGCCCATGAAGGAGAATTCGAAGGCCGAGACTACTACCGGCATGCCCAGCAGCTTGCCGCTGACCGAAATCAGCGCGTCTTTCTCGCCAGTCTGCTTCTGTGCGCCGACCAGGCGGTCCTTGTACTTCTTGCTGTCGCGGAACTTGAGACGGTCAACCGGCTCCAGGTCGGCACCCAGCTCATTACGGCCATCGGCATCCAGGAAGATGTCGATACGAGCGCGTGCGCCAATACGCATGTGGTGGTTGCACTTGGGGCAAACGTCCAGGGTCTTTTCCAGCTCCGGGCGATACAGCACCGCGTCGCAGGATGGGCATTTGTGCCACAGACCTTCAGGAACCGAGCTTTTCTTCACCTCGGAACGCATGATCGAAGGGATCAGTTTGTCTACTAACCAGTTGCTCATGCTTTCTTTTCTCCAGTACCGGTGGCTTGAACACAGCCCCGCGTATGCCCTTGAGCTAAATTCATATGTGGCGATGACACAGGCGGGACGGGGTCAGACGTTGGACCTGCCATTTCCCGCCCGTATCCTCAGCCTTCCAGACAACCTGCCAGCGCAGGGTTGCCACTTCGTTTCCGGGCCACCCACAGGCGGCGCCGGGCTGTTTTACACAGTGGTAGTTATGGACGGCGGCAGACTGCCAGCCGTCACATCCCACCCCTGCTGTTGCGCACGGCCTGCATGAACGCGCGAATCTTGCTCGGGTCCTTGATCCCCTTGCCCTGCTCCACCCCACCGCTGACGTCCACGGCATACGGCCGGACCTGTTCGATGGCCGCCTGGACATTCGCTGGAGTGAGCCCACCCGCGAGAATGACCGGCTTGCTCAACCCCTCGGGAATCAGCGTCCAGTCGAACGCCTCGCCCGTGCCACCGGGTACGCCTTCGACGTAGGTGTCCAACAGAATCCCGCGAGCGCCGGTATAAGCGGTGCAGGCTGCGGCGATATCGTCCCCAGCCTTGACTCGCAACGCCTTGATGTACGGGCGCTGATAGCTTTCGCATTCCTCTGGCGATTCGTCGCCATGGAACTGCAACATATCCAGCGGCACCGCATCCAGGGTTTCGTTGAGCTCGCAGCGGCTGGCGTTGACGAACAACCCCACGGTGGTCACGAAGGGCGGCAATGCAGCGATGATCGCCCGCGCCTGCAGCACATTCACCGCCCGTGGGCTCTTGGCATAAAACACCAGGCCAATGGCATCCGCCCCCGCTTCGACTGCCGCCAGCGCGTCTTCTATGCGGGTAATCCCGCAAATCTTGCTGCGAACGGCTGACATGTCGTAGGAACCTCAGGGTTGGACCGAGAAAGTCCCGGATGGTAACAAAAGCTTTTCCGGGCGTCAGCCGCCAAGTTCGCTGAAACCGGTGAGGAAGTGCGGCCCGATAAAGCGTTCCGGTAATTCGAACTCGTCGCGGTACTCCACATCCACCAGGTAAAGGCCGAACGGATGCGCCGTGACCCCGCCCGTGCGGCGAATGCGGCTTTCCAGCACTTCCTTGGCCCACTCCACCGGGCGCTCACCGGTGCCGATGGTCATCAGCACGCCAGCAATGTTGCGCACCATATGATGCAGAAAGGCACCCGCACGGATATCCAGCACAATCATCTTGCCGTGGCGCGTCACCCGCAGGTGGTGGACTTCCTTGATCGGCGACTTGGCCTGGCACTGCCCGGCACGGAAGGCGCTGAAGTCATGCACCCCGACCAAATGCTGCGCGGCCTCGGCCATGCGCTCGGCATCCAGCGGGCGGTGGTTCCAGGTGATTTCTTCATTGAGGTGCGCCGGGCGGATCTGATCGTTGTAGATCACGTAGCGGTAACGGCGGGCGATGGCCTTGAAACGGGCGTGAAAATGCGCCGGCATGACCTTGGCCCAGCTGACACTGACATCATGGGGCAAATTGATATTAGCCCCCATCACCCACGCCTTCATCGACCGCTCGGCCTGGGTGTCGAAGTGCACCACTTGGCCACACGCGTGTACGCCGGCATCGGTACGCCCGGCACACATCAGCGACACCGGCGAGTTGGCGACTTTGGACAGGGCGTTTTCCAGGGTTTCCTGCACCGTCAGCACCCCGGAGGCCTGACGCTGCCAGCCGCGATAGCGCGAGCCTTTGTATTCCACGCCCAGGGCGATGCGGTAAAAGCCTGCGGCCGCCATTTCGGCAGCCGCGTTATCTATATTTGCCAAGAACTGAGAGCCTGATGAGTTGCGCAAAGGCGGGCATTATAGGGCGTCAGGGTGCATGAGAGGGGGCTTTTAATCTGGGGTTTTTGTGGCGAGGGAGCTTGCTCCCGTTCGACAGCGCAGCTGGAGCCGGCTTTTCAGGGGCGCTACGCCCCCCAGCGGGAGCAAGCTCCCTCGCCACAACAAGCCCGCTCCCACATTTTTCTGCCTCGGCCGTTAGATTCGGCCGAGCATTTCCTTGGCTTCGCCACGCTGGCCTTCGTTGCCTTCGGTCAGCACCTCGGACAGGATGTCTCGCGCGCCGTCAGCATCGCCCATGTCGATATAGGCCTGGGCCAGGTCGAGCTTGGTAGCCACTTCATCGGTGCCCGAGAGGAAGTCGAAATCCGGCTCATCCTCAGCACCCAGCGCGGCATCTTCAGCCGTGAAGGAAGGCTCGATCGGCGGATGTTCCAGGCTCTGGGACAATCGATCCAGTTCAGCGTTGACGTCGTCCAGCTCCGACGCGAAGGCATCGGGCTTGGCCGCAGGGTTGCTCGGCTCGTCCGCCAGCGACAGGTCAAAGTCTTCCGGCAGGTCGAATTCGTCCAGCGCAGCCGGCGTCAGGGTCGGCGGCTCCACTGGCGGTACATCCTTGATCTGCTCTTCAAGGCCCGACAGGAAGTCGTCATCGGTTTGCGACGCGGGCGGGTCCAACTGCAGGTCCAGGTCAAAGTCCGACAGGTCCTGTGCGTCGGCCTTAGACTCGGTCTGTTGTTTGAGCAATGTTTCAAAGGTTTGCTGGTCTTGCGCGATCTCGGCCGGCGAGGCGGCTTCCAGGTCATCCAGGCTCAAGTCGAAATCGGTGTCGAAGGTGTCTGCCTGCGCAGCCGAGGCCGGCTTGTCGTCGAGCAGGTCCTTGACGTATTGCGCATCCAGGGCTGCGGCGGCCACTGCGGCACTGACACCCGCCGCCAACACGGCCATGGCCGGGAAGCGCGCCTTGAGCTGCTCGACCTGGGCATGGTTCTCACCGTTGGCCACCAACTGGCGCTCCTGGGTGACGAACCCGTCCTTGTTGTTCTGCAGGCCATAGACTTCCATCAGCTTCAAACGCAGGTCGCTGCGCTTGGGCTCGTGCTTGATGGCTCGTTCAAGCACATCCGCCGCCTGGTTCAGGTGGCCACGGTCAATATGGGATTGGGCCTGGGCCAGGGCGTCGCTGGAATTTTCCTGAGCCACGGCAACCGCCAACGGCGCCAGCACGGAGGCGACCGTCGGCGCCACAACCGTCTCGACCACCGGTGCTGGCGCGGGTGCGGCTGCTGGCGCCACTGCGGTGGCGAGCTTGACGCTCGGCGGCGGCACTTCAAGGCCCTCGAAGCTGTCAGGCGGCAGGTCTTGATCGATATTGGAAACGAACTCAGGCTCTTCGGCCAACGCCCGAGCCATGCGCAGATGCTTCTCTTCTTCACGGCGAGCATTGCGATGGCGAGCCCATAGCAGCAGAAGCAGCAGCACCACCAGCAGGGCCGCACCGCCAAGGATGCCGAGCACAATCGGGTTGGTCAGCAGATCATTGAACTTGCCTTCGGTACTGGCCGGCGCGGCAGCCGGCTTGACCGGTTCAGGCGCTGGCGCTGGCGTTGCAACAGGGGCCGCAGGCTCGGCTGCAGGCTCACCGGGCAACTGTGCGGGGATCGCGGCTGGCTCACCCGTTTGCGCCTGCAAACGAGCCAATTGGTCATTCTTCAGTTGGATCAGCTTCTGCAGCTTGTCCAGCTGGCTTTGCAGGTCGGCGGCACGGCTTTTCAGTTCTTCGTTGTCGCGCCGCGTGGTGTCGAGCTCTTCCTGGGTCATCGCCAGCTTGTCGCTCAGGGCGCGGCTGTCCCCAGCTGCGCCTTTGCCACCTTTCTTGGCGGCTTGCGCCGATACCAGGCTCAAATTGTCCTTGGCCTGGGTGCTCGACGGCGCATTGCCGGCCTGGGTGCGCCGGGTTGCATCCAACTGCGGCTTACCAGCCACTTGCCCCTGAGGACTGCGCTGGCGCTGGCGCCAGGCGGCGTTCTGCGCACTCACTTCGGCAATCGCTTGCGGCTGGGCCAGGGCTGTACTTTGGGTGATATCCGGCAGGCGTAGCACCTGGCCGGTTTTCAGGCGGTTGATGTTGCCGTCGACAAAGGCATCCGGGTTAAGCGCCTGGATAGCCAGCATCGTTTGCTGGACCGAGGCGCCGTGACGGTTCTTCGCGGCAATCTCCCACAAGGTATCGTGGGGCGTGGTGGTGTGCCGGGCAAGCGTGCCAGTGGCAGGCGCAGAGCTGGCCGGCGCGCTGGCAGTCGGTGCCGGCTGGTCAAACTTGGCCGGGTCGAGCAGCACACTGTAGTCACGCATCAAGCGGCCATTGGGCCATTGCACCTGCATGAGGAAACGCACGTAGGAATCGGGCAGCGGCTTGCTGGAGGTCACACGTACCACGCTGCGACCTTCGGGGTTGATCACCGGCGTGAACGTCAGGTCATCGAGAAACGCCTGGCGGTCGACACCCGCATCCACGAAGGCCTGGGCCGAAGCCAGGCTGGGGGTGATCTCGGACGCCGTGAGGCCGCCCACATCGCGCAATTCGATTTCCACCGACAGCGGCTGGTTCAACTTCGACTTGAGGGTCATCTCCCCAAGTTGCAGCGCCTGCGCCATACCGGAGGACAGCGCCGAGGCGGCCGCTATTGCTAACACCAGTTTGCGAACTTGAACCATAGCCTCATCCTTTGTTTGAACACTTCCCGCTCTGCGAGAAGGTTGGTAACCGCTGCCATAAGGCATGGCGAGCCGATAGGTCACCGACGCGCTTGTGTTTCACTTGGGACCAAGCATAGCGCCTGGCTAGAATCAATCTACAAATTGCCGCCAAGTATCTTTTACACAAGGTCTTTTATCAACAACTGCGCCAGTTCCACGGCGTTCAGGGCCGAGCCTTTGCGTACGTTATCTGACGTCAACCAAAGATTTAGTTCCGCCGGGTCGTCGATACCTGCGCGAACTCGCCCGACGTACACCACGTCCTGGCCGACGGCATCGCCTACGGCGGTGGGGTAATCGCCCTCCTCGACCAGCTCGATTCCCGGCGCAGCGTCGAGGGCGCGGTTCACCGCGGCCAGGTCGACCGGCGCGGCCAGTTGCAGCGACACAGTCAGGCTATCGCCGAAAAACACCGGGGCTTGAACGCAGGTGGCGGAAATCTTTAGTAAAGGTGTTTCCAGCACCGCACGCAGTTCGTGTACGAGGCGCTTCTCCAGGGCGGTATGACCTTGGACGTCTGGCGTGCCGACTTGCGCCAGCAGGTTGAACGCCACTTGCCGATCGAAGAACACTGGCTCCAAGGGACGCACGTTCAGCAGTTCGGCAGTCTGGCGCGCCAACTCGCTGACGGCCTCGCGGCCCTGGGCAGAGATGGCCAGGTTGGCGGTGACGCTCACGCGCTGGATGTCCACTACATTGCGCAACGGTGCCAGCACCACCGCGAGGTAGGTGGCACAAGGGCTCGGGCTGCCGAGCTGGAAAGGCTTTTTCAACGCGCCCAGCACATGGGCGTTGGCCTGCGGCACCACTTGCGGCGCCTGCTCGGCGGGCAATGCGCCAGACAAGTCGATCACCGCGCAGCCAGCGGCGGTGGCACGCGGGGCGAAGCTCAGGGTCACCGCGGGGCCTGCAGCGAAGAACGCCAACTGCACCTTGCTGAAATCAAACGTGTCGATCTCTTTGACCCGCACGTTCTTGCCCCGAAACGGCACCGAAGCCCCCGCCGAGTTGCTGCCCGCCAGCAGGTACAAGGTGCCCACCGGGAACTCCAGCTCTTCGAGAATCTGCACCAGGGTTTCGCCAACGGTACCGGTAGCGCCGATCACGGCGATTTCAAAGGTCTGGGTCATGGGATTGCCTCGGGCATTACGGGGGAGCGGCACTTTACCGGGTGGTAGAGGGTGAGGCAATTACAGCCCCCCTGATCGTTCCCGCGCTCTGCGTGGGAACGCCTCCTGTGACGCTCCGCGTCACGCCTCTAAAGCAGACGCAGAGCGTCCAGAGCTGCATTCCCACGCAGAGCGTGGGAACGATCACAAGGGCAACAAAAAACCCGCGCCTGTCACCAGAACGCGGGTTTCTGTTATTGCCTCAAGCGATCAACGCTCCAGCAAAATCCGCAACATGCGACGCAACGGCTCAGCCGCGCCCCACAGCAGTTGGTCGCCAACGGTGAACGCGCCGAGGAACTGGCTGCCCATGTTCAGCTTGCGCAGGCGGCCCACCGGCACATTCAGGGTGCCGGTGACCTTGGTCGGGCTCAGCTCCTGCATGCTGATATCGCGGTTGTTCGGCACCAGCTTGACCCAAGGGTTGTGCTGGCTGATCAGCCCTTCGATATCGGCGATCGGCACATCTTTGTTCAACTTGATAGTCAGCGCCTGGCTGTGGCAACGCATGGCGCCAATGCGCACGCAGATGCCATCCACCGGGATCGGGTTCTTGAAGCGCCCCAGGATCTTGTTGGTTTCGGCCTGGGCCTTCCACTCTTCGCGACTCTGACCGTTAGGCAGTTCCTTGTCGATCCACGGGATCAGGCTACCGGCCAATGGCACGCCGAAGTTCTCGGTCGGGTAAGCATCGCTGCGCATGGCCTCGGCCACACGGCGGTCGATATCGAGGATCGCACTGGCCGGGTCAGCCAGTTGATCGGCGACAGCGGCGTGGGTCGCGCCCATCTGCTTGATCAGTTCACGCATGTTCTGCGCGCCGGCACCGGAGGCCGCCTGATAGGTCATCGCGCTCATCCACTCCACCAGGCCCGCTTCGAACAGGCCGCCCAGGCCCATCAGCATCAGGCTGACGGTGCAGTTGCCGCCCACATAGTTCTTGGTACCGGCGTCCAGTTGCTGGTCGATGACCTTGCGGTTGACCGGGTCGAGGATGATCACCGCGTCGTCCTGCATGCGCAGGCTCGAAGCGGCGTCGATCCAGTAACCCTGCCAGCCGGCTTCGCGCAGCTTGGGGAAGACTTCGCTGGTGTAGTCGCCACCCTGGCAGGTCAGGATCACGTCGAGGCTCTTCAACTCTTCAATGCTGTAGGCATCCTTGAGCGGGGCAATATCCTTGCCCACGGACGGCCCTTGGCCACCTACGTTCGAAGTGGTGAAAAACACCGGCTCAATAAGATCGAAATCCTGCTCTTCCAGCATCCGCTGCATGAGCACGGAACCGACCATACCGCGCCAACCGATCAGACCTACACGTTTCATCGCAACTACACCTTGTTAAAAAGTGGGCCGCCTTGCAGCAACAACTGCAAGCGGGCCCGAGAGATTACAGATTCCGCAGCGCGGCGACTACTGCGTCGCCCATTTCTTGCGTCCCGACCTTGGTGCAACCCTGGGACCAGATATCGCCGGTGCGCAAGCCCTGATCCAGCACCAGGCTGACGGCCTTCTCGATTGCGTCCGCCGCATCGCCCAGGTTGAAGCTGTAGCGCAGCATCATCGACACCGACAAAATCGTCGCCAGCGGGTTGGCAATGCCCTGCCCCGCGATGTCTGGCGCCGAACCGTGGCACGGCTCGTACATACCTTTGTTGTTGGTGTCCAGGGACGCCGACGGCAGCATGCCGATGGAACCGGTGAGCATCGACGCCTGGTCGGACAGGATGTCGCCGAACAGGTTGTCGGTGACAATCACGTCGAACTGCTTGGGTGCGCGCACCAGTTGCATGGCGGCGTTGTCGACGTACATGTGGCTCAGTTCGACGTCCGGATAATCCTTGGCGACTTCTTCGACGATTTCACGCCACAGTTGGCTGGAAGCCAGCACGTTGGCCTTGTCCACCGAGCAGACTTTTTTGCCGCGCACGCGCGCCATGTCGAAACCGACACGGGCGATACGGCGGATTTCGCTCTCGCTGTATGGCAGCGTGTCATAGGCCTGACGCTCACCATTTTCCAACTCGCGCACACCCCGTGGCGAGCCGAAGTAGATACCGCCGGTCAGCTCACGCACGATGAGGATATCCAGGCCCGCCACCACTTCCGGCTTGAGGCTCGACGCGTCAGCCAGTTGCGGGTAGAGGATGGCCGGGCGCAGGTTACCGAACAGGCCCAGTTGCGCACGAATTTTCAGCAAGCCGCGCTCAGGGCGGATGTCACGCTCGATCTTGTCCCATTTCGGCCCACCCACGGCGCCGAGCAGTACCGCATCGGCAGCCCGGGCGCGGTCGAGGGTCTCGTCAGCCAGCGGCACGCCGTGCTTGTCGATGGCAGCGCCGCCGATCACGTCGTGGCTCAGCTCGAAACCCAGGCTGTACTTGCTGTTGGCAAGCTCAAGGACCTTGACCGCTTCGGCCATGATTTCCGGCCCAATACCGTCGCCAGGGAGAATCAGAATCTGCTTGCTCATGCGTTCCTCATTTCATCAAGCGACCCGCCCGTGGGCAGGTCGGGAAAAATCAATCAGCGTTCGGCGAAGACCACCAGCACATCGGTGCTGAAGGTGCCGTCGGCTTGAACTTCGTAATAATCACGTACTTCCTGGCCCATCGCCTTTTGCAGCTCAAGGATTGCTGCACGCAGTACCTCTGGCGTGCGCATGCGTTCAACCCACGAGGCGTACTCCAGGCGCAAGCGCTGGCGACTGCTGTTGCGCACGTGCAGGCCGGCCTCACTCAACTGGCGCATCCACTCGGCGCTGGAATAGTCACGCACATGGCTGGTGTCGCGCAGCACTTCGACGGTTTGCAGGTAAGTGTCCAACAGCGGGCTGCCCGGTGACAAGACATCCACAAATGCCGCCACGCCACCCGGCTTGAGCACACGGCGCACTTCACGCAGGGCCAGGCCGAGGTCGCTCCAGTGATGGGCCGAATAACGACTGAACACGAAGTCGAATTCGCCATCGGCGAACGGCAGGCGCTCGGCGGCGCCGTGCACGGTGCGGATGTTGTCCAGGTTGCGGTCTTTGGCGGCGGCGGCCACCACGTCGAGCATAGGCTGGGACAAGTCGTAGGCCACCACTTCTTTGACCAGAGGCGCTACATGAAAGCTGACATGACCGGCACCGCAGCCCAGGTCCAGCAGGCGTGCAGCGCCCTGCCCGGCCAGTTCGGCCTGTAGCAGTGCGAATTCGGTGCCCTGGGCGTGTACGGCGCTGCTCAGGTAGGCCGAGGCTTGCTCGCCGAATTGTTTTTGCACGACTTGGGTGTGGGCGGTGGTGGTCATGGTGGCTTTCCTTGGGGTTTGTGGTGGTTGCACTGGCGCTATCGCAGGCAAGCCAGCTTCCACCGTTGACCGAGGTGCTCAGGCGAACCTCGATCCCTGTGGGAGCGGGCTTGCCCGCGATGGGGCCCGCACGGTTACCGCAAATCAGGCATCGCGAAACAACCAGGGCTGGCTCGCCCGGTGCCTGGTTTCAAACGCAGCAATCGCATCGCCGTCCTGCAAGGTCAGGCCGATGTCGTCCAGGCCGTTGATCAGGCAGTGCTTACGGAAGGCATCCACTTCAAAGTGGTACACCTTGCCATCCGGGCGGGTCACGGTTTGCGCGGCCAGGTCCACCGTCAGCTGGTAGCCGACATTGGCCTCCACTTGCTGGAACAACTCGTCCACTTCAGCGTCGCTCAAGATGATCGGCAACAGGCCGTTCTTGAAGCTGTTGTTGAAGAAGATATCGGCGTAGCTCGGCGCGATGATGCTGCGAAAGCCGTACTCTTCCAGGGCCCACGGAGCGTGCTCGCGGCTGGAGCCGCAGCCGAAGTTTTCCCGGGCCAGCAACACGCTGGCGCCTTGGTAACGCTCGGCGTTGAGCACAAAGTCCTTGTTCAGAGGGCGCTTGGAGTTGTCCTGGTAGGCGTAGCCCACGTCCAGGTAGCGCCACTCATCGAACAGGTTGGGGCCGAAACCGGTGCGCTTGATCGACTTCAGGAATTGCTTTGGGATGATCTGGTCGGTGTCCACATTGGCACGGTCCAACGGCGCTACAAGGCCTGTGTGTTGGGTAAAAGCTCTCATCGGGTTTTCCTCAGATCAATTCGCGAACGTCGATGAAACGACCGTTGACGGCAGCAGCGGCGGCCATGGCCGGGCTCACCAGGTGAGTACGCCCACCCGCGCCTTGGCGCCCTTCGAAGTTACGGTTGGAGGTCGACGCGCAATGCTCGCCCGACTCCAGGCGGTCCGGGTTCATCGCCAGGCACATCGAGCAGCCCGGCTCACGCCATTCAAAACCGGCTTCGAGGAAGATCTTGTCCAGGCCTTCGGCTTCCGCCTGGGCTTTAACCAGCCCGGAACCTGGCACCACAATGGCTTGTTTGATGGTCGAGGCCACCTTGCGGCCTTTGGCGATCACCGCCGCGGCGCGCAGGTCTTCGATCCGCGAGTTGGTGCAGGAACCGATAAACACACGGTCCAACTGGATGTCGGTGATCGCCTGGTTGGCAGTCAACCCCATGTATTTCAAGGCGCGCTCGATGGAGCCACGCTTGACCAGGTCGGCCTCTTTGGCCGGGTCCGGCACGTTCTGGTCGACGGCCAGGACCATTTCGGGCGAAGTGCCCCAGCTGACTTGCGGCTTGATCTGCGTAGCGTCGAGTTCGACCACGGTGTCGAACACCGCATCGGCGTCGGACACCAGGTCTTTCCACGCTTCGACGGCGGCATCCCAATCGGCGCCTTGCGGCGCGAACGGGCGACCCTTGACGTATTCGACGGTTTTTTCGTCCGCCGCCACCATGCCCACGCGGGCACCGGCTTCGATGGACATGTTGCAGATGGTCATGCGGCCTTCAATGGACAGCTCGCGGATAGCACTGCCGGCGAACTCGATGGCATGGCCGTTGCCGCCGGCGGTGCCGATCTTGCCGATCACGGCGAGCACGATGTCTTTGGCGGTCACGCCAAACGGCAATTGGCCTTCGACGCGTACCAGCATGTTCTTCATTTTCTTGGCCACCAGGCACTGGGTGGCGAACACATGTTCCACCTCAGACGTGCCGATGCCATGGGCCAGGGCGCCGAACGCACCGTGGGTGGAGGTGTGGGAGTCGCCGCAGACCACGGTCATGCCCGGCAAGGTGGCGCCCTGCTCCGGGCCGATGACGTGGACGATGCCTTGGCGCACGTCGTTCATCTTGAATTCGGTGATGCCGTATTCGTCGCAATAATCGTCGAGGGTCTGCACCTGCAACCGCGAAACCTGGTCGGCAATGGCTTCGATGCCGCCCTTGCGCTCAGGAGTGGTCGGCACGTTGTGGTCCGGAGTGGCGATGATGGAGTCGACGCGCCAAGGCTTGCGCCCGGCCAGTCGCAGGCCTTCGAACGCTTGGGGCGAGGTCACTTCATGAATGATGTGACGGTCGATGTAGATCAGCGACGATCCATCATCGCGACGTTTCACTTCGTGGGAATCCCAAAGCTTGTCGTAAAGCGTTTTGCCGGCCATCAGTCGGTCCTCATCAGCGGTGCATCTATACGCCGGGCTTTTCAATAACCCTTTGGCTTGTGAGGCTGATGGTATGGCGCTACATTAAATAACTCAAATTCATATTTTTTATGCTTTGGATTACCAACTGGAATAGCACCATGGACCTGGCCAACCTCAACGCCTTTATCGCCATCGCCGAGACCGGCAGCTTCTCCGGCGCCGGCGAACGCCTGCACCTGACCCAGCCGGCCATCAGCAAGCGCATCGCCGGTTTGGAACAACAATTGAAGGTACGGCTGTTCGACCGCCTGGGCCGCGAAGTCGGCTTGACCGAGGCCGGGCGGGCCTTGCTGCCCCGCGCCTATCAAATCCTCAACGTGCTGGACGACACCCGCCGGGCCCTGACCAACCTCACCGGCGAAGTCAGCGGGCGCCTCACTCTGGCCACTAGCCACCATATCGGCCTGCATCGCCTGCCGCCGATCCTGCGCACCTTCACCCGGCAATATCCGAAGGTGGCGTTGGATATTCAGTTTCTGGATTCAGAAGTGGCCTACGAAGAAATCCTCCATGGCCGTGCGGAAGTCGCGGTAATCACCCTGGCGCCTGAGCCCCACAACCTGGTACGTGCAAGCCGGGTGTGGGACGACCCACTGGATTTTGTGGTGGCGCCGGAACACAGCCTGATCAGCGGTTCCGTCAGCCTGGCTGATATCGCCGGGCATCCGGCCGTGTTTCCCGGTGGCAACACCTTTACCCACCATATTGTCAGCCGCCTGTTCGAGGCCCAGGGCCTGACGCCCAATATCGCGATGAGCACTAACTACCTGGAAACCATCAAGATGATGGTCTCCATCGGCCTGGCCTGGAGCGTGTTGCCGCGCACCATGCTTGACGATCAGGTGGCAAGTATCGCTTTGCCGGGCATACAGCTCAGTCGCCAGCTAGGCTATATCGTGCACACCGAAAGGACGCTGTCGAACGCTGCGCGGGCTTTCATGAGTCTGTTGGATGCACAGGTCGATCTGCCAGGGTTACCGGCATGACACCGTGCGGGCCAGGGGTTTAGGTCAAACCGCGCGGTTTTCTCCATGAGCCAAGGCCCTTTGATAATGCGCAACCCCCTTGACCCGATTCCACCCCTGCCCCGCATCTACGCCCTGGACCCTCAAGCGGCGGAACAAAGCTGGGACAGTGCCCCGCAACTGCTGACGGCCCTCAATGCCGCGCGGCTGGGTGCCTGGTGCTGGGAAATCGACACAGGAAGAATCAGTTGGTCACGGGGCACCCAGGCGCTATTCGGCTTTGACCCGCGCCAGCCTCTGCCCAAGGACCTCGATTACCTAGACCTGCTGGCCCCGCAAGACAGTGCGCGGGTGGTGCGCGGCTTTCATGCGGTGCTCGCCGGAGAGCCGTTCGACCGCGCCATGCACCACCGCATCCAATGGCCCGATGGCAGCGTGCACTGGCTGGAAATCAGCGGCAGCCTGGTTCCCGATAAAGCCGGACGGCGTCGCATGATCGGGGTCATCCGCGAAATCACCCACCAACGCGACCGTGAACACGCCCTCAGCCATTCGGAAAAGCGCTTCGCCACCCTGTTCCACCTGTGCCCGAACATGGTACTGCTGACGCGCCAGGCCGACGGCTTGATCAGCGAAGCCAACCAGTACTTCGAGATGCTGTTCGGCTGGCCGGTGGCCGATGCCATCGGCCGCACCACATTGGAGCTGGGCCTGTGGCGCCACCCGGAACAGCGGGCGCTGCTGGTCAAGGCCACGCAGCGCAAGGGTGAACCGATCACCATGGAAGTGCAGTTCTGCGCCAGCAACGGCCAGATTCATGACGGCACCCTCAGCGCACAAAAAGTGGAACTGGACGGCGAGGCGTACCTGATCAGCACCTTTCTGGACACCACCGAACGCAAAAACGCCGAGCAAGCGCTCAAGGAAAGCCAGGAGCGCCTGGACCTGGCTCTGGATTCCGCGCAACTGGGTACCTGGGATTGGCACATCCCCAGCGGCATGCTCTACGGCTCGGCGCGTGCCGCCCAGTTGCACGGGCTGGAACCCGCGCCGTTCCATGAATCCTTCGATGCGTTTTTTGAGGGCATGTCCGATGAGGACCGCGAGGGCATGCGCCATGCGTACCGCAGTTTGCGCGAAGGCCCGGACGGCAACTATCAGTTGACCTACCGCGTGCAAATGGAAGACGGCAGCCCGCGCTACCTGGAGAGCCGCGCACGCCTGTATCGCGATGAGTCAGGCAAGCCCCTGCGCATGGCAGGGACCTTGCTGGATATCACCGACCAGGTCGAGCGCGAGCAACGGCTGACCGCCTCGGAAGAAAAGTTCGCCAGCCTGTTCCAGGCCAGCCCCGACCCGATCTGCGTGACCTGCCTGGACAGCGGCGCCTTTATCGAGATCAACCCGGCGTTTACCCAGACGTTTGGCTGGACAGCCGCCGAAGTGCTCGACAAAAGCGCCGAACAAATCGGCTTGTGGGACGACTCCAGCAAGCGCCTGCAGCGCATCGAGCAGGTGATACGCGAACAGGCCCTGAGCAATGTGGCCATAGTGGTGCATCACAAGGACGGCCAAAGCCTGACCTGCATGATTTCCAGCCGCTTGATCAAGGTCAGCGACCAGCCGTGCATCGTCACCACGCTGCGCGATATTACCCAACAGCAACGCTCGGAAGCCGCACTCAAGGCCAGTGAAGAGAAGTTTGCCAAGGCGTTCCATTCCAGCCCCGATGCGATATCCATCACCGAACGCGACACCGGCCGTTACGTGGAGGTCAACGACGGTTTTTGCCGCCTGACCGGTTACCGCACCGAAGAAGCCATCGGCCTGACGCTGTACCAGATCGGCATCTGGGCCGATGAAAACCAACGCGCCGCACTGTTGGCCGAGTTGCACATCAAGGGGCGCATTCACCACCTGGAAATGCTCTGGCGCAACAAGCGTGGCGAGGTTCTGGCGGTGGAGGTCTCGGTGGAGCCGATCACCTTGAATGAAACCCCCTGCCTGCTGCTGACCGCGCGGGATGTGAGCCTATTGAAGAACGCCCAGGCGCAGATCCGGCACCTGGCCTATCACGACCCGCTGACCAACCTGCCGAACCGGGCACTGCTGATGGACCGCCTGAGCCAGCAGATCGCCCTGCTCAAGCGCCACAACCTGCGCGGCGCCCTGCTGTTTCTGGACCTGGATCACTTCAAGCACATCAACGACTCCCTCGGCCACCCCGTTGGCGACACTGTGCTGAAAATCGTCACCGCGCGCCTGGAAGCCAGCGTGCGCACAGAGGACACCGTGGCGCGCCTGGGCGGCGACGAGTTTGTGGTATTGCTCAGCGGCCTGGAGGGCACCCGCCAGACGGTCAGCAGCCAGGTGCAAGCGCTGGCCGATACCCTGCGCGAATTGCTCTCGGAACCCATGTTTCTCGACGGTCACCGGTTGCAGGTCACGCCCAGCATCGGCGTGGCGCTGATCCCCGACCACGGCACCACACCCGCCGATCTGCTCAAGCGTGCCGACATCGCCCTGTACCGCGCCAAGGACTCCGGGCGCAACACCACGCAGATGTTCCACAACAGCATGCAAAAAACCGCCAGCGAGCGCCTGCGCATGGAAACCGACTTGCGCCTGGCTTTGTCACGCGGCGAATTCAGCGTGCATTACCAGCCCCAGGTGGATGCGCGAGGCAACAGGATAATCGGCGCCGAAGCCCTGGTGCGCTGGCAGCATCCACAATTGGGTGCGCAGTCGCCGGCGGAATTTATCAAGGTATTGGAAGACAGCGGCCTGATCCTGGAGGTCGGCACCTGGATTCTCGATGAAGCCTGCGGCGCCTTTGCCCAGTTGATTGCCGACGGCCTGGTGGACCCGCTCAATTTCAGCCTGTGCGTGAATATCAGCCCGCGGCAGTTTCGCCAGAACGACTTTGTGGAACGGGTGGAGCACAGCCTCAAGCAACACGGCCTGCCGTTCAGCCTGCTGAAACTGGAAATCACCGAAGGCATCGTGATCCAGAACCTGGACGACACCGTGATGAAGATGCGCCGCCTTAAAAAAATCGGCGTGAGCTTTGCGATGGATGATTTCGGCACCGGCTACTCATCCCTGACCTATCTCAAGCGCTTGCCGGTGGACGCACTGAAGATCGATCAGTCGTTCGTGCGCGATGCGACCCACGACCCCAATGATGCAGAAATCATCCGCGCCATTGTGGCGATGGCGCGCAGCCTGAACCTGGAAGTCATCGCCGAGGGGGTGGAAACCCTGGAACAGCTGGCGTTCCTGCAAAAGCTGGGCTGCCATTTGTTCCAGGGGTATTTACACAGCCGGCCATTGCCGATCGAGGGTTTCAGGCGGTTGCTGGAATAGGGCCGCGCCTGATCACGCGAGGTTGCAAAAGATGCAGCCAAGCGCCACTGCCGTCAACGGAGCCGCCCGCCTGGGTGCCTGTTCAATTACATAAGCGCTACAGCATGGCCGTAGGTAGGGGCCGAGCCTCGGCGCCCCCACAACTCTTCACGACCATTGATAACCGCTACCGAATGCTTATCCCGATTGCACATACCCACTTGCCCACCGGCGAGCGCACTGACGGGCACCGTTCTCATGTGTTTCCTCAACCCCAGGCGCAGAAACCCCTCCCCCGGCCCCCACTCATCCTCCCCATTGTTCAGGCTGCGAATGGCAGCATGAAAACTCCTGCTCGCCGTACCATCGTTGTCTTCCATTTGCGCGCGCTTGGCGCTGACGGCAAAAAGAAACTGCGCATCCTTGAGCATCTCTTTATCGGGACCTATAAACCGCGAACCTTGTGCTGCTTGCGCCAACTCCGAGTCGGTCAATCTCAGCTGAAAATCGTCGTGCATGACCACGTGATAACCGCCAGGCTCTTTTCTCACTGAGCGAAAAATGTCCGTAGGGCTTTGACCAAATCGGTACATGGCTGCCTTGATGGCCGATACGGTAACGCAGTTGCCACTTGGCCCTTGGCGAAAGCCACTCCAGATGTTGTCCGGCTTAGCCCCATTACGCTTTATCGAAAGACCCGGAATGTTTGCGGCGACCTCAGGCTTTGGTGGTAGCGGTTCAGGTATGACCCGAGGCGGAACCTCAGGCTGAACCCTGGGCGGAGGAGGAATATCAGGAACTGTCGTATCTTTTTTATCGGACAATAGAGAAATCAACTGTGAAAAAAAAGACGCAAACAGCCCCGACAATGTAGTGACTAACTCTCTATTAGTACCAATGCTTTTTTTAGCTGTCTCGACAGTTCCGTAATTAACTGGAGTGCACTGAAGAGTGTCATTAATGGGTTTCAACGTATCAACAGGTGCCACCTGACGGACATCTATCACGCGCGCAATATTATTAATCGAACAGCACGACACAAGTTTCTCCTTAAACAGTACTTCTCCGAGTGGTATACCTCGGAGAAGCCCCCGTTTTATTCAAGCGTTCTTATGAGCCAGTGGATTTCAGGATCTGGATGAAAGTCGAGCATTGAAGCGCCAGTTTTTGTCCAATTTATTCTCATCAGGACCTGGGCTGGTCAAACCCGGAACAAACTTATCGGGCTGTGGCGCGGGTGTAGGTATCGGGTTGGTATCCGGATTCGGGCCTGGCTGTGGCATCGGGTTCGATTCCGGCTTCGGCCCCGGCTGTGGCACGGGGTTCGATTCCGGCTTCGGACCGGGCTGCGGCACGGGGTTCGATTCCGGCTTCTGACCGGGCTGTGGCACGGGGCTCGATTCAGGCTTCGGACCCGGCTGAGGCACGGGGTTCGATTCAGGCTTTGGACCGGGCTGGGGCACGGGGTTCGATTCAGGCTTCGGACCGGGCTGGGGCACGGGGTTCGATTCCGGCTTTGGACCCGGCTGTGGCACGGGGTTCGATTCCGGCTTTGGACCCGGCTGGGGCACGGGGTTCGATCCCGGCTTCGGACCCAGCTGGGGCACGGGGTTCGATTCCGGCTTTGGACCCGGCTGTGGCACGGGGTTCGATTCCGGCTTCGGACCTTGCCTGGGATTTAAGTCCGGGGTTGGCCCGTCCTTTGTATCAGGGCAGTGACAGTGAGCGACATTGATGTTCACATGCACATTTGCTTCAGCATCATTAGTGACATTCACTGAAGGCATCGGCACTGACGGCTTCACTGGATGATCGTTTCTACCCGGTTTCGGCGTCAATCCGCCGTGATCTATTAGCACCCTCGGACCTTTTGCATCCGGCTTCACCGCTTGATCCGTCGTACCTGGCTTCACCGGCTGGTCTTTTGCATCCGGCTTCACCGCTTGATCAGTCGTACCTGGCTTCACCGGCTGGTCTTTTGCATCCGGCTTCACCGCTTGATCAGTCGTACCTGGCTTCACCGGCTG
>NZ_JBXAJM010000036.1:25182-29494 GCF_058797315.1 Pseudomonas sp. GW823-FHT02F05
GGCTTCACCGGCTGGTCTTTTGCATTCGGCTTCACCGACTGATCAGTCGTACCTGGCTTCACCGGCTGGTCTTTTGCATTCGGCTTCACCGACTGATCAGTCGTACCTGGCTTCACCGGCTGGTCTTTTGCATTCGGCTTCATCGCTTGATCAGTCGTACCTGGCTTCACCGGCAGGTCTTTTGCATCCGGCTTCATCGCTTGATCAGTCGTACCTGGCTTCACCGGCAGGTCTTTTGCATTCAGCTTCACCGCTTGATCAGTTGTAGCTGGCTTCACGGGCTGGTCTTTTGCCTCCAGATCAGGCGTAACACTTTTTCCCAAAAGCATCTCCCGCATGGATTTGAAGAACTGCTCGAGCATGTCAAATACTCTGGTGAGCGCCGTCGCACTCACCATGACCTCACTGTTTTCATTGCGTGCAGATGCGGGGTTGAGGTTGAAATGGCTCGTCGGAGGTTTAGGTTGCATGTCGACTTTCAACGGGGTCGGCAACTGCCCGCTCAGAGGTGATGTATCAACTTTGACAAAGGGCGAATTATTGACAGATAGAGACATTCATAAACTCCTTAATCGGCGCCACCTGACTCCGTTAAATGGCCAGGGAAGCAATAGCCTTAATGAACTGCAAGCAACAACACTGCCTGACAGCTGCTAATTTGTGGGAGTTAACGCTGACCAGTTCCTAAAATCGCGCGTCATATAAAGAAACCAAACCAAATTTTCAGACTTTGCCTCGTGCTTTTTAAAGAACACCTCGATTTGCCGCCCCCGAATGTGTGCGTGGCAGAAATACAGATTAATAACTCACCTGAAACGCAACTTGTCGATACAATTCAAAACGCCGCGTAACCGCCAACTTTGATATTTCGCGCGAACATATAAGACACAACCAGAACCACGCACCGAAGACATATATTTATAAATAAACTTACACAGAGAAACTTTTGAATTTAAAAAACCTATAACGTGCCTGTTTATTACCGAGCAACATTCAACCTATGTGAGAACAAACTGCGAGCGCTCTATAAAGGGCGTCAAGTTCAGCCATAGATAATCCCAACAAACAAAAAAATGCCCCATATCTCTCAATATGGGGCATTTTTTGAAACAGGACGCCGACTCAAATAATGTTGCACCCACCATCAACGGACATTGAAGCGTTACAACTCATAACGTTGCCGGTTGTGGGTGAGGCATGCCAAGCAAGCGGCTAACCTGTTCCAATGCGGTTTCACGACGCAGGGCCGTAAACAGTTCGACCGCCTCCGGGTAATTACGCGTCAACATCGCCAGCCATTGCTTCAAACGGCCCGGCGCCTGCTTTTCAGTCAACTGGGCTACCGATTGACGCCAGAACTCGTGGAGCATGGGTTGCATCTGCGCCCAGGTCATCTCCACTACTTCTTCGCCAGCGCGCGCAGCAGCGATTTGCCGGGCCAGGTCAGGCCGCGCGACCAAGCCGCGTCCCAACATGATGTCTTCTACGCCGCTGATTTCCCGGCACCGCCGCCAATCTTCAACACTCCATATATCACCATTGGCAAACACTGGCACCTTCACCACGTCTTGCACACGCGGGATCCACTCCCAATGGGCGGGGGGCTTATAGCCATCGGTTTTGGTACGCGCATGTACCACGATATGCGCCGCACCACCTTCTGCCAGGGCCGTTGCACACACCAACGCGCCATCCGGGCTGTCGAAGCCCAGACGCATCTTGGCGGTCACCGGGATATGGGCAGGTACGGCACGGCGCACATGTTCGACGATCTGGTTGAGCAGCTCCGGCTCCTTGAGCAGCACCGCACCGCCGCGGGACTTGTTGACGGTCTTGGCTGGGCAGCCGAAGTTCAGGTCGATGACTTGCGAACCCAGCTCGCAGGCCAAGGCGGCGTTCTCCGCCAGGCAAACCGGGTCGGAGCCCAGCAATTGCACACGCAACGGCACGCCCGCAGCGGTGTGCGCACCGTGCAGCAGTTCCGGGGCGAGCTTGTGGAAATAGGCAGGTGTGAGCAGGCGGTCGTTGACCCGGATGAACTCGGTCACGCACCAGTCGATACCGCCCACGTGGGTCAACACGTCCCGCAGGATGTTGTCGACCAACCCCTCCATGGGCGCCAAAGCAATTTGCATGGAAAACACTCAACAAAAATCGTGGCGCAGTTTACTGGGTTTCCTGCGGCAACCGTTAACCCCCTGTCAGGGCGGGGCCGTAACCTTCAATAAACTCGGCGGGCATACGCTTGGGCTTGCCGCTGGACAACTCAATACATACGAAGGTTGTTTGCGCACGCAGCAGGGTCGCGCCGTCACGGGGGCGCACAAGCTGGAAACGACGGGTCATTTTCAGGCGTTGGTCCCAATCGACGATCCAGGTGGCAAGTTGTAACTCATCGCCCTCATAGCCTGCGGCCAGGTAGTCGATCTCATGGCGCACCACGGCCATGGCGCGGTCGAGGCGGCGGTATTCGGTGAGGTCCAGCCCCAGGCGCTGGGAATGGCGCCAGGCGCAACGCTCCAGCCATGAGACGTACACCGCATTATTGGCGTGCCCCAGGCCGTCGATGTCCTCAGCCGCAACCTGCAGATCGATGATGAACGGCGTTGCCAAATCCCAGCCCATGCCTTGCTCCAGTCGATTGATGTCGGCGGGGCAGTGTATCAGGCGCTTTGGCGCTCCTGTAGACGGCAGCCGGCCAATAGGGCAAGTACAGCGTCGATGACCTGCGGGTCGGCGAGCACTTTCTGGTGGCCACCCTGCTCCAGGCGCAGCAGGCGGCTGTCGAACCAGGCTTCGTGAATGGCTTGAGCCGCCCTGACCGGAACGAAGGTGTCGTCTTCGGCGTGCACGATCAGGCCGGGAATGTTCAACTGGTAGTGGGCCACGTCCAGATGCTTGAGCGGCATGCCCATGCTCAACTCCACCTCTTGGATAAAGGCTGAGCGCGCCCGGGGCGGCAAGCCGACCATGCGGGTGAACCCGCGTAGCACATCCAGAAAGCGCGACGGTGCGGCAATGCTGACCAATGCCTGCGTACGCAACCCCAACTGCACCGCCAACATCGCACTGGCGCCGCCCATGGAATGGCCGACCACCGCATACAGCGGCGGCAGCTCGGCCGCCGCCTCAAGCATGGCGCGGGCAAACAGCAGTACATGAGCTTCACGCCCTGGCGAACGGCCGTGAGCGGGACCGTCCAGGGCTATCACCGAATAGCCGTTGTCGACCAACGCCGTGATCAAGCTGGCGAATTGAGTCGGGCGGCCTTCCCAGCCATGCATCAGCAGCACCGCCGGGCCATGCCCCCAACGCAATGCCGACAGGCCGAAACGCAGAGTGATGCGCTCCGAATGGGCCAACAGCGGCAACTCCCAGTCACGCGGCGGCAGATCGCGCGGGGTCATGAAGGTGCGACGCATCTTGCTGGCGACCGCATGCGGCGCAAGGCGCCCCACCGTGCCATTGAAACCACGAACCCAGGTCAATGCGCCCATCTTGCATCCCCTTTTTCAGCGTACCGCCGACTTGGCCGCACGTATCACCCGATCTGATAACTCGCCGGGTCCGAGTGCCCGCGCCAGGGTCAGCCCCCCTACCATCAAGGCCATGTCCGCCAGGGCCTTGTCGATATCTTCGGGGCTGCCGGCCAATTGCGCGGCCATCAACTCGACGTGCTCGTTCAAAACCTCGCGAAAAGCGTCCGGCAAGCGCCCCATCTCCCCCACCGTCGCGGGCAACGGGCAGGCCTGGGTCGTGGAGTCGCGGTGCTTGCGCGACAGATAAAACGCTGCGACCAACGTGCGGCGCTCTTCGCCGGTCAGTTGTTCGTCCAAGTCATCGATGGAGGCGCGACGCTGCGCCAGCAACTGGCTGAACGCTTCCAGCATCAGCGCGTCCTTGCTTTCAAAGTGCGCGTAGAAGCCGCCGACTGTCAGCCCCGCCGCCCCCATTACTTCGCCCACACTGGGCTCAGCCGGGCCACGCTGGATCAATGCCGCGCTGGCAGCCTGCAAAATACGTTCGCGGGTTTGCGCTTTTTTATCGCTCATCGAAGCCTCCGTCTTTCATGGGTTGAATATTATTACCATAATAATATTTGGCAAGCGATAAGCACGACCGCCGGTCAGAACAGAAAATGGGTGATAAAGGAGGGAATTGGCCAAACGCCAGACAAACAAAAGGGCCATTCAATAATTGAATGACCCTTAAAAATCCCGCAGAGCGGGTAATCGTGGCGTCCCCTAGGGGACTCGAACCCCTGTTACCGCCGTGAAAGGGCGGTGTCCTAGGCCACTAGACGAAGGGGACA
>NZ_JBXAJM010000037.1:0-24873 GCF_058797315.1 Pseudomonas sp. GW823-FHT02F05
GCTTGCCTGCGATAGCGATCTGTCAGTGAACGCATTCGTGACTGATACACCGCTATCGCAGGCAAGCCAGCTCCCACAGTTGAATCCTCAGTGTTTGTTTTGACTTCACTAGGCAGGTCAATCGTGATTGAGCTTTCGGATCAATTCACCCATCTGGTGCTCGCCCCCGCCCTCGGCGCCAGCCTCGTCAACTGGACGGTGCGCGCCACCGGGCAACCGCTGTTGCGGCACAGCGACGAGCACGCGATCAATACCGGGCTGCCGGGCAAGCTGGGCTGCTATCCATTAGCGCCCTGGTCCAACCGCATCGCCCACGGCGGCTTTGACAACCCCAGTGGCTGGCTGGCACTGGCACCCAATAGCCTCACTGACCCTTTTCCGATTCACGGTTCGGCCTGGCAGCAGGCATGGCAGGTGACAAGCCAGTCAGAACATGAAGTGGTGTTGGAGCTGCGCTGCGAAACGCCCTTCGCCTATCACGCCCGCCAGCGGTTTCGCTTGAACAACGGTGAGTTGAATATCCAATTGTGTGTAACTCACTTGGCCGAGCAACCCGCCTGGCATGGGCTGGGCTTGCATCCGTACTTGCCGCGCCGGCCGGGTACGCGGCTGCAGGCCAAGGCTAGGCAAGTGTGGATGAGTGATGCAGCCAAGCTGCCCACGAGGCTGGAACCTGTTACCGAAGCCTGGGATTTCCGGCAACTCAAAGGATTGCCAGAGGGGCTGGTGGACAACGGCTTTTGCGGCTGGGATGGGCACTGCGTGATCGAACAACCGGAGCTTGGCTACTGCCTCGAATGCCAGGCCAGCGGCGCCGATTACTTCCTGCTGTACTGCCCGCCGGGGTTGGAGTTTTTCTGCATCGAGCCGGTGAGCCATCCGGTGAATGCCCATCACCTGGCGGGCAAGCCTGGCCTGAAGCTGCTGGAGCAAGGCCAGTCAACCCACCTGGCATTCAACCTGAAATACACTCCAAATGCCTGAACTGTAGGAGCGAGCTTGCTCGCGAAAAACTCACAGGCGCCGCGTTCATTCAGAAAACACGCGTTATCGTTGACGTTTTTCGCGAGCAAGCTCGCTCCTACAGTCAGAGGATGCGTCAACGTCAGGGTGGGCTGTTTTTCAGGCGCCCTGCCGTATCGATACTCACCACCACCGACAACCCCGGCCGCAAGCGCTCACTCTCGGCTTGATCCGGATCCACGGTGATGCGCACGGGCACCCGCTGGGCGATCTTGACGAAGTTGCCGGTGGCGTTGTCCGCCTGCAACAGGCTGAACTCGGAACCGGTGGCCGGGGAAATATGCTGCACCGTGCCATGGAATTTGCGGTGGTTCAGCGCATCCACGGTGAACGTCACCGGCTGGCCGACCTGCACATTGTCCATCTGGGTTTCTTTCATATTGGCAATCACCCACAACTGCTTGGGCACCAGCGCCATCAGTTGCGCGCCGGAATTGACGTAGGCGCCGAGGCGCACGCCGATCTGCCCGAGCTGACCATCCCGTGGCGCCGTGATGCGTGTATTGGACAGGTCAATGCGCGCCAACTCCACCGCCGCCTCGGCACTCGCGACAGCTGCCTCCAGGGAGCCGCGGTTGACGATTACCGTCTGCAAATCCTGGCGGGCGATTTCCAGGCTGGCCTGGGCCTGGGCCACGGCAGCGATGGTCTGTGCGTTGGCCGCACGGGTCACGTCCAGTTCGCGTTTGGACACCGAACCGTCACTGATCAACTCTTCATTGCGGCGCAAATCCGCAGTGCTCTTGCGTGCCTGGGCCTGGCTGTCGACCAATGCGGCCTGGCGCAGCTTGATGGTCGCTTCGGCGCTGTTGCGTTGCTGCACCACGTTGGCCAACGAGGCCTTCTGCACCGCCAGTTGCGCCAGGGCCTGGTCGAGGCGTTGCTTGTAGATACGGTCATCCAGGCGCACCAGCAAGTCTCCGGTCTTGACGTACTGGAAGTCCTGCACCGGCACTTCGAACACATAGCCGCTGAGCTGCGGGCCGATAATCGTCACCTGCCCACGCACCAAAGCGTTCTCGGTGGTTTCCACCGCACTGCTGAACGGCGGCAGTTGCCAGGCGTACAGCACGATCAGCACACCGATGATGGCGATGGCGGCAAAGCCCAGGGACGAGACGATACGCACGCGCAAGGGCCGCAATTGGGTAGGCACCGCGCCCGGGGGCGTGCTGCCTTCCGGCGTGGCGGCGATGGCGGTCGTGGTGGTGGTTGAAGGTTCAGTCATGAAGTTGCGCCGCTGGGTTGAACAGGAGGAATTGCCTTGGTGGTGCTCATCAACCACAGGCTACGGGTGAAGATCCACAGCATGGTCAGGATCGCGACAATCGCGATCAGCATGAAGACATCGTTGTAAGCCATGACGTTCGCCTCGCGGGTGGCCGCCGTGGCCAGGCTGCGGATGCCCATGAGGTTGCGCAGTTCCGGGTCAGCGACGATCTTGCCATAGGCCGCCCCACCACTCTGCACCCGCGCCGCCACAAGCGGGTCAATCAGGGTCAGGTGCTCGACGATCATGCTCGAATGGTACTTCTCGCGCACGATCTGGAAAGTGCCCAGCAACGCCGCACCGATCAGGCCGCCGAGGTTCTGGCAGATCCCGAACATCACCGAGAAGCTCACCAGGTTGCGCGGGTTGGTCAGTACGTTTTTGGTGCCCAGCACCATGGTTGGCCCCAGGAAGAACGTACCGCCGAAGCCTAGCAGGAACTGGCTGATATAGAGGTTCTGCGGGCGGGTCAGGTTGCTGGAAAAACTGTCCATCACCGAACCGGTCGCCATCAGCGCCAGGGAAAT
Organism: Pseudomonas sp. GW823-FHT02F05; assembly: GCF_058797315.1. Classification (NCBI taxonomy): domain Bacteria; kingdom Pseudomonadati; phylum Pseudomonadota; class Gammaproteobacteria; order Pseudomonadales; family Pseudomonadaceae; genus Pseudomonas; species Pseudomonas sp. GW823-FHT02F05. The sequence goes on from NZ_JBXAJM010000037.1 coordinate 2,821, forward strand.
GATCAGCGGCATCAGCAAATGCGCCGGGTTGATCGTCAGCGCGCTGACCACCAGCCCGGCAATCGCCCCGGCCAGCATCACCACGTACAGGGTGTGCATCTGCTGGTAGCTCATGTTCAACATCTGCATGAACCCCACCGCACCGGTGGATTGCTCGGACAGCACCATGCGAATCAGCACCACCGCCAACGCCAGGCGGATCATCACGCCGCTGCCCAGCCAGCGCGTCATCAGCATCGGGTTGCTGCGGTTATGCTCGATGGCGAGCCCCGCCATGATCAGCACCAGGGAACAGGCCGAGGCCACGCCGATCCACGGCGCTTCCAGCCACCAGTCAATACGCCCCAGGGACAGCACCGCACAGAGCAACGCCACGCCGCTGGCGAGGATGGCGAAGGTGAGGAAGTCGAGTTTTTCAAAGGTCTTGAAGCGATCGCCCGGCGGCAGCTTGAGCAGGAACACGCAGCCCAGGCAGATCAGCGCCAGGCCCAGTTCGAACAAATACAGCCCGCGCCATTCAGCGATTTGCAGCAAGTCTTCGGAGAACAGCCGCGCCAGGGGCAGCGCCAATTGTGCGGTACCCAGCCCCAACACCAAAGCTTTCAACCGCCACTTGGCCGGGAATGCCTGGATCATGTAGTACAAGCCCAACGAACTCAGCGCCGCACCCACCATGCCATGGGCGGCCCGTACCGCAATCGCCGAACTGAGGTCATTGACGAACAAGTGGCCGAAGGTCACCAGCGCGTAGAGCACCAGGAACACCTCGGTAAACGCGCGCAGGCCGAACTGCTGGCGAAACTTTACCAGCAGCAGGTTCATGCACACGTTGGTCATTACATAGGCGGCGGGCAGCCAGGCCATTTCCGCGGTGGTCGCGCCCAGGGCGCCTTGCAGGTATTGCAGGTTGGCGATGACCAGGGCGTTACCCAAGCCGCCGGTGATTGCCACCAGCACGCCGACCAGCGCGAAAAGCCAGCGCTTACGCGTAGGATGCAGCGGCGTCGACGGCGAGCCAGGCAGGCTCGGCCGCTCGTGGGGTTGCCAGGTGTGGGGGGTGTATTTATCCATTCGGTGACCTTGGTAAGCCGGGGTGCAAGGCCGGTGAATCCGTTACACAGAGGAACAGTAACCTGAGAGGCGTTCATGTTGCCATCTTGAGGACGCAATTGATCGTCAATGGGGCACAGTCAAATGGCGCCCACTGCCCGGCATCATTTGTCTTGCCCCTTCGCCCAGCGCTTGAACTCAGCGATCAGGGTCCGGCTTGATCGCTATATCAGGCACCGGCTTATAGAACGGTCCATAGTCCAGCAGTAGCTCCTCGCCTCTCTTGATGTCCTTGAGCGCCACATAGAACGTCAGGTTTTTCCCGACCGCGATGGACACGACATTGTTGGACATCCACGCAGGCCCCTCGCCCAGTTGCGAGGTATTGATCAGGCTCAGGGTGTTGCCAGTGTGCAGGCCGCTCACCGTCCGGGTACCCGAGCGCGTACCGAACAGGTAAGTCATTACAGCCCGGGAACCTTGCTTGCGCTGCTCCTCGAACAGTGACGCTTCGTCTGCATGGTATTTGCCTGCATAAGGGCCAAGCACTTCATATTGGGGGATATCGCGCCGCGCCCATACCGAAGCGCCGCGAGCCGGCCCCCCATCGTCCAACGGCGTGACCACCTCCAGGGCATCGTCAAATCGGGTCTGATGCTGGCCTTCGGTGCGCAGCCAGTCTTTGATCGACGCCTTGATCTGTGCTGAAACCCTCGCCTTAGTCGGGCTATCAAGCCCATCGAGCACGCCATTCCAGTGGGAGATGCGGATGTCATCGATCGGGCCTTCGAGTGATTGGGTCAAGCTGATTCTGGGGTTCACCGGGTCCTGCAGAATCGGCAGCGTGTTGTCGATCTGATGACGAGGCAATGTCGGGAAATCGCTGGGTTCAACCTTGATCACCACGGGCGGGACTGTCGAAGCGGGGGCTGGGGCCTCCAGGCCTTGCGTTGTGCCGGCACCGACCTTTGATGGTGGCGGGTCCAAGGGCTCTGATGCGGGGCGTTTTCGTGGGGTATCCGTAACCGATTGCCCAGGAACGGGGCGCGGCCCAGTGCCTTGCTGTAACCGTCCCAGACGTTGCGAGGCGTTCGCTGTAAACGAGCCGTCCGCTCTCACGTACTTACTCCAGAGGTCTGGACTAAGCCTGTGCTGTTGCACAAACTGCGCCTGCGTGACGGAGTTGTCTGCGCTCTCGGCAAGCGCTTGCCACTGGCGCAAAAGGTCACCGGTAATCCTGCGATAGGCGCCATCGGTTACATTCTTCATCAGGGCTTCGCCGGCCGCCGACAGGCCACCATCAGGACGGACATACGCTCTGAACGAATGCACACTCAGGTTATGCTGAACGGCGAACCCCTCCATGGTCATGGTCTCACGCGCCTGCTGCGTCAGCTTTTGCCACCTATCGATATGCGTTTCGGTCACCCTGCCCGCCGCCATGTTGGCAGAGCGGTCGCGCACCGTCACACCGGCAGGGCTCAGTTTGCCGTCAGGCTGCACGTAATACTCAAAGGTTCTCGGGGATAGATGTTTCTGGCGAGCAAAGCCCCTGCGTGTAAGGCTTCGTTGCTGCGCGGGCGGCAACGCCTCCCACTCGCGCAAATGCCCAGCCGTGATCAACTCCATGCGCGCCCTGGGAACATGGGTGATCGGGCCCAGTGCGGCGCGCTCAAGGCGTTCGCTGGCGGTCTTTTTCAAGGAACCATCAGCGTTGACCCAGTCTCTCCAAGTGGCTGGATGGAGCCCGTTCTCGCTTGTGAACTGCGCTTGCGTGATCGCATTATTCGGGTCCTCGAAATAGGCTTTCCACTGGCGAAGGTGGTCGTCGGTAATCTTGTTAGGGGCAATACCGACCACCCTGTCCATCAGTTCTCTACCGACCGGCCCCAATGTACCGTCTCGCCGCACATGGGTTTTGAACGAGCCTGGATTAACGTGATAAAGCTCGGCAAACCCCTCGAGCGTCATTTCGTCACGCTCCGTCTGTGGCATGTCTTGCCAATCACGGATATGGGTTTCAGTCACGGTATAAAATGGCGTATTGGGTGCACGGTCGCGCACCGCCACGCCGATAGCGGTCAACTGACCATCTGGTTTTACATAGCGATTGAACACTTTCGGGTGCAGATGTTGCTGCCGGGCGAAGCCTGCGGGGGTAAGGCTTTGCTGCTGCTCCAATGATAACGCCTGCCAAGCGCGCAAATGATCGGCCATGGGGGTCTGGGCCTGAACAGCGGACGCCCGTGCGGCGCTTTGCAGTGCGCGTTCCAGACGCTGCGCGCCCGCCCCCTTCAACGAGCCGTCCGCGTTGACGTACTGCGCCCAGCTACGTTGGCTGAGCCCGTGCTGGCTCACGAACTGCGCTGACGTCAATGAGTTGCCTGGTTGCCTGAAAAGCTCATCCCACTGGCGTAAATGATCATCGGTAATCTGGTTACTTTTGGTGGGAACAGAGGAGTTGATCAGCGTTTCCCCGCGGGTCATCAGGGTACCGTCCTTGCGCGCATACGTTTTGAACGTACCCGGCCGAAGGTTATGAAGAACAGCAAACCCCTCCTGGGTCATTTCGTCACGCTGCGCCTGGGTCATGTTTTTCCACTCACGCACATGCGTTTCGGTCACCTTTGCGGTGAATGCGTTGGCAGGGCGATCACGCACGAGCACGCCGCTATCGGTTAACTGACCGTCTGGCTTTACGAAAAACTCAAAGGTTTTCTGTGTGAGTTTATTCTGCTTGGCAAAGCCCTTTCGGGTCAGCCTTATCTGCTCCTGCGGCGACAAGGCCTCCCAGGCCTTCAAGTGCTCAGCAGTGATCTGCCCGCCGCCGGGTGCCCCCAGGCGTTGCCATTCGTCGCCCTGTACATGCTGAACCAACAACTCGGTTTGCCGGTTGTTGTGATAAACCCGGGCCTGCACGGTGCCGTCTTCCGTGCGAGACACCTGGCGCACCTCATACACCGCTGTGTCACCGTTGCTGTCGGTATGGCGTATGTGCGAGGAGTGCCCATCGGCTGCCACATATACGCCCTGGCTGTTGCGTGTGAGCCCTGCGATTTTGGATTCAGGCACTTTGAAGTGCCCGAACAGCTCATGGCTCAACTCACTTGGCCCATCGAAGCTTGCAGTGTCCACCTCACCGTCGACAGCCTGGGTTGCGGCCTTGAACTCATCGAGCGGGCCGCCATAAGGCCGCATCGCGTCGGCATCGAATGCATACCACTTGCCACCCTTGAGCACCGCGGCCCCCTCCACCGTCTGGCCTGCCACCTTCACGGTGCCGGTTGCGGCGGCCTCGTACTGTTTGCTGATCGCCTTCAACACGTCATAACTGCCGGTGGCGCCCCTGAGCTTGTTGACGGCCTTGACGCCTTTGGACAATACATAGAGACCAGCGCTACCCACCAACCTGGGCAAATCGCCCACCCCGCCGACGGGGTTGAGTACGTCAATGGCCGCCACGCCGATGACCTTGACCGCCCGCAATGCCTTGGCCCCGGCAGACAACGCAGAACGGCCGACCTTGAGCAACTTTCTTGCGGTGGCGGTGCCGGCGGTAAGAAAACCGAATACATCCAGCAAGAGGTCAAAAGCACCCGCGCCATACTGCCCGTTCTGAAAATTGACAATGGCGGACCTGAACGGGATCAGGTTCAACAAAAACTCGCTCAGCTGTGCGTTCGCCTTGTCCAAGGCGGTTTGCCCACGGGCCTGCTGTTTGATAGCGGGATCGTCGAGGTCCAAGTGTTCGACAAACGCCGTGGCAATCCCATGGGATCGAGCGCTGGTAAAGCTATCCCAAGGCGCGTTATTCAGCGGTCGCTCACGTCCCAGATCATCGGCTTTATGGCTGGGCGTGAATACTTTGGTCGTCGAAACCTTGTTGCCATCCCTGTCTTCCTTAACCTTTGTACTGTAAAGGCTCGTCTTTTCAATCGTGCCTTTATTGAAGTCGATGACGTAGGCGTGCGACGTGCCTTGCAGCTCGGTTTTGACCAGCAGCCCCGGTTCATTTTGAGCATACGTATTATTGAAATGCCCATCCATGACGTATGAGCCTTCCTGGAAAAAACTGACCTTTCCAAACTCGAAATGCTTGCGATCCTGTAAGGGCAGTTGCGAGATCATGTGCCTGACCGTTGTATTGACGGCGGCCTTTTTTTCCTCCATTGCACGGCTGAACTGCCGTTCGAATTCTGCCGGCACGCCAAATTGCCGATTGGCGTTCAAACTCGTTAGTACCCTTTGCAGGTCGTTACCCTTGAGTGAGCTGCTGGGTTCGTGCGCCTTGAAAGGCCGGGACTCCAGCCAGTCGTCCATGGCGACATCCAAGAGTGAAATACCTCCCCCTTCAATCTTCACGTAGTGCTGATCGACAGCAAATACTTTCGCCTCGAAAAACGCGCCAAGGTCGCCAAATCGCTCCTTGAGCTTGGTCAGGGCGATCTCTTTTCGCGTGGGCAATGCCTTATCCAGTGCATGGGAGGCAGTGAGCCGGGTGTCCAGCTGGGCGTTGAATGCGGCCCTTGCCGATTCAAGTTGCGCGGGTGGATAGTCGCCATTCTGTCTTTTTGTAAGAACGCCACTGGCCACGGCCCAGTCCAGCAATGCCACCGTCTCTGCCGCTTGGGTAACTCCTGGGTCAACCCGCCGTGCTTCTTGCGCCTCGCTCATGACCTGGGCAAACGTCATGCCGGGGACTTTGCCCGGCGTCTGCGCCTCAATCGTCATCGCAGCAATCGCCAGGCTGGCCCATGCCTGGCTGCCGACTTTCACCGTCGCAGGAATGTCTTTGATCAGAAACTGCGGCGCCGACTTGGCCAGCAACAGGTACGCGCCGACACTTGCCAGTGCAGCGCTGGTTTTGCCAGTACGACTCAAATGTTCGGCCAAGCCAGCCACTACCGTGGCTGCGTGGTGTCCCCCATGCGTGTCACCGCCCAGATCAAACCCGGCGACGCTGTTGCAATCGGGTGCGGTGATCGACTCAGGGTCCATCTGCAGTGCGATAGCGGCCAGTAGGTAATCGCTCGCGCTGCTTTCGCTGTCAATGCCCTGCATTGTTTGCTGCAGCGCGTTGCCCATCCGTTGCCCTTGCGGGGAATTGACCAGCGCTTCGAGTATTTTGGCCGGGTCGCTCCCCACTTCCGCCGGCAGCGGCTGGCGATACCGCAGAAACTCCAGTACGCCACCCTTGGTTTGCATCACCAGCGGTTGGTCGCCCAAAGGGTGTGCGTAATTCATCGTCGTAAGGCGCAAGCGCCGCTGCTCGTCTGCACTCAAGGGATTTGGCCAGGATAATGCTCCGCCCAAATGGCCCAGTGAGAAGACAGGACTGTTGGGCAATGGCAAATTCTGGCTGGGACGCTGGGGCGTCAACGACGGTTCAAGGTCATCGGCCACAAGCGGTGGCCGTTTTTCAGCTGCTGCCAAGGGAAGCGAAAAATGCGTATGTGCTGCGGTAATTGTCATAAAGCGCCTGTGCATAGTCGAAGAATCATCCAGGCAAAAGCGCGTTTCGGCGCTTGCGGCCGTTCACTGAGTGTCAGCGCTCAATGAGGAGGTTCCTGACCAAGTACAAGATTTCGTGACAGCGCACAGGTACAGCGTCAGAGCAACGCGCTGGCTAGCATCCCAATCGCCACCAACCCACACAGGCTGGCGAACCCCACTTGCAACACCCGCGCGGGGATCACCGAACACAACCGCCTTCCCGCCAACATGCCGACGACGCTCGCACCAATAAACACCCAGCCCACCGGCTCGATGCTCACGCCTGCATGAAACGCACCGGCCACGCCGATCAGCGACAGCAGGCTGACCACCATTAACGACGTGGCGACGATCCCGCGCATCTGCACGTCGGTCAGTTGCTTGAACGCCGGCACGATCAGGAAGCCGCCGCCCACGCCCAGCAAACCTGAAACGGCGCCGGTCACCGCTCCCAACGCCGCCAGGGTGGCGCTGCATTTGGCGGTCCAGGCCAGGCGACCGGTCTGCTGGTTGAGCATGCAGTTTTTCTGGCCCCACGACGCCGCACCATGGTCACTCGGCCCGGCCTCGCGCTTTTCCCGTTGCAGCATGCGCCAGGCCACCAGCACCATCAGCGCACTGAACAGCCCCATTAGCACCGGTTCCGACAGTTGGTGGGCGACAAACACGCCCAACGGCGAAAACAGCGCGCCGAGCAAGGCGATCAGTAACGCCGCACGGTAACGCACCAAGCCATGACGCAAGCCATCAATGGCACCAACCGCTGCCGCTGCGCCCACCGCCAGCAACGACACCGGCGCGGCCTGGGTCATGGTCAAGCCCAGCCCCAGCACCAGCGCCGGCACCCCAAGGATGCCGCCGCCCGCGCCAGTCAGGCCCATGACCAGGCCCATCAATACACCCAACACACTGGCCAGCAGCATTCAGTCCACCTTGCTCAGACGGGTCAGCCACTCGCGGCCCTTGAGCATGCCATTCCAGTAGAACCACGGCAGCAGCGTGGCCTTGAGGAACCACATCGAACGGCGTGCCTGCGTGGGATCAAGGGGAAAGGTCGGCAGCAACTTGCCGCCATAGCCGAACTCGGCCAGCACCACCTTGCCCTTCTCCACCGTCAGTGGGCAGGAACCATAGCCGTCATATTTGAGCGGCAAAGGTGCCTGCTTGCGCAGGGCCAGCAGGTTTTCGGCCACCACCACAATTTGCTTGCGCACCGCTGCCGCTGTCTTGGCGTTGGTGGTGCCGCACACATCGCCCAGGCCGAAGATATGCGGGTAGCGCAGGTGTTGCAGGCTATGGGGGTTCACTTCGCACCAGCCGGCGGCGTCGGCCAGCGGGCTCTGGCGGATAAAGTCCGGGGATAACTGCGGCGGTACGACGTGGAGCATGTCGAAGGTTTTCTCTTCGACCGTCGCGTTGCCTTCGGCGTCTTTGACTTCAAACCAGGCTTTGCGCGCCGGGCCGTCGACTTTCACCAGGTTGGAGTTGAACGCCAGGCGAGCGTTGTATTTTTCGACGTACTTCATCAGCGGCGGCACAAAGGTTGGCACACCGAACAACGCCGCACCGGCCAGGTTGAACTCGACGTCGATGTGTTTGAGGTCGCCCTGCTTGAGCCAGTGGTCGCAGGACAGGTACATGGCTTTTTGCGGCGCGCCGGCACATTTGATCGGCATCGCCGGCTGGGTGAACAACGCCTTGCCACCCTTGAGCTGCTGCACCAACTGCCAGGTGTACGCGGCATGCTCGTAGCTGTAGTTGGACGTGACACCGTGCTGGCCGAGGGTGTCCTGCAGGCCTTCGATTTTTTCCCAGGCCAGGCGCAGGCCAGGGCAGACGATAAGGTTCCTCCAGGTGACGCGCTGGCCGCTGTCGAGCACCAGGGTGTTTTCATCGGGCAACAGTTCGCTGACGGCGGCCTGCACCCAGCTGACGCCATTGGGCAGCACGTCGGCCAGGGGCCGGCGGGTCTTGTGCAGGTCGTAAGCGCCGCCGCCGACGAGGGTCCAGGCCGGTTGGTAGCAGTGGTAGTCGTTAGGTTCGATGAGGGTGATGTTCAGCTGCGGGTCGCGCTTGAGCAGGCTGGCCAGCAGGCCGATGCCTGCCGAGCCGCCGCCGATGACTACGATATCGCCACTGATGGTGGGTCCCCAGTGTTGTTCGGTCATTGTCTACTGCCTTTTTGAGTCAATGCACACAAGGGTCGCTGCCGGATGGCGTCACGCCCAGCTTTTTATGACCGCGCCGCAATACAGCCCGGACAGGGTTTTCATCACTTGAATCACTTCGTGGCTGGCCAACCCGTAGAAAATGTATTTGCCTTCCCGACGGGTGGCGACCAGCCCTTCATCGCGCAGGATGCCCAACTGTTGTGACAGGGTGGGCTGGCGTACGCCGGTCAGGGCTTCCAGCTCGCCGACGTTGCGCTCGCCCTGGGTCAACTGGCACAGGATCAACAAGCGATCTTCGTTGGCCAGGGCCTTGAGCAAGGCACAGGCCTTGGACGCCGATGCACGCAACTGGGCGACCTCGCCCTCACTCAACGTAGATTCCATTTGCCTCGGGTCCTTTAAGTCACTTAAGCTCAAAACATTATGTGTAAACGTAAACTGATTGTAACCACTTTTTTCTTCAGCAGAGACAGCCGCCATGCCAGCGTTGATTCAAGCCTTTCTGGATGACGCATCGTCGACCTACACCTATATCGTCTATGAAGCCGATGGCGGCCCCTGCGCCATCGTCGACTCGGTGCTCAATTACGACCCGGCTTCGGGGCGCACCGATACCGCACAAGCCGACAAGGTGATTGCCTTTGTGCGCGAGCATGGCCTGCACGTGCAGTGGCTGCTGGAAACTCACGCCCATGCCGACCACCTGTCCGCCGCGCCCTACCTGCGCCGCACCCTTGGCGGCAAGATCGCGATAGGCGAGTCGATCAGCAAGGTGCAGGGCGTGTTCAAGAACCTGTTCAACCTCGAGCCGGAATTTCGCGTGGACGGCTCGCAGTTCGATCACCTGTTTGCGCCGGATGAGATCTTCCATATCGGCAACTTGAAGGCCCAGGCGTTGCATGTGCCCGGACACACCCCCGCCGACATGGCCTATTTGATCGACGGCCGCTTGATTCTGGTGGGCGACACCCTGTTCATGCCCGACGTCGGCACCGCGCGCTGCGACTTCCCCGGCGGCGATGCGCGGCAGTTGTACGCATCGATGCGCAAGCTGTTGGCGTTCCCTTCGGACACCAAGTTGTACGTGTGTCATGACTACCCGCCCGAGGGTCGGGAGGCCAAGTGCCAGACCACCGTGGCGGAACAGCGGGCGGGCAATATCCATGTACATGACGGCGTGGATGAAGCGGCGTTTGTCCAGATGCGCACCCAGCGCGATGCTGGATTGGGCATGCCAACGTTGTTGCTGCCGGCGATCCAGGTAAATGTGCGAGCGGGAAATATGCCGCCGGCAGAAGAGAACGGCGTGACGTACCTGAAAATCCCCCTCAACCAACTTTAGAAGCACCGATCCCCTGTGGGAGCTGGCTTGCCTGCGATAGCCATAGGTATCTACACAACTTTTTAGGCTGTCGCAGCAAACGGTAACCACGATGCGAAGCGAGCCGCTCTTGATCTTGATCTGCTGTTGATCTTAGGCGCCCCGTTAAACCACGATGGCCGGAATTCGACAGGGATTTGGGGGGTAAACCGGCAGGGATGCCGGTTTAGCCGCCCCGCGCCATGGATGGCGCGTGGCGGCGGCCCCCCAAATCACTGGCGGATTACGGGCACACCGAGCCTGGGCGAGGTGCCGAGTGGTGGGGCAAGAGCCCTTTTGGTTACTTTTGGGGCTCTTTTCCAAAAGTGACCCGCTGTAAAAGCGGAACCCTAGGTGGCCGTTACCGCAGGAATGGATATGTACACAATCCAACTGGGTCGCCTGCCAGGCCGCCTTCGCGAGCAAGCCCGCTCCCACAGTTGGATTGCGGGGGTGCCAGGTAGATATGTGTCGCCTGGGAGGCCGTCATCGCAGGCAAGCCAGCTCCCACATTTGGACTGCGGGGGTGTCAGGTAGATTGGCGTCGGCTGTCAGGCCGCCATCACAGGCAAGCCAGCTCCCACATTTGGACTGCGGGGGGTGTCAGGTAGGTCGGCGTCGGCTGGCAGGCCGTCATCACAGGCAAGCCCCACATTTTGTGCTGTGTTGAATCAGGAGCCGAGGCTGATACCGTTGGCCGGTAATGGCAGTGCGGTTTTGTAGCGCACTTGCTTCAAGGCAAAGCTGGAGCGAATGTTCGCCACCCCCGGCACCTTGGTCAGAAAGTCCATCATGAAACGCTCCAGCGACTGGATCGTCGGCACCAACACGCGGATCAAATAGTCCGGGTCGCCGGCCATCAGGTAGCACTCCATCACCTCAGGCCGATCCGAGATCGCCCCTTCGAATTGCTGCAGCGCCAGCTCGTTCTGTTTTTCCAGGCTCACGTGGATGAACACATTGACGTGCAGCCCCAGCAGATCAGCATCCAGCAGCGTAACCTGCTCACGAATCAGCCCCAGTTCTTCCATCGCCTTGACCCGGTTGAAACACGGCGTGGGCGACAGGTTGACCGAGCGGGCCAGGTCGGCATTGGTGATCCGGGCATTCTCCTGCAGGGCGTTGAGAATGCCGATATCGGTACGGTCCAGTTTGCGCATGAGACAAAATCACCTGTTTATTATGTTTATGCAGTTTTTTTATCCGCAAATGGCCGGCGACGCAATGAAACAGAGATAAATATTCTTCTACGCCACGCCTATGATTGTTGTAGGACAAGATTTCTTCTACCCGAAGACTGACTGTCAGCTAGCGCGCCCACTACAAGAAATTCACAAGATAGAGCGTAGAAAGCCATGACCCAGCCGTATGCACCGCTGCGCCTGCACGTTCCCGAACCCTCGGGCCGCCCAGGCTGCAAGACCGACTTCACCTACCTGCGTTTGACCGACGCCGGCCTGGTACGCAAACCCGCCATCGACGTAGAACCGGCCGACACCGCCGACCTGGCCAAGGGCCTGATCCGCGTGCTCGACGATCAGGGCCAGGCCCTGGGCCCGTGGGCCGAAGGCGTCTCCACCGAGATCATGCGCAAAGGCATGCGCGCCATGCTCAAGACGCGCATTTTCGACAACCGTATGGTGGTCGCCCAGCGTCAGAAAAAAATGTCGTTCTACATGCAAAGCCTTGGCGAAGAAGCCATCGGCAGCGCCCAGGCCCTGGCCTTGAACATCGACGACATGTGCTTCCCCACCTATCGCCAGCAAAGCATCCTGATGGCCCGCGAGGTGCCGCTGGTGGACCTGATCTGCCAACTGCTGTCCAACGAGCGCGACCCGCTCAAGGGCCGCCAATTGCCGATCATGTATTCGGTCAAGGAGGCGGGCTTCTTCACTATTTCCGGCAACCTTGCCACCCAATTCGTGCAGGGCGTGGGTTGGGGCATGGCCTCGGCGATCAAGGGCGATACCAAGATCGCCTCGGCCTGGATCGGCGACGGCGCCACTGCTGAATCGGACTTCCACACCGCCCTCACCTTCGCCCACGTGTACCGCGCGCCAGTGATCCTCAACGTGGTCAACAACCAGTGGGCGATTTCCACCTTCCAGGCCATCGCTGGCGGTGAAGCCACCACCTTCGCCGGACGCGGCGTCGGGTGCGGCATCGCTTCCCTGCGCGTGGACGGCAATGACTTTATCGCCGTGTACGCCGCCTCGGCCTGGGCCGCCGAACGTGCGCGCCGTAACCTGGGGCCCACCCTGATCGAGTGGGTCACCTACCGCGCCGGCCCGCATTCCACCTCCGATGACCCATCCAAGTACCGTCCCGCCGACGACTGGAGCCACTTCCCCCTGGGCGACCCGATTGCCCGCCTCAAGCAGCACTTGATCAAGATTGGCCAGTGGTCCGAAGAGGAACACGCGGCGGTCAGTGCAGAACTTGAAGCCGAAGTGGTCAAGGCGCAGAAGGAAGCCGAACAGTACGGCACCCTGGCCGGTGGCCAGATTCCAAGCGCCGCGACCATGTTCGAGGATGTCTATAAAGAGATGCCGGAGCACTTGAAGCGCCAGCGTCAAGAGCTGGGGGTGTGACATGAACGACCACAACAACAGTATCGAACTGGAAACCGCCATGACCACCACCACCATGACCATGATCCAGGCCCTGCGCTCGGCCATGGATGTGATGCTTGAGCGTGACGACAACGTGGTGGTGTTCGGCCAGGACGTCGGTTACTTCGGCGGCGTGTTCCGTTGCACCGAAGGCTTGCAGACCAAGTACGGCAGCTCGCGGGTGTTTGACGCCCCCATCTCGGAAAGCGGCATCGTCGGCGTGGCCGTGGGCATGGGCGCTTACGGCCTGCGCCCGGTAGCGGAAATCCAGTTCGCCGACTACGTCTACCCCGCCACCGACCAGATCATTTCCGAAGCGGCACGCCTGCGTTATCGCTCGGCCGGCCAGTTCACTGCGCCCTTGACCATGCGCATGCCCTGCGGCGGCGGCATCTATGGCGGCCAGACCCACAGCCAGAGTATCGAAGCGGTGTTCACCCAGGTCTGCGGCCTGCGCACGGTGATGCCGTCCAATCCCTATGACGCCAAGGGCCTGCTGATCGCCTCCATCGAAAACGATGACCCGGTGATCTTCCTGGAGCCCAAGCGCCTGTACAACGGCCCGTTCGACGGTCACCACGACCGCCCGGTAACGCCGTGGTCCAAACACCCCCAAGCCCAGGTGCCGGACGGTTACTACACCGTGCCCCTGGACGTAGCCGCCATCGTGCGCCCAGGCTCGGCCGTGACCGTGCTGACCTATGGCACCACCGTGTATGTGTCGCAAGTCGCCGCTGAAGAAACCGGCATCGACGCCGAGGTCATTGACCTGCGCAGCCTGTGGCCGCTGGACCTGGAGACCATCGTCAAGTCGGTGAAAAAGACCGGCCGTTGCGTGGTGGTGCATGAGGCCACGCGCACCTGCGGCTTTGGTGCCGAGTTGGTCTCGCTGGTGCAAGAGCATTGCTTCCACCACCTGGAAGCGCCGATCGAACGCGTCACTGGTTGGGACACTCCCTACCCGCACGCGCAGGAGTGGGCGTATTTCCCAGGGCCGTCCCGAGTGGGCGCGGCGTTGAAACGGGTCATGGAGGTCTGAATGGGCACGCACGTTATCAAGATGCCGGACATTGGCGAAGGCATCGCGGAAGTTGAATTATCGGTATGGCATGTAAAGGTCGGCGACCTGGTGGTTGAAGACCAGGTGCTGGCGGATGTGATGACCGACAAGGCGATGGTGGATATTCCCTCGCCGGTCCACGGCAAGGTGATTTCCCTCGGCGGCGAGCCGGGTGAGGTCATGGCAGTGGGCAGCATTTTGATCAGCATTGAAGTGGAAGGCGCAGGCAATACCAAGGATATGCCGGAGGTTGCCGAGCCGGCGAAGGCCGCGCCACCTTTGGCCGAAGCCAAACCGGTACAGGCGCCGGTAGAAAGCAAGCCCGCTGCAGTAGTGAAAGCGCCGCAAGCGCCCGTGGCCCGTGAAGCCAGCGAACGCCCGTTGGCCTCGCCTGCCGTGCGCAAACACGCGCTGGATGCCGGGATTCAACTGCGCCTGGTCCAGGGCACAGGGCCTGCGGGCCGGATTCTGCATGAAGACCTGGAGGCTTACTTGCGCCAGGGCCCGACAACGGGCGCCAGCGCCGCCAACCCGTATGCCGAGCGCACTGACGAACACCAGATCCCGGTGATCGGCATGCGCCGCAAGATCGCCCAGCGCATGCAGGACGCCACCCGCCGCGCCGCGCATTTCAGCTACGTGGAAGAGATCGACGTCACCGCCCTCGACGAGTTGCGCGTGCACCTCAACGAGAAGCACGGTGCGACACGCGGCAAGCTGACCCTGCTGCCGTTTATCGTGCGGGCCATGGTGGTAGCCTTGCGCGACTTCCCGCAGATCAATGCGCGTTACGACGACGAAGCCCAGGTCATCACTCGCCTTGGTGCCGTGCACGTGGGCGTCGCCACCCAGAGCGACGTGGGCCTGATGGTGCCGGTGGTGCGCCACGCCGAAGCCCGCAGCCTGTGGGGCACTGCCGAAGAAATCGCGCGTTTGGCCAATGCCGCACGCACAGGCAAGGCCAGCCGTGAAGAGCTGTCCGGTTCGACCATTACCCTGACCAGCCTTGGCGCCCTGGGCGGCATCGTCAGTACGCCAGTGCTGAACCTGCCGGAAGTGGCCATCGTCGGCGTCAACCGTATCGTTGAGCGGCCGATGGTGATCAAGGGCCAGATCGTGGTGCGCAAGATGATGAACCTCTCCAGCTCTTTCGATCACCGCGTGGTCGATGGCATGGACGCGGCGCAATTCATCCAGGCCATTCGCGGCCTGCTCGAACAACCCGCCAGCCTGTTCCTGGAGTAAGGGCATGACTCAGACATTGCACACCACGCTGCTGATTATCGGCGGCGGCCCCGGCGGTTATGTCGCGGCGATTCGCGCAGGCCAACTGGGCATCCCCACCATTCTGGTGGAAGGCCAGGCGCTGGGCGGCACCTGCCTGAACATTGGCTGCATTCCCTCCAAGGCGCTGATACATGTGGCCGAGCAGTTCCAGCAAACCGTGCACCATAGCCAGGGCTCGCAGTTGGGCATTGAGGTGGATGTACCGACTTTGGACATCCGCAAGAGCGTGGAATGGAAAGACGGCATCGTTGACCGCCTGACCACCGGCGTCGCCGCACTGCTGAAAAAACACAAGGTGCAGGTGATCCATGGCTGGGCCAAAGTCATCGACGGCAAGACCGTCGAGGTGGGCGAGCAACGCATCCAGTGCGAACACCTGCTGTTGGCCACCGGCTCGACAAGCGTCAACCTGCCGATGCTGCCGATTGGCGGCCCGATTATCTCGTCCACCGAAGCCCTGGCACCGACCCATGTACCCAAACGTTTGATCGTGGTGGGCGGTGGTTATATCGGCCTGGAACTGGGGATTGCCTACCGCAAGCTTGGTGCCGACGTCAGCGTGGTCGAGGCCCAGGCGCACATCCTGCCGGCCTACGACGCCGAGCTGACCCTGCCGGTGGCTGAATCCCTGAAGAAACTCGGCGTGAAGCTGTACCTGGAACACAGCGTCACCGGCTTTGCCGACAACAAGCTGCAAGTACGTGCACCCAATGGCGACACCCTGGCGCTGGACACCGACCAGGTGCTGGTCGCCGTGGGGCGCAAACCCAACACCCAAGGCTGGAACCTCGAAGCGCTGAACCTGGACATGAACGGCGCGGCGATCAAGATCGACAGCCGCTGCCAGACCAGCATGCGCAACGTGTACGCCATTGGCGACCTCAGTGGCGAGCCGATGCTGGCGCACCGGGCCATGGCCCAGGGCGAAATGGTTGCCGAACTGATCAGCGGCAAGGCCCGCGAATTCAACCCGGCGGCAATTCCGGCGGTGTGCTTTACCGACCCGGAACTGGTGGTGGTCGGCAAGACCCCGGACGAGGCCAAGGCGGCTGGCTTGGATTGCATTGTGTCGAGCTTCCCGTTCGCCGCCAATGGCCGGGCCATGACGCTGGAGTCCAAGGCCGGCTTCGTGCGGGTGGTGGCGCGGCGTGACAATCACTTGATTGTTGGCTGGCAAGCGGTGGGGGCTGGGGTTTCGGAACTCTCCACTGCGTTTGGCCTGAGCCTGGAAATGGGCGCGCGCCTGGAGGATGTGGCCGGGACCATCCATGCCCATCCGACCCTGGGTGAAGCGGTGCAGGAAGCCGCGCTGCGGGCATTGGGGCACGCGTTGCACCTGTAAAGCCGTGGCGAGGCCATCGCGGGCAAGCCCGGCTCCCACATTGGAATACGTTCCAAGTGTGGGAGCTGGCTTGCCTGCGATAGCGGTGGATCAGCCAATGCAGAGTTGAATGGTCCACCGCCCTGCTCCCACACCGGCCAAGAATGCAGTATTGTTGCGCCATCCAGAAAAAAATCCGACTTGACCAGAGATAGAGGGTGTCATGGGTAACGAGAGCATCAATTGGGACAAGCTGGGTTTTGACTACATCAAGACCGACAAGCGGTTTCTCCAGGTCTGGAAGAACGGCGAATGGCAAGCTGGCACCCTGACCGACGACAATGTGCTGCACATCAGCGAGGGCTCCACTGCCCTGCATTATGGCCAGCAATGCTTCGAGGGTCTGAAGGCCTACCGTTGCAAGGACGGTTCGATCAACCTGTTCCGCCCGGACCAGAACGCCGCCCGCATGCAGCGCAGCTGTGGCCGCCTGCTGATGCCACAAGTGCCGACCGACGCGTTCATCGACGCCTGCAAACAAGTGGTCAAGGCCAACGAGCGCTTCATCCCGCCGTACGGCAGTGGCGGCGCGCTGTACCTGCGCCCGTTCGTGATCGGCACTGGTGACAACATCGGCGTGCGTACCGCGCCGGAATTCATCTTCTCGGTGTTCTGCATCCCGGTCGGTGCCTACTTCAAGGGCGGCCTGGTGCCGCACAACTTCCAGATCTCCGGCTACGACCGCGCCGCGCCGCAAGGCACCGGTGCCGCCAAGGTTGGTGGCAACTACGCCGCCAGCCTGATGCCGGGTTCGGAAGCGAAGAAATCCGGCTTCGCCGACGCGATCTACCTGGACCCGATGACCCACTCGAAAATCGAAGAAGTCGGCTCCGCCAACTTCTTCGGGATCACCCACGACAACCAGTTCATCACGCCGAAGTCGCCTTCGGTATTGCCAGGCATCACACGCCTGTCGCTGATCGAACTGGCGCAGACCCGCCTGGGCCTGGAAGTGGTTGAAGGCGAAGTGTTCATCGACAAGCTGGACCAATTCAAGGAAGCCGGCGCCTGCGGTACCGCTGCGGTGATCTCGCCTATCGGCGGCATCCAGTACAACGGCAAGCTGCACGTGTTCCACAGCGAGACCGAAGTCGGCCCGATTACCCAGAAGCTTTACAAAGAGCTGACCGGTGTGCAGACCGGTGACGTGGAAGCGCCAGCGGGTTGGATCGTCAAGGTCTGACAGCCACAAAAACCAGCGACACCACAAAACCCTGTGGGAGCTGGCTGGTTGATCGTTCCCACGCTCCGCTTGATCGTTCCCACGCTCCGCGTGGGAATGCAATGAATCCCCTGACGCTCCGCGTCACCTGTTGTCCGGCGGGACGCGGAGTATCCCAGGCGGCATTCCCACGCAGCGTGGGAACGATCAAAGGCCTATCGCTATCGCAGGCAAGCCAGCTCCCACACTGGTTTCTGCACCTTCATGAGCGTGGCGTAATATTCTCGGCAATCTTCTTGCCCATACTGATCCTCGGCTCCACCCCATACCCCAACGCCTCATAAAACCCCACCACCACGTCATTGCCGCCGGTGATCTGCAGGTTGATTTTCATGCAACCCAGCGCAGTCAACGCCTGTTCGGCATAGCGCACCAGCGACGACCCCAGGCCATGGCGCCGATAGTCGGTATGCACCGCCACCGAATACAACCAGCCACGATGCCCGTCATAGCCGGCGAGGATGGTACCGATCACGGCTTTGTTGTCGGTGGCAACGAAGAACAACCCGTCATTGACCGCCAGTTTCTTATCAATCGCCAGGCTCGGCAGGTTATGCGCGGTGTCATAGCCAAACGCCTGCTGCCATAACTCAATCACCTGGGCACGGTGTTGACGGTCGCGATACGGCCCGATGGGGTGGCGGGACAACAGCGCCTTTTCCATCACCAACGTGCGCTCGTTGCCGTGGTACACGTCACGCACGTTGTGAAAACCCAGCTTGGCGTAGAAGGCTTGCGCCGTCAGCGAGGACGGCACGCTCAGCACCGTCACGCCGGCTTCACGGGCGCGCAGCTCGATCTCGATCATCAACAATCGGCCAATGCCCTGCCCTTGCAGCGCCGGGTTGACGAACACCGAGCGCACCACGTTGCCGTCCAGTGCGGCCGTAGCAACGATCAGTTGATCCTGAGTCGCCACCAACACCACACGCCGCTGGAGTAACGCCATTACCGCGTCGGGGGTGAAGTTGCTGGCAACCCGCGCAATCACATCTGCTGGGTAATCACGTGCGTTGCTGCTGTGCAGCGCAGCCAGGATGACCTGGCTGATGCCCTCGGCATCTGAAGGTTGGGCAAGGCGAACAGCAGTAGACATGGTTCCTCCTGGCTGACACAACGATAACAATCACCACAATACCAATGTGGGAGCTGGCTTGCCTGCTCCCACAGGTTGATCGTATTTCAATCTGGCAGCCGATTCGGCTGCCCCACCCCCGTTTTCAGCTTTCTTGGCTGAGCCACCCCGCTGTTTCAGCCGGGATCCTTTCCCCGCAACGCACACAATAGCGGCACAAGATCCCCAACGGACCCGTGCCCCCATGCAAACCACCAACACCGTCCTGATGATCCGCCCGGCGCGCTTTGCCTTCAACCCGGATACCGCGATCAACAACCGTTTCCAACGCCCGCCGCTGGACCCGCTCAGTGCACAGCACAAAGCGCTGGAGGAGTTCGACGGTTATGTCGACACCCTGCGCCAGCATGGCGTGGAGGTGCTGGTGGTGCAGGACACGCCGGCGCCTCATACGCCCGACTCGATCTTCCCCAACAACTGGTGGAGCAGCCATGCCGACGGCAGCCTGGTGCTCTACCCCATGGAAGGCCAGAACCGCCGACTGGAGCGCAACAAGGGCGTGCTGCAAGTACTGGAGCAACGCTTTGCGATCAACACCACCATCGACCTCAGCCACCTGGAACAACAGAACATCTTCCTGGAAGGCACCGGCAGCATGGTGCTCGACCGCCAGCACCGCATCAGCTACGCGTGCCATTCGGGGCGCACCCACCACGCGGCCCTGCGCCAGTTTGCCGAACGCCTCGACTACCAACTCTGTGTGTTCCACGCCCTGGACCGTCACCAGGCCCCCATCTACCACAGCAACGTGATGATGAGCGTTGGCCGCGACCTCGCGGTGGTGTGCCTGCAGGCCCTGCCCGACGACAGCGAGCGCCTGGCCCTGGAACGCTCCCTGCGTGACACCGGCAAGGACATCCTCAGCCTGGACTTCGACCAGTTGGAAGCCTTCGCCGGCAACATGCTGGAGGTCCACGACCGGGACGGCCAGCCATTGCTGGTGATGTCCGCCAGTGCCTGGGGCGCCCTGCATCCGGCGCAGCGTCAGCATGTGGAACGCCATACGCGGCCGGTGGTGGTGAATATCGACAACATCGAACGCATCGGCGGCGGCAGTGCCCGCTGCATGCTGGCCGAAGTGCATCTGCCGGCCCGTCCCTCATTTCAATAAGGAGTCCTGCCATGACCCGTTATATCGACGTCAACGACCTCAGCTACCTGGTATCGCAAAAAGGCCTGCAAACCTGTATCACCGAGATGGCCGACTACATTCGCGCCGACTACCTGCGCTGGCAGGATTTCGAAAAGTGCGCGCGCCTGGCCAACCACTCACCGGATGGCGTGATCGAGCTGATGCCGGTGTCCGACGCTTCGCTGTACGCCTTCAAGTACGTCAACGGCCACCCGAAAAACACCCTGGCCGGCATGCTCACCGTGATGGCGTTCGGCGCCTTGGGCGACGTCGACACCGGCAAACCGGTGCTGCTGGCGGAGATGACCCTGACCACTGCGATCCGCACCGCTGCCACCTCGGCCCTGGTCGCCCGCTCCCTGGCCCGCGCCAACAGCCGCAGCATGGCGCTGATCGGCAACGGCTGCCAAAGCGAATTCCAGGCTCTGGCCTTCCACGCCATGCTTGGCATTACTGAAATCCGCCTGTTCGACATCGACCCCCAGGCCACCGCCAAGCTCGCCGCCAACCTCAAGGCGTTCCCGGCGATCAAGGTGATCCTGGCCGCCAGCGTCGCCGAGGCAGTCAAAGGCGCGGACATTGTCACCACCGTGACTGCAGACAAGGCCTACGCCACCATCCTGACTGACGAGATGATCGAGCCAGGCATGCACCTCAATGCCGTGGGCGGTGACTGCCCGGGCAAGACCGAGCTGGACCGCCGTATCGTCGAGCGCGCCAGGGTGATCGTCGAGTACGAACCGCAAAGCCGCATCGAAGGCGAAATCCAGCACATGCCGGAAGATTCGCCGGTCACCGAGCTGTGGCAAGTGATCAACGGCCAACAGCCGGGCCGCGAGAATGAACGCCAGATCACCCTGTTCGACTCGGTGGGTTTTGCTATCGAAGACTACTCGGCCCTGCGCTATGTACTGGACGTGGCCAAGGCCCTGGATGTGGGCAGCGAGCTGGAGCTGGTGCCAGACCTGGCCGACCCGAAAGACCTGTTTGCACGCCTGGCCCAGCAACCTGTGGTACAGCATAAAAAGCGCGCCTGAAACCGCTCTGGCTTGCCGCTTTGCGCCCAGGGCAGGCCAGATTCGGGTGGGTTGAAAGCCGATTTTGCCGGTGTCACAGCCGATTCCGCTGCATTGCCTGTTTTAACAGCGCAATTTGCGCTTTGCGCAGGGGGTAAACGACACAAAAAACGCACCATCATGAAGCATTCTCTGCTCCCAGTTATTCACTGCCCCTGACATCAATTACAAAATATAGGGACCAACACATGACTCCTCTGCGATCACTCTTCGCTGCGTTGCTGTTGCCACTGTGCGCCACTGCTGCCCACGCCCAGGACTGGAAAGAAATCCGGTTTGGCGTGTTCCCCGAATACCCGCCCTTCGAATCCGTCGCCGCCGACGGCAGCCTGCAAGGTTTCGATATCGAACTGGGCAACGCCATCTGCGCCAAGCTCGAAGTGAAATGCACCTGGGTGCACAACGAATTCGACGGCATGATCCCGGCCCTGCGTGCGCGCAAGTTCGACGCGATCATGTCCTCCATGGCCGTGACCCCGGCCCGCGAGAAAGTCATCGACTTCACCGACCGCCTGTTCCTCAGCCCCACCTCGGTGATCACCCGCAAAAACGCCACCTTCGGTGACACCCCCGAGTCGCTGAACGGCAAGCAGGTTGGCGTGCTGCAAGGCTCGTTGCAGGAAGCCTATGCCCGCGCGCACCTGGCCAAGCTCGGTGCACAGATCAAGGCGTACCAGTCCCAGGAACAGAACTACGCCGACCTGCAAAACGGCCGCCTCGACGCCACCCTGACGGACAAACTCGAAGCCCAGCTCAACTTCCTGTCCAAGCCCGAAGGCGCCGACTTCAAGACCGGCCCGGCCTTCAAGGACCCGACCCTGCCTCTGGACATCGCCATGGGCCTGCGCAAGAACGACCAGGCGTTGCGTGAGCTGATCAACAAGGGCATCGCCGCCGTCCAGGCCGATGGCACCTACGCCCAGATCCAGAAGAAATACTTCGGCGATCAGGACATCTACAACGAGTAACCGGCAACCGTGCCCCTGTGGGAGCGGGCGTGGGGGGGGGGGGGGGGGGGGGGGGGGGGGGGGGGGGGGGGGGGGGGGGGGGGGGGGGGGGGGGGGGGGGGGGGGG
>NZ_JBXAJM010000038.1:0-23383 GCF_058797315.1 Pseudomonas sp. GW823-FHT02F05
GCGATCTCTCGTAAGCGGGAGGCGAATTCTACAGCGTTACACGCTGCTGTCAACACCTCTTTTTCAACTTCCTTTTGACTTCGATGAACTGAAGCAACCCGCTGTCGAAAACCACATAACTCATTGTTTGCCAAGGAGTTTTCCGTTTCGACTGCGCCGGAAGTGGGGCGAATTATAGACAGATATAATTCGCCGTCAACTCTTAATTCCGCTTTTCTATCAATAAGTTAGCTTCGGTTAAAAAACAACCAGCCCTCCACTGGGCTTCTATCTATATAGAAGGAAAAGCTTAAATAACACCTGCTTCCTTCAATGCAGCCACATGAGCAGCTCCCAGCCCCAGAACGCCTTGCAGCACCTGAAGCGTGTGCTCGCCCAGTAGAGGAGGCGCACTCCGGTACTCTACAGGCGTCTTGGATAAGCGTATCGGGCTCGCAACCTGAGGCACCATCCCCGCCAATGCATGAGGCAACTCTACCGCCAAGCCACGCGCCTTGACCTGAGGATCGGAAAACACCTGCGCCAGATCATTAATCGGCCCACACGGCACGCCCACTCGCTCCAGCTGCGACACCCACTCAGCGGTAGTCTTGAAGACCGTCGCTTGGCGAATCAAGGGAATCAGCTCCGCGCGATTAGCCACCCGTGCGCGATTGGTGGCGAAACGCACGTCATCCGCCCATTGTGGTTGCCCCGCGACTTCAGCGAATTTACGGAACTGCCCGTCATTGCCTACGGTGAGAATGAAATCTCCATCGGCCGTAGGAAAATCCTGATAAGGCACGATATTAGGGTGAGCATTCCCTAGGCGCTTCGGCGGCGCCCCGGTTGTCAGGTAATTCATCGCCTGATTCGCCAGGCAAGCCACCTGCACATCCAGCAACGCCATGTCGATATGCTGCCCACCACCATCGTGATCGCGATGAGCTAGCGCAGCCAAAATCGCCACGGTCGAATAGAGACCAGTCAAGATATCGGTCAAGGCTACGCCAACCTTTACCGGCCCGGCGCCCTCATCCCCTTCAGGCCGTCCCGTCAGGCTCATGAGCCCACCCAAACCTTGGATCATGAAGTCGTAACCGGCGCGCATCGCATAGGGGCCCGTCTGGCCAAACCCCGTGATGGAGCAGTAAATCAGCTCCGGGTTAACCTCTTTGAGGGACTCGTAGTCCAGCCCATACGCCGCAAGGCCGCCCACCTTGAAGTTTTCGATCAGGATGTCCGACTTGGCAGCCAGGTCGCGTACCAGTTTCTGGCCTTCTGGTCGGGTAAAGTCGATGGTCACCGACTCTTTATTACGGTTGGCCGACAGGTAGTACGCCGCCTCACTGGTGTTCTCGCCATCCGCATCCTTAAGGAAGGGAGGACCCCAAGCGCGCGTGTCGTCGCCGCTGCCCGGCCTTTCGACTTTGATCACCTCGGCCCCAAGGTCTGCAAGAATCTGCCCGGACCAAGGGCCCGCGAGTACTCGCGACAAATCCAGCACTCGCAGATGCGAAAGCGCGCCCATACCCATGCTCCTATTAATAGAACGCTTGAAGACCGGTTTGCGCGCGCCCCAGGATCAAGGCATGCACGTCATGGGTCCCTTCATAGGTGTTGACCACTTCCAGGTTGACCAGGTGGCGTGCTACCCCGAACTCGTCAGAGATGCCGTTACCGCCCAGCATGTCCCGGGCCATGCGCGCGATGTCCAATGACTTGCCACACGAGTTACGCTTCATGATCGAAGTGATCTCCACCGCCGCCGTACCCTCATCCTTCATCCGCCCCAGGCGCAGGCAACCTTGCAGGGCCAAGGTAATCTCGGTCTGCATGTCTGCCAGCTTCTTCTGGATCAGCTGAGTGGCAGCCAATGGGCGACCAAACTGCTGGCGATCGAGTGTGTACTGGCGCGCGGTATGCCAGCAGAACTCAGCAGCCCCCAGCGCACCCCAGGAGATCCCGTACCGTGCCGAGTTAAGGCAGGTAAACGGCCCTTTCAAACCACGTACATCCGGGAAGATATTTTCTTCCGGCACAAATACGTTATCCATGACGATTTCACCGGTAATGGAAGCCCGCAACCCCACCTTGCCGTGGATAGCCGGAGCGCTCAGACCTTTCCAGCCTTTTTCCAGGACAAAGCCACGGATATCTCCCGCATCGTCTTTACCCCACACCACAAACACATCCGCAATCGGACTGTTGGTGATCCACATCTTCGCGCCGGTCAGGCTGTAGCCGCCATCCACTTTGCGTGCACGGGTAATCATCGCGCCCGGATCGGAACCATGGTTGGGCTCGGTCAGCCCAAAGCAACCGATCCATTCACCAGAGGCCAGTTTGGGCAAATACTTCTGTTTTTGCGCCTCGGTACCAAACTCATTGATCGGCACCATGACCAGGGAAGACTGCACACTCATCATCGAGCGATAGCCGGAGTCGACACGCTCGACCTCACGAGCAATCAAACCGTAGCTGACGTAGTTCAACCCGCTGCCGCCGTATTGCTCGGGGATCATTGCCCCCAGCAAACCGGTTTCGCCCATCTCACGGAAAATAGCGGGGTCTGTCTTTTCATGGCGGAAGGCTTCGAGCACACGAGGAGCCAGCTTGTCCTGCGCAAATTGCTCGGCGCTGTCACGCACCATGCGCTCTTCTTCGGTGAGCTGTTGATCCAGCAGCAGTGGATCGATCCAGTTGAAGCTTGCCTTGCCAGCCATGAATAAGTCCTCGCGGAAAAAATCAGAAGTCGTGGATCCAGACTAGGCGCGGTGGGCGCAGAGGGCAAACGAGGATTTTGCATAGGCTTGTGCTAATTTCTCACTTCGTAACACTCAAAAAGCCCATAAATGCGCTTTATCTGTGAGGGCAATGTACATGCGCCGGAAAATCCCCAGTACCACCGCACTCATCAGCTTTGAGGCAGCAGCCCGCCACGAGAGCTTCACCAAGGCAGCAATGGAGCTTTCCATCACCCAAGGCGCGATTTGCCGACAGATCGCCAGCCTGGAGGAGTTTTTGAGTGTCGAACTGTTTCGCCGCTCACGCCGCGGCGTGAAGCTGACGGAGGCTGGACTGTCTTATAGCCGTAGGGTTGCAACACAGCTGGACGCCGTGGAGCGCGACACTTTGTCGGTAATGGGCCAGCAAGGCGCCAATGTGATCGAACTGGCGGTGGTGCCCACCTTCGGCACGCAGTGGCTGATCCCACGCCTGAAGGACTTTCAACATCAGCACCCGGAAGTCACGGTGAACCTGACGAACCGCACACGCCCCTTCCTGTTCGCCGATACCGAGTTCGATGCGGCGATCTACTTCGGAGATGCCGATTGGTCGGGTACGCAATCCCACAGGCTGATGGGCGAAAACCCAGTACCGGTCTGCAGCCCGCGCTTACTCGGCGACCGCACGCACTTCACCCCTCAACAGATCGCCGAGCTGCCACTGCTGCAGCAGACCACACGCCCCTACGCCTGGCGTCAATGGTTCAACGCCCAACAACTGAGCATCCCTCGCGACATGACAGGCCCTCGATACGAGCTATTCTCGATGCTGTCTCAAGCGGCCATACATGACATGGGCATCGCACTGATCCCTCCTTTCCTCATCCAGCAGGAGCTGAAGGAGCAACAATTGGTAATCGCCAGCACTGAAGCACTGACCAGCGAAAAGGCTTATTACCTGATGATTCCTGACAGAAAGGTCGAATCTGCCTCTCTGCATGCATTCAGGGACTGGCTGGTCGATCAGTCAAGACGCTACAACCCAAGTAAATGAAGGACAAAGCGCAATTACTGACTTTGTAGTCAAATAAATTAAGAGCCTACAGATGTACGTATATGTCGCATTTAAACAGACTGTACTTGTCAGCCAAAAATAATGCTAAAAGCCATGTATTTCATGGCTCGTAGCGACTCTTACCGGTCAATGCACGACTATTCACACTGGCAATGGAAAAACGCACCGAAAACGCCTGAACGCCTTTAAAGACCTGTATTTAAAGAGGTTATTTCAGCCTGTTGCGACAATCAGTCACAGGGTGACTTGTAGTTAATTTTTCGTCACCCGTCATAATCCCTTGATGGCCGTAAAGTTCGCCTGCAAAATGCCGCGCCCCGCTGTCATTTCAGCGGGATCGTGCTGATCGGCCGCCCCAGTTGCGCCACTCGCGGTGCACTGGCCTTTTTACAAAAAGATCAAAAGCAAAAAGATCATGCAGGAGATTTGACGTGCACATTGGTGTTCCTCTCGAAACCCAGACCGGTGAAACGCGGGTGGCTGCCACCCCGGAAACCATCAAGAAGCTGATCGGCCAGGGCCATAAGGTCACTGTACAAAGCGGCGCAGGCATCAATGCCAGCATCGTCGACAGTGCCTATGAAACGGCAGGCGCTACCATTGGCAGCGCCAACGACGCATTTGGCGCCGAGCTGATTCTCAAAGTGGTTGCCCCCAGCGACAGCGAACTTGCGCTGATCAAAAGTGGCACCGTATTGGTGGGCATGCTCAATCCGTTCAGCAACGAAACCATCGCCAAGCTCGCCGAGCGCGGCATCACCGCCTTCGCCCTGGAAGCCGCGCCGCGCACGTCACGCGCTCAAAGCCTTGATGTGCTGTCTTCGCAAGCCAACATCGCCGGTTACAAGGCCGTGTTGCTGGCCGCTCATCACTACCCGCGCTTCATGCCGATGCTGATGACTGCTGCCGGCACTGTAAAAGCCGCACGCGTACTGATCCTTGGCGCCGGTGTGGCGGGCCTGCAAGCCATCGCCACGGCCAAGCGCCTGGGCGCGGTGATCGAAGCGTCCGACGTACGCCCGGCGGTTAAGGAGCAGATCGAATCCCTGGGCGCCAAGTTTGTCGACGTTCCCTACGAAACCGATGAAGAGCGTGAATGCGCCGTCGGTGTCGGGGGCTACGCACGCCCGATGCCCACCAGTTGGATGCAACGCCAGGCCCTGGCCGTGCACGAACGCGCCAAACAGGCCGATATCGTCATCACCACCGCCCTCATCCCGGGCCGCAAGGCGCCGACCCTGCTCAGCGCCGATACCGTGGCGCAGATGAAACCCGGCTCGGTGGTCATCGACCTCGCCGCTGCCCAGGGTGGCAACTGCCCGCTGACCGTGGCCGACCAGGTCGTGGTGGAAAACGGCGTGATCATCTGCGGCCCGACCAACCTGGCGGGCGCTGTCGCCGCCGATGCGTCGGCCTTGTATGCGCGCAACCTGCTGGACTTCCTGAAGCTGGTTTTCACCAAGGAAGGGCAGTTTGAAATCAACCTCGAAGACGACATCGTCGCCGCGTGCCTGATGTGCCGCGACGGCCAAGTCATCCGCAAAAACGCCTAAGCAGGGATTCAGACGATGGAAGAGCTTATCTCCCCCGGTATCTACAACCTGATCATCTTTGTGCTGGCGATTTATGTCGGTTATCACGTGGTCTGGAACGTAACACCCGCATTGCACACGCCGCTGATGGCCGTGACCAACGCCATTTCCGCGATTGTCATCGTCGGCGCCATGCTGGCTGCCGCGCTGACCGTCACCCCGTTGGGCAAGACCATGGGCACACTGGCCGTGGCCCTGGCGGCGGTAAATGTCTTCGGTGGCTTCCTGGTCACCCGCAGGATGCTTGAGATGTTCAAGAAGAAAGCCCCGAAAGTAAAAGAAGAGGCGCCCAAGTAATGAGCATGAATCTCGTGACGACGCTCTACCTGATCGCGTCGATCTGTTTCATCCAGGCCCTCAAAGGCCTCTCGCACCCGACCACTTCGCGGCGCGGCAACCTGTTCGGCATGCTCGGCATGGCGCTGGCGGTACTCACTACCGTCGGCCTCATCTATAAGCTGGGGGCTGAACTGGCGACTGCCGGTATCGGCTACGTCATCGTTGGCCTATTGGTTGGCGGTACCGCCGGCTCGATCATGGCCAAGCGTGTTGAAATGACCAAGATGCCCGAGCTGGTCGCCTTCATGCACAGCATGATCGGCCTGGCAGCGGTGTTCATCGCCATTGCCGCCGTGGTCGAGCCGCAGTCCCTGGGCATCGTCAAGCACTTGGGCGATTCGATACCGGCCGGTAACCGCCTGGAACTGTTCCTCGGTGCCGCTATCGGTGCAATCACCTTCTCCGGCTCGGTGATCGCATTCGGCAAGCTGTCGGGCAAGTACAAGTTCCGCCTGTTCCAGGGCGCACCGGTACAGTTCGGCGGCCAACACAAACTGAACCTGGTACTCGGCCTGGCAACCCTGGGCCTGGGCCTGGCGTTCATGTTCACCGGCAATCTCAGCGCATTTGCACTGATGCTGGCCTTGGCCTTCGTGCTGGGTGTGCTGATCATCATCCCGATTGGCGGCGCCGACATGCCCGTGGTGGTGTCGATGCTCAACAGCTATTCCGGCTGGGCAGCGGCGGGCATCGGTTTCTCGCTGAACAACTCGATGCTGATCATCGCCGGTTCCCTGGTGGGCTCCAGCGGCGCGATCCTGTCGTACATCATGTGCAAGGCGATGAACCGCTCCTTCTTTAATGTGCTGTTGGGCGGTTTCGGCAATGCGCCGGATGCTGGCGCTGCGACGGGCTCCAAAGAAGCACGCCCGGTGAAGTCCGGCTCCGCTGATGACGCCACCTTCCTGCTGACCAACGCGGACACCGTGATTATCGTCCCAGGCTACGGCCTTGCGGTCGCGCGGGCACAACACGCGCTCAAGGAGCTGACTGAGAAGCTGACCCACCACGGCGTCACCGTAAAGTACGCGATCCACCCGGTGGCGGGCCGTATGCCGGGGCACATGAACGTATTGCTGGCCGAGGCCGAAGTGCCTTACGACCAGGTGTTCGAGATGGAAGACATCAACTCCGAGTTCGGCCAGGCCGACGTGGTGCTGGTATTGGGCGCCAACGACGTGGTCAACCCGGCCGCCAAGAACGACCCGAACTCACCCATCGCCGGCATGCCGATCCTCGAGGCGTTCAAGGCCAAGACCATCATCGTCAACAAGCGCTCGATGGCCAGCGGCTATGCGGGCCTGGATAACGAGTTGTTCTACCTGGACAAGACCATGATGGTGTTCGGTGATGCCAAGAAGGTCATCGAAGACATGGTCAAAGCCGTCGAATAACACTGCGCCAGCGCAATACCCGAAACCCTGGCCTCACGTAGGCTGGGGTTTTTTTATGGTTCCCCCCGTTCTGCGTGGGAACGGGGTGTTCCGCGTCCCGCTTTGCACACACATGAAACCCGACCAAAGGCTCTAAATCGCGACCTGGCATTCGACCATGGTAGCGGGCCGAAACTTTTTGAAATCACTACACTGCCCACCTTGCTTTCCGTAGCCAGAGATAACAATTCATGTACCGTGATCGTATCCGCTTGCCTTCGTTGTTGAACAAGGTCATGAGCGCGGCAGACGCCGCTGCACTGATCGAGGACGGCATGACCGTCGGCATGAGCGGCTTCACCCGTGCCGGTGAAGCCAAGGCCGTCCCCCACGCCCTGGCCGAACGCGCCAAGACTTCGCCGCTCAAAATTACCCTGATGACCGGCGCCAGCCTGGGCAATGACCTGGACAAGCAGTTGACCGAAGCCGGCGTACTGTCACGACGCATGCCCTTTCAAGTCGACAGCACCCTGCGCAAGGCGATCAATGCCGGCGAGGTGATGTTTATCGACCAGCACCTGTCGGAAACCGTCGAGCAACTGCGCAACAATCAGCTCAAATTGCCCGACATCGCCGTGATCGAAGCCGTCGCGATCACTGAGCAGGGGCATATCGTGCCCACCACTTCCGTAGGCAACTCGGCCAGCTTCGCGATTTTTGCCAAACAGGTGATCGTCGAGATCAACCTGGCGCACAACCCGAACCTGGAAGGGCTGCACGACATCTACATCCCGACTTACCGGCCGACGCGCACGCCGATCCCGCTGGTGAAAGTCGACGACCGTATTGGCAGCACCGCGATTCCGATCCCGCCCGAGAAGATCGTCGCCATCGTCATCACCAACCAGGCGGACTCCGCCTCTACGGTAACGCCGCCTGACAGCGACACCCAAGGCATCGCCAATCACCTGATCAACTTCCTCAAGCAAGAAGTCGATGCCGGGCGCATGACCAACAAACTCGGCCCGCTGCAAGCCGGCATCGGCAATATTGCCAACGCAGTGATGTGCGGATTGATCGAGTCGCCGTTCGAAGACCTGACCATGTACTCGGAAGTGTTGCAGGATTCGACCTTTGACCTGATCGACGCCGGCAAGCTGAGCTTTGCCTCCGGCAGTTCGATTACCTTGTCGGAGCGGCGTAATGCCGATGTGTTCGGCAACCTGGAGCACTACAAAGACAAATTGGTGCTGCGCCCGCAGGAAATTTCCAACCACCCTGAAGTGGTACGCCGCCTGGGCATCATCGGCATCAATACCGCGCTGGAGTTCGATATCTACGGCAACGTCAACTCCACCCATGTCTGCGGCACGCGGATGATGAACGGCATCGGTGGCTCCGGGGATTTCGCCCGCAATGCGCACCTGGCGATCTTCGTTACCAAGTCCATTGCCAAGGGCGGCGCGATTTCCAGCGTGGTACCGATGGTCAGCCATGTGGACCACACCGAACATGACGTGGACATTCTCGTCACCGAAGTAGGCCTTGCCGATCTGCGGGGCCTGGCGCCACGGGAGCGCGCCCGGGTCATCATCGATAACTGCGTGCATCCCGCCTATCGCGATGCGCTCAACACTTACTTCGATGCGGCCTGCGCCATCGGCGGGCATACGCCGCACATCCTGCGCGAAGCACTGAGTTGGCACATCAACCTGGAAGAAACCGGGCACATGCTCACGGCTTGATGAGTACAGATCCGGGCTGATGCAAAGACAGTTTCATCAGCTCGGTGAACCCACACACGCTTATGGAAAAAACTGTACCGCTGTACTGGTCATTTCCCACCGAAATATCCCACACCCATGCTCAAAAATAGCAATTTCGCACCCTTTAAGTGCGCACAGGTACAGTTGCCCCAATTTCGTACCGTACAGCCTCGTTAAACAGTTAACTGGCCTCTCACAATACAGGTGAACTGTATCTAGAGAGTCTTGCCTCGGAAGAGGATCATTGGCATCAGTTAAACCACTACCTAATCCCGCCACAAGCGGAAGGATGTCATCATGGAACGTACACTCAGTTCCGAACTGTTCTTCGAAGAAAAAGCTGTAAACACCCAGGCTTCCCTGCCTTTGCGCGTTCTCGCCAACCTGATGTTGTGGCAGCGCCGCATCTCCAGCCGCCACCAACTGGCTCGCCTGGATTCGCGTCTGCTGGCTGACGCCGGTATCAGCGAAGCTCAACGCTACGAAGAGCTGAGCAAGCCGTTCTGGCGCTAAGTGGCGCCCGCTGGCCCTGACCTGACGGGTCCACTGCCAGCACCCTGATTTGTCAAAGCAAAGCCCGCCCCGGGTAACCGGAGGCGGGCTTTGTTGTATCTGCGATAGCGCATTGGATTGGCTCGATTCAAGCCCACAGATACAGTTTTAAATTTATAAAATATGACAGGTACAGTTTAATTACAGGCTTCCGAATAGCCCTGCACACGCCTAATATCGGTTCACCACGTGGCGAACCCTGTAGAGCGTGCGTCTGATGCTCGACAGTCCCAGTCCGTTTCATTGTGGCCGTTTCGCGCCACCTTATTATTCGTCTACAGGAGTTACCCCATGTCCCGTCTTCGCCTGCTGTGCACTGCCGCTGTGCTGACTCTGGCTGCCAATGCCAACGCGAGCAGCCTGATCATGACGACCGACTCGATCGTCGGCGCTCTGAAGGCAACCTCCGATGCCACGTCTGATGCCACCTCATCCCTGCGCGACAACAAGGTCGTACAAGCGGCCCGTGACGACGCCGCCAGCTTTGTCGCCAGCGAAGGCGCCATCCGTGGCGTGAAACTAGAAAGCGCCCTGGCCCAGATCCGTCAACAAGCGCCGCAATTGAATACCGCTACCGATGCACAGCTGGCACAGGCCATCCTGGCTATCTGACCCACGGCAACCAGACGGGAGCGTCCGCCGCTCCCGTCTGGCTCGACGCTGGCTCTCGCCCGGCGGTTGCGCTAGCCTTGGCGCTCGCTTTCAGTTGTCGAGTCCCATGGCTTTTTCATACCGTTTATTGATTGTTCCTGTACTGTTTTGCGCCTGCTGGTCACCCCTAGCTTCAGCGTTGGATGTGTCCACACAGAGCACTGTTGTCAGCGTGTATGCCACCAGCAAAGTGACCTCTGCGCCGTTCGACAATAAGTTGGTCCTGGCCGCTCGGGACGATGCTGCCGCTTTCATTGCCACTGACGGCCAATGGCGGGGCGCACGCCTGGAGTCCGCGCTGGACTATCTGCGCCGCACCCAGCCAAAACTTCATGCAAGCGACCTTGAACTGGCGCAAGCAATTCTCGTCCAATAATCATCATTGTATTTCTATCTTTGTCATTGGAGTCACCCCATGCGTAGCCCGCTGATCGTCGCCGCCCTCGGCCTGCTGTTTTTGGCCGATGTCGCCCAGGCGCAAACCTTGAAGGCCACCAGCAACATCGTCGTGCGCGCCTCGGCGCGCACCATTGATTTCACCTCGGACACCACCACCTCCATCCGCGACTCCAAGATCGTGCGCGAAGCCCACGATGACGCCGCCAGTTTCCTCGCCACCAATGGCGAGATCCGTGGCGCCCAGCTGGAAGCCGCGTTCGATACCCTTCGCACCCGCGTGCCAGAAGCCCGTGATGCCAGCGACCAGACCCTCGCCGAAGCTATCCTCGCTCTGTGAGGCGTCTCAAAACCTGGCTCCTGGCCGGGGCCGTGCTGCTGTGTGCAAGTACAGCCCAGGCCGGCCTGCAACTGCGGCTCAAGACCGAAGGCTTGAGCCCGGCCGAACAGCAGGCCAGCCAGGCATTGCTCGATGAAGCACTGCGTTCCTTGCCACCGCGCTTTGTCGAGCAGCTGGATCGACGTATCGATGTCGGCTGGACCGACAAGATGCCTGAAAATGCCTACG
The DNA here is from genome assembly GCF_058797315.1 of Pseudomonas sp. GW823-FHT02F05. Classification (NCBI taxonomy): domain Bacteria; kingdom Pseudomonadati; phylum Pseudomonadota; class Gammaproteobacteria; order Pseudomonadales; family Pseudomonadaceae; genus Pseudomonas; species Pseudomonas sp. GW823-FHT02F05. Next base: position 11,021 of record NZ_JBXAJM010000038.1, read on the forward strand.
GCCAGGCATCCCTGGTGTCCGAGCTGGACCTCAACCAGAACCTGCTCGCCAGCCTGACTGACGGCAGCGCCGCCACCCAGAAAACCAATCGCCCCCACGGTACCGTGCGCCGGGAGATGCTCGCCACCGTGCTGCATGAACTGACCCACATCTATGACCGTGCGCGCCTGTGGTCCAAGGACGAGCGCACGCTGATCCAGCGCTGCAGCCGCCAGAACAACATCACCGGCTTGATCGGCTTGCCCGACCAGTGCCGTGGCCAGAACGACCGCCGCTTTACCCTCAGTGACGACCCGCGCCTGCTGGACCTCGCCGGCTGGCCACAATATGTCGGTCGCCGCGGCGAGCGTGAGCAGCACAACCATCAGGTGGTACGCAGCCCGGACATCTACGAAACCACCAGCCCGCTGGAATTCGTAGCGGTCAACATGGAGTACTTCCTCCTGGACCCCAGCTACGCCTGTCGCCGCCCCGCGCTGTTCCGTTATTACAAGGATCACTTCGGCTGGGCACCGCCCGGACAGGACACCTGCGCCAGCACCTATGCCTTCCTGAACGCGGGCAACGATTTCGCCAAGACGCCCTTGGGCCAGATCGATCCGGAACGCGTGTATGAAATCGACTATCTGCTTGCCGAAGCCAACCAGAACCTGGTGAGCCGTTGGGGCCATAGCATGTTGCGCCTGGTGATTTGCGCTCCAGGCCGCCCGCGTGGCCCGGATTGCCGGCTGGATCTGGACCGGCATCTGGTGCTGTCTTACCGTGCCTTCGTCGGTGACGTCCAGCTGTCCAGCTGGGATGGCCTGGTGGGCAAATACCCGTCGCGGCTGTTCGTACTGCCGCTGGCCCAGGTCATCGATGAGTACACCAAGACCGAACTGCGTGGCCTGGCGTCGGTGCCGCTGAAGCTCAGCCGCCAGGAAATCAACGACACCGTCGAACATGCGGCTGAGATGCACTGGAGCTATGACGGCAACTACTTCTTTATCTCCAACAACTGTGCGGTCGAAAGCCTGAAACTGTTGCGCAGCGGCAGCGCCAACCCGCAATTGACCGGCCTGGACAACATCACCCCCAACGGCTTGCTGGAAGTGCTCAGCGCCCGCGGCCTGGCCGATACCAGCGTATTGAATGACAAGCGCGAGGCACTGCGGCTGGGGTATCACTTCGACTCGTTCCGCGAGCGCTACCAGGCCATGTTCGATGTGCTGCGCAAGCAACTGCCGATCAAGCAGACCCAGGTCGAAGACTGGTTGTCCCTGGATGCGCAAGCGCGTCGCCAATGGTTCAGCCAGGCCGACCTGCGTACCAGCGCCGCGCTGTTGCTGCTGGAGCAGGCCAGCTATCGCAAACAACTGATGCTCGCCCAGGATGAGGTCAAACAACGCTATCTCAATGCCCGCGAGCTGAAATACGGCGGCATGGAGAAAGCCAACAACACGCTGCAGCAAATTCTCGCCAACAGCGGCTTCCTGAGTCGCCCGGCCGAGTTGCTGGACAGTGGGGGTTATGGCCTGCCGCAACCTTCGGAAGCCAAGCGCCTGGAATCGGAGAGCGCCGAACGCCAGAAGCAGTTGCAGTCGTTGACCGGCGAGCTGGATAAAGAGGTGAGGGCGCTGCTCGATCCATCCCGCGCCGCCGAGATCGCCGCGTGTGAAGCCAACCTCAAGCAGGTGGGTGAGCATTTGCGGGCCTTGCACAAAGCCGCCGGCGGCCTGGAACTACCCTGATAGTCTGGCAGCGACCACTATCCAAATGTGGGAGCTGGCTTGCCTGCGATGGCGGTGTCACAGCCATAAGAGATGTTGGCTGATACACCGCCATCGCAGGCAAGCCAGCCCCCACATTTTGTTCTGCACCAAACTGAAGAATGATGCCTGCCCTTCATCAGCTGTTTTCTCAGCGAAAGCTGGCTGAAAGCTTCCCCGTCTAGGATCGCCCTCACTGCCGGCAACAGACCGGCTGTTAACAACAACAATGGTGATTCCCGATGTCCGCTCGTACCCGCCTGTTCGCTCCAACTCCACCCGTACGCCTCGTGCCTTTCGTTCTGCGCTGACCGCCACTCGGTCCGCCATTCCCTAGCCGCGCTACGCCTGGAGTATTCCTATGCTGACTTTCCTTGGCTTTGCCATGGTCATCACGTTCATGTTCCTGATCATGACCAAGCGCCTGTCCGCGCTGATCGCCTTGATCATCGTGCCGATCCTGTTCGCGCTGTTCGGCGGTTTCGCACCGAAGATCGGCCCGATGATGCTCGAAGGCATCACCAAGCTTGCGCCGACCGGCGTGATGCTGATGTTCGCCATTCTCTATTTTGCCTTGATGATCGACTCCGGCCTGTTCGACCCGGCCGTGCGCAAGATCCTCAAGATGGTCAAGGGCGACCCGCTCAAGGTGTCGGTCGGCACCGCGGTACTGGCCCTGGTGGTATCCCTGGACGGTGACGGTGCCACCACCTACATGATCTGCGTCGCGGCCATGCTGCCGCTGTACCAGCGCATCGGCATGAGCCCAAGGATCATGGCCGGCCTGATCATTCTCGCCGGTGGCGTCATGAACATGACCCCCTGGGGCGGCCCGACGGCACGCGCCGCCAGTGCGCTGCATGTAGACCCGTCGGACATCTTCGTACCTATGATCCCGGCCATGGCCGCCGGTGTGGTGGCGATCCTGGTGATTGCCTACATGTACGGCAAGCGCGAACGTGCGCGCCTGGGTGAATTGCACCTGCAGGGCGACGAGATCGACCACAGCGAAATCAGCGTGTCGCAATTCCCCGACGCTCGCCGTCCGAAACTGATCTGGTTCAACGGCGCCCTGACCCTGGCGTTGATGTGCACCCTGATTGCCGGCCTGTTGCCGCTGCCGGTGCTGTTCATGGTGGCGTTCAGTATCGCCATGATCGTCAACTACCCATGCCTGCAGCAGCAGAAAGACCGCGTCGCGGCTCACGCCGGTAGCGTATTGGCGGTGGTGGGCTTGATCTTCGCCGCCGGTATCTTCACAGGCATCCTGTCGGGCACCGGCATGGTCGACGCCATGTCCAAGAGCCTGTTGGCGGTCATCCCAGAAGCGATGGGCCCTTACCTGGCGGTGATCACCGCGCTGGTTAGCATGCCGTTCACCTTCTTCATGTCCAACGATGCGTTCTACTACGGCGTACTGCCGGTACTGGCCGAAGCTGCCAGCCATTACGGCATCACCGCGGTGGAAATGGCGCGGGCGTCGATCGTCGGGCAACCCGTGCATTTGCTCAGCCCACTGGTACCCTCGACGTACTTGCTGGTTGCCCTGGCGGGTATCGAATTCGGCGATCACCAGCGCTTCACGCTCAAGTGGGCAGTGCTGGTGTGCCTGTGCATAATGTTCGCCGCACTGCTGATAGGGATTTTTCCGCTGTTCAGCACTCTATAATCGTACCGACTCACTCACCGCGCGGCGCTACAGCTTGCGCGGTTAACACTTGCTCAAAGGAATACACATGGAATGGCTGACCAATCCGGAAATCTGGATTGCCTTCTTCACCCTGACGGCCCTTGAGATCGTCCTGGGCATCGATAACATCATCATGATTTCGATCCTGGTCAGCCGCATGCCCAAGCATATGCAGGCACGCACTCGGATCTTCGGCTTGGCGTTGGCCATGGTCACGCGCATCCTGTTGCTGCTGTCGATCACCTGGGTCATGCAACTGACCGCCGACCTGTTCGTGGTGTTTGGCCAGGGCATCTCCGGTCGTGACCTGATCCTGTTCTTCGGTGGCCTGTTCCTGCTGTGGAAAAGCTCCCAGGAGATGTACCACGCGCTGGAAGGGGAAGATGAAACCCAAGACGAGCCCAAAGGCGCCGGTGGCAAGTTCATCTACACCATTATCCAGATCGCCATCATCGACATCGTGTTCTCCCTGGACTCGGTGATTACCGCCGTCGGCATGGTTTCCCACGTGCCGGTGATGGTTGCCGCCATCGTCGTTGCGGTATTGGTGATGATGCTGGCTGCCGGCACTATCAGCGAGTTCATCGACAAGCACCCGTCGCTGAAAATGCTGGCGCTGTCGTTCCTGCTGGTCGTGGGTACCGTGCTGATCGCTGAATCTTTCGACGTACACGTGCCAAAAGGCTACGTCTACTTCGCCATGGCGTTCTCGCTGGCGGTGGAAGCGGTGAACATCAAGATGCGTACCGCCATCGCGAAAAAGAAGAAACAGCAGGACCCAGTGAAACTGCGCAAGGACATTCCGGGTCAGTAAATTTGACCCGCGAGTGATCGTTCCCACGCTCCGCGTGGGAATGCCCTCTCGGACGCTCCGCGTCCGCAAAGTGACGCAGAGCGTCACAGGATGCGTTCCCACGCCGAGCGTGGGGAACGATCTTCATGACAGTTTTGTTTCAATCCCGAGTTTAGCTATGCGATGCTGGCGCAGAGCCCATTCGCCAACTACAGCTTAGGTACAAGACGTAGAGCGGCACGCGGTAACTTTCCTTCGCTCCTGCTGGAGCGCACCCACACGGGGGGCCGAGCATGCTGACCTTGCTCAATCTGCTTTCCGCCGTGACCCTGCTTATCTGGGGCACGCATATCGTCCGAACCGGCATCCTGCGGGTCTACGGTTCCAATTTGCGCCAAGTCATCGGGCAGAACATGTCCAAGCGCTGGCTGGCATTTGTCGCCGGTATCCTGGTGACGGCCATGGTGCAAAGCAGTAACGCCACCGCGATGCTGGTGACTTCGTTCGTCGGCCAGGGGCTGATGAGCCTCACGCCGGCCTTGGCCACCATGCTTGGCGCCGACGTCGGTACGGCCTTGATGGCGCGGGTGCTGACGTTCGATTTGTCCTGGCTGTCGCCGCTGCTGATCTTCCTCGGGGTGATTTTCTTCCTGTCGCGCAAGCAGACGCGGGCAGGGCAGTTGGGCCGGGTCGGGATCGGCCTGGGCCTGATCATCCTCGCGCTGCAATTGATCGTCGAAGCCGCCGGGCCCATTACCCATGCCCAGGGCGTCAAAGTCATCTTCGCTTCGCTGACCGGCGATATCTTGCTGGACGCCCTGGTCGGCGCGCTGTTCGCCATGATTTCCTACTCCAGCCTTGCTGCGGTGTTGCTCACGGCCACCCTGGCCGGTGCCGGCGTGATCGGCTTGCACGTGGCCATCGGCTTGGTGATCGGCGCCAACATCGGCAGCGGTGTACTGGCTTTTCTCAGCACCAGCATGCAAAACACTGCCGGTCGTCAAGTGGCCCTGGGCAGCCTGTTGTACAAATTGATCGGTCTGTTGCTGATCATTCCGGTGCTCGACCCGCTCGTCGGCTGGATGGACGGCCTGGACTACAGCGTCCAGGGCATGGTCATCACCTTCCACCTGCTCTACAACGTCAGCCGCTGCCTGATCCTGTTACCCACCATCGGGCCCATGGCACGCCTGTGCGAATGGCTGCTGCCGGAACGCCCCGAAACCAATGGCAAGGCCAAGCCACGCCATCTGGACCTGGCCTCATTGAATACCCCAAGCCTGGCCCTGGCGAACGCCGCCCGCGAAACCCTGCGCATGGGTGACTTGATCGACAATATGCTCACTTCGATGCAGGAAGTGCTGCGCGGCAATCAAACCGCCGTTACCCAAGAAATGCGCAGCCTGAGCGATGACGTCGAAGCGCTCTACAGCGCGATCAAACTCTACCTGGCGCAAATGCCCCGTGAAGACCTGAGTGAACAGGACAACCGCCGCTGGGCCGAAATCATCGAGCTGTCGATCAACTTGAAATTGGCCAGTGACCTGATCGAACGCATGCTGCGCAAGGTCCAGCAACAGAAGACCTCGCAGCGCCGGCAATTTTCCGAAGTGGGCCTGGAAGAACTCAGCGGGCTGCACAGCCAGTTGATCGCCAACCTGCGCCTGGGCCTGTCGGTGTTTCTCAGCGGCGACCCGGAAAGCGCCCGCCAATTACTGCGCGAAAAGCGCCGCTTCCGCGCTCAGGAACGCCGCCTGGCCCACGCCCATGTCAGCCGCCTGCAGCGCAAGATCGTGCAGAGCCTGGAAACCAGTTCCCTGCACTTGGAACTGATTGCCGACATGAAACGCTTGAACTCGTTGTTTTGCAGCAGTGCTTATGTAGTGTTGGAAACGTCCGACACTGGCGCGCTCTCGGCTGAAAGTATTGCCGACATTACCCATTCGCCCTGAACGTACGCCCGCGAGCGAAGTCAGTTAACAGTGGACCTCATTCGCCAGGAAGCTTGTTATGCGTCGCCTGTTACTCGCCTGCCTGCTCTTGGGCTCGGTACACGCCTTTGCCTTTGACCGCCTGCAAGTCGAGGGCTACACCTTGCCCAACGGCCTGCAACTGCTGCTCAAACCGGGCACCGAGCGTGGGCATGTCGCTATTCGCCTGGTGGTTGGTGTGGGCCTGGACGACTTCGGTTGCGAAGAAAAAGAGCTGCCGCACTTGTTCGAGCACTTGCTGTTCAGCGGTATCGACGGCGGCGGCGAAGGCGACCTCGAAGACCGCATGCAAGCCCTGGGCGGCGAGTGGAACGCCTACACCAGCAACGCCGACACCACCTTCGTGATCGAGGCGCCCGCGCAGAACCAACGCAAGGTGCTGGACCTGCTGCTGGCAATCCTCACGCGCACGCAACTGACCGACGCCCATATCAATGCCGCCAAGCAAGTGGTGGAGCGCGAAGACGGTGGCCATTATTCACACTTGCAACGCCTGCTGGATCGCCAGGACCTCGGTCACAGCGCCAGCAACCAACTGGCCGTGGAGTTGGGCCTCAAGTGCGCCGAACGCGCCGAGGTCAGCCACCTCACCCGCGACCAGTTGGAGAAGCTGCGCAAAGAATGGTACGCGCCGAACAACATGACCCTGATCGTCGTCGGCGATCTCGACAAACTGCTGCCCGCCTACCTGGAACGCACCTATGGTCAACTCGACCCAGTGGAGCCGAGCGAACATCGCCCCCTCCCGGAAATCCAGCATACCGCCGCCAGCCACCGCGACCTGATCCGCGGCTGGGTGGGCGATGGCGCCAAGCTGCACTGGCTGTTCCCAGAGCCTGTGCTGGACGACCAGCACGATGAAACCTACAACCTGCTCAAGGACTACCTCGACTGGGCGCTGTACCGGCAACTGCGCCTCAAGCACGGTTTGTCCTACGGCCCATGGGTGGAACGCGAAGTGCTCGGCGGCGTTGGGTTCCTCAGCCTGAATGCCGACCTTGAGCGAGAAAACCTTCCTGAAGCCGAGCAGGTCTTGCAAGACCTCAAGGCCCAGTTGCTCAAGGATGGCCTCGACCCAACGGTATTCACACGCCTGCAACAAGCCGCCATTGCCCGCCAAGCGTGGGCAGTGCAAGGCAACAGCGCACTGGCCGACTATTACTGGAGTGCGGCCGGCGACTACTCCAATGGACGTTTCAGCGACCCGGTCAAACGCATCAAGGCCGTGAGCCTGGCACAAACCAACCAGGCCATGCGCGAAGCGTTCCAGCAGCCGGGCTACTGGCGCATCGAAAAACCGCTGTTGAGTTATGACGCCTTGACCTGGATCGGTGCGGGCGTACTGGGCCTGATCATCCTTGGTTTGATCGGCCTGAGGCTTTATCGCAAACCTGTTGAGTAATGAGGCACAGAATATCGGGCCAAGGCGTTATTCTGTCTGAGATTTTTCCCACAACCAGTGAACCGCCCATGCCGAACTTGCCGCCCCTCATCCAGCGCGTTATAGAACTGATCAAGCGCTACCCAGGGGTGATTGCACTCGGCGGTTTCATCTCGGGGGTGGGCAGCTTCATCCTGGTAGACCGCCAGCAGGGCATGGCCAGCTGGATCGCGGTGATCATGCTGGTGAGCTGGTTGTGGCTGATGCTGGAGAACAGCTTTACGCAACTGTTCACCAAAGTCTTCAATCGCGAGATCCCTGAACCGCTGCTGCGCTACGCCACCCAGATGATCCACCAGGAAAGTCTGTTTTTCGTCCTGCCGTTCTTTTTCGTCACCACCGCCTGGAACAGCGGCCAATCGTTGTTCACTGGCCTGCTCGGCGCAGCGGCGCTGGTGTCGATCATCGACCCGCTGTATTACAAATGGCTGGCGCCCAAACGCTCGCTGTTCCTGGCCCTGCACACCCTGACCCTATTCGCCGCGTTGCTGACCGCGCTGCCGATCATCATGCACCTGACCACCGCCCAGAGTTACAAACTGGCGTTGGGCGTGGCCATGGTCCTGTCGATCCCGAGCCTGGCCGTCAGCCTGCCGCTGCGTAGCCTCAAGGGCTGGGCGATGCTGCTGGGGGTAACGGCCGCCATCGGCTGCGCCGGCTGGTTCCTGCGCAGCTGGGTACCGCCTGCCACCCTGTGGATGACCGAAGTCGCCATCAGCACCCAACTGCAAGACCGCACGCCGGGCGACGACCTCAAGCAAGTCACCGCCGCCCAATTACGCAGCGGTGGGCTGTATGCGTACACCGCCATCAACGCACCACGCGGGCTGGATGAGCGGATCTACCATGTGTGGAAATTCAACGGCCAGGAAGTCGACCGCATTGCCCTGGACATCCATGGTGGGCGCAAGGAGGGCTATCGCGCCTGGACCCACAAGCAGAATTTCCCGGGTGACGCCGTGGGGCGCTGGCAAGTGCAGGTGCTCACCGAAGACGGCCAGGTCATCGGCGTTCTGCGCTTCAAGGTGATAGACACAGCACAAGCGGACAACCCAAAGTAAGCCGGATCGTGCTATTACGTAGCAATTGTGGATAGCCAAACAAGCTCGGAGCTTATGACCACTCGCACGACGGCCGGCGCGGCCCATCTTGATACGTCCAGCACCCCGCCTTCGCTACGGATTACCGGCGACTGGACGCTGGCCCACTACGCCCACCTGAAGAAGCTGTCGGCCACACTCGACGGCCAATACGACGCCGGCGCCCGCATTGACCTCAACGGCCTCGGTGCGCTGGATACCGCCGGCGCCTCGCTGCTGGTGGAGCTGCTGGGTCCTGCACGCATCGAACATTCTGCCGAACAGACTGATTGCACCCTAGCAGCCGCCGACCGTGCACTGCTCAAGACCGTCTACCGCTCCCTGAATGACTTTTGCGTACCGATCAAAGAGCCGGAAGAGGCCGCCGGCATTCAAGTGTTGGCTCGCATCGGCCGCGCAGTAGACACGGTCTGGCAAGACGCAATGAAGCTGTTGGGCTTTATCGGCCTGATCCTCGAAACCTTCGCCCGCGGTATTTGGCGGCCCAAGCGCTGGCGCCTGACGCCCATGGTCGCCCACATCGAACAGACGGGTCTGGATGCGGCGCCTATCGTCGCACTGCTGACCTTTCTGGTCGGCGCCGTCGTGGCCTTCCTTGGCGCCACCGTGCTCAAGAGCTTCGGCGCGACGATCTTTACCGTGGACCTGGTGGCGTTCTCCTTCCTGCGTGAATTCGGCGTGTTGCTCACCGCAATCCTCATCGCCGGCCGTACCGCCAGTGCATTCACCGCGCAAATCGGCTCCATGAAAGCCAACGAAGAAATCGACGCCATCCGTACCCTGGGCCTGGACCCCATGGAGCTGTTGGTATTGCCGCGCGTGCTGGCGCTACTGGTGGCGTTGCCGATGCTGACCTTCCTGGCGATGCTCTCGGGGATCGTCGGCGGTGGTGTGGTGTGTGCGGTGGCCCTGGATATTTCGCCGGCGATGTTTCTTTCGCTGCTGCAATCGGACATTGGCGTGCAGCACTTTCTGGTGGGCATGGTGAAGGCGCCGATCTTTGCCTTTTTGATCGCGGCCATTGGCTGCCTGGAAGGTTTCAAAGTCAGCGGCAGTGCCGAGTCAGTCGGCGCGCACACCACATCGAGCGTGGTGCAATCGATCTTTGTAGTGATCGTGCTGGATGCGGTCGCGGCGATGTTTTTCATGGAGATGGGCTGGTGAGTCGTCTACACCGTGCGCCCACTGAGGCGGTGATTGAAGTGCGTGGCTTGTGCAATCGCTTTGGCAGCCAAAGCGTGCATGAGAACCTCGACCTGGATTTGTACAAAGGCGAGATCCTGGCGGTGGTGGGGGGCTCTGGCAGCGGTAAATCCGTGTTGTTGCGCAGCATCGTTGGCCTGCGGCGCCCCAGCGAAGGCGAGGTACGGGTGTTCGGCAAAAACCTGCCGAGCCTGCCTGAACATGAACGCTCACTGGTAGAACGCCGCTTTGGCGTACTGTTCCAGAAGGGCGCGCTGTTTTCCTCGCTGACGGTGACCGAGAACGTGGCTCTGCCATTGATCGAGCACGCCGGCCTCAGCCGCGCCGATGCCGAGCACTTGGCGGCGGTCAAGCTGGCCCTGGCGGGGTTGCCGCTGTCGGCGGCCGACAAATACCCGGCCTCGTTATCCGGCGGCATGATCAAACGTGCCGCCCTGGCCCGCGCACTGGCCTTGGACCCGGACATCCTGTTTCTGGACGAACCCACCGCCGGTCTCGACCCCATTGGCGCGGCGCAATTCGACCAACTGATCCTCACCCTGCGCGATGCGTTGGGCTTGAGTGTGTTCCTGGTCACCCACGACCTCGACACGCTGTACACCATCACCGACCGTGTGGCGGTGCTGGCGCAGAAGAAAGTGCTGGTGGCCGACGCCATCGATGTCGTTTCGGAAACGGACGACGCCTGGATTCACGAATATTTCCACGGCCCCCGGGGCCGCGCGGCATTGGATGCCGCTCAATCGCTCAACGAGGTATGACATGGAAACCCGAGCCCATCATGTGATGATCGGACTGTTCAGCGTAATTGTGGTGGTCGGCGCGATGCTGTTTGGCCTTTGGCTGGCCAAGTCCAGCGTCGATACCGCCTTCCAGGATTACGAAGTGATCTTCAACGAAGCGGTCAGCGGCCTGTCCCAAGGCAGTGCGGTTCAGTACAGCGGCATCAAGGTGGGCGATGTCATCAGCCTGCGGCTGGACCCCAAAGACCCACGCCGAGTCCTGGCGCGCATCCGCCTGGCCGGGCAAACGCCAATCAAGGAAGACACCCAGGCCAAACTGGCCCTGACCGGTATCACCGGCACCTCGATCATCCAGCTCAGTGGGGGCACCCCGCAGAGCCCGGAGCTCAAGGGCAAGGACGGCAACCTGCCGGAAATCATCGCGTCGCCATCGCCTATCGCACGCCTGCTCAATAACAGCAACGACCTGATGACCAGCGTCAACCTGCTGCTGCACAACGCCAACCACCTGTTCTCGCGGGAAAACGTCGAACGCCTGAGCAACACCTTGGACAACCTGCAACAAACCACCGGCGCCATTGCCGAGCAACGCGGCGACATCAAGGTGGTGATGCAGCAATTGATGCAGGTGAGCAAACAGGCGGGCGCGGCGCTGGAGCAAACCACCGTGCTGATGCGCAGCGCCAATGGTTTGCTCAGTGAACAAGGCAAGCAAGCCTTCGGGAGCGCCGAGCAGGCGATGAAATCCCTGGAGCAAAGCACCGCCACCATCAATACCTTGCTGACCAATAACCAAGACTCGGTGAACAGCGGCATGCAGGGCCTGAACGAGCTGGCGCCAGCCGTGCGCGAGCTGCGTGAAACCCTCGGCTCGCTGCGCGCCATCTCTCGCCGCCTGGAAGCCAACCCCAGCGGTTACCTGCTGGGCAGTGACAAGAACAAGGAGTTCACGCCATGAAGCGTGCTTACCACATGATCGTCCCCATGGCCCTGGCACTGGTCAGCGCGTGCTCGATCCTGCCCAAGCCGGACCCATCGGACGTGTACCGCCTGGCGTCCGCCCAACCGGCCAGCCAAGGCACGCCGGTGAGTTGGTCGCTGCGCGTGACCAAGCCGCAGACCAGCGAGTTTCTCGATAGCCCGCGCATCGCCGTAGTGCCAGATGGCAACTTGATCAGCAACTACGCGAATTCACGCTGGAGCGACCCGGCGCCTGTGCTGCTGCGTAATCGCCTGCTGGATGGCTTCCAGCGCGACGGGCGCGTGACGTTGTTGAGTACCGACGAGACCAACCTGCAAGCCGACTATGAACTGGGCGGGCAGTTGCAGGCGTTTCAGAGTGAGTATCGAGGCAAAGCGGTGGAAGTGGTGATTCGCCTCGACGCGCGATTGGTGCGTGGGCGTGATCAAAGGATTATCGCCAGCCGCCGGTTTGAAGTGAGGCAGCCGGTGAGTGACGCCAAGGTGCCAGCGGTGGTGGCTGCTTTTGGCCAGGCTGGGGATCAGTTGAATAAGCAGGTGGTGGATTGGGTAGTACAACAGGGTAATGCTGCGCCGAATAGATGATTCCGCCGCCCTGGGGGGGGGGGGGGGGGGGGGGGGGGGGGGGGGGGGGGGGGGGGGGGGGGGGGGGGGGGGGGGGGGGGGGGGGGGG
>NZ_JBXAJM010000039.1:0-21718 GCF_058797315.1 Pseudomonas sp. GW823-FHT02F05
CCCCCCCCCCCCCCCCCCCCCCCCCCCCCCCCCCCCCCCCCCCCCCCCCCCCCCCCCCCCCCCCCCCCCCACAGGGGTCTATGCAAGGTTTAAGACTGGTATTGGCTGAGCAACCGCTCCATCCGCGCATCCATCCGACGCTTGATCTCGGCCTCGATATGCGGCGCAAAGTCATCGATCACATCCTGCATGATCAATTGCGCAGCGGCGCGCAGTTCGTTGTCCAGGTGCAGCAGCAGGGCGTCGGGGGCTTTTTCGGCGGCTGGAGCGGGTTCTGCAATCACAGGTGCCGGCGCGGCAGGCTTGCCGCCGACCATGTCGAACAACAGCGGAATCTGTACCTCACCCTCGACCGTCTCGGTCAGCAGCGGCGGTTGCAGGTTGTCATCACCCAGCAACTGACGGATCGACTCCAGGTCATCCAGCAGGTGGTCGTCTTTTTTCAGCGGGTTGGGAGTGTCCATCATGTACTCAAAGTCGTTGTAGCCGGTGATCTTGCAGAGGATAGCCCTGTTCACGGTAGAAACGGAAACTCTCCCGCGCGGCCTGACGAATAGCCGGGTCTTCCACCACTACTTCCGCCACACGGGCGAACGCTTGGGCAAAGGCTGGTACTTTCAGGTCGAGGTTAACCAGCAGGTCATGGTGATCGCCGCAATTGTCCCCCAAGCCCAGGACTACCAGGCTTTCAGGTTCGGATTCGGCGAGGCCGTGGGGCACGAAGCTTTCGCCCTTGAAGCGCCACAGACGGGCATCAAGTTCGTCACGTTGGGCGGCATCGCTGCAGTGCAGGTAGATGCGGTGGCCCATGCGCCAGGCTTTTTCGGTAAGTTTGCAGGCAAAGTCCAGGCGCGCTAGGGGATCGGCGCTGGGCAATATATAGAAGTCGACTTGGGGCATTGGAAATCCTGGGGCTGGCCTGGTTGCCCCTCTGTAGGAGCGAGCTTGCTGTGGCGAGCAAGCTTGCTTGCGCTGGGGTGCGCAGTGCCCCTAAAAAGCCGGGGACTGCTACGCAGTCAACGGGAGCAAGCTCCCTCGCCACAGCAAGCTCGCTCCTACAGAGAGGCGCAGGGGCCGCTTAAGCCTTGGCGCGATCCAGCAGGTATTGGGTCAGCAGGGGCACCGGACGGCCAGTGGCGCCCTTGTCCTTGCCGCCGCTGGTCCAGGCCGTGCCGGCGATGTCCAGGTGAGCCCAGTTGAAGTTCTTGGCAAAGCGCGACAGGAAGCAGGCCGCGGTGATGGTGCCGGCTTTCGGACCACCGATGTTGGCGATGTCGGCGAACGGGCTATCGAGCTGTTCCTGGTACTCATCGAACAGCGGCAGTTGCCAGGCGCGGTCGTCGGCGGCCTTGCCGGCGCTGAGCAGTTGCTCGATCAGTTCGTCGTTGTTACCCAGCAGGCCCGAAGTGTGGGAACCCAAGGCAACGATGCACGCGCCGGTCAGGGTCGCGATGTCGATCACGGCCTGGGGCTTGAAGCGCTCGGCGTAGGTCAGCGCGTCGCACAGCACCAGGCGGCCTTCGGCGTCGGTGTTGAGGATCTCCACAGTCTGGCCGCTCATGGTGGTGACGATATCGCCTGGGCGAGCCGCGCCGCCGCTCGGCATGTTCTCGGCGCAGGCCAAAATGCACACCAGGTTGATCGGCAGCTTGAGTTCCAGCACGGCACGCAGGGTGCCGAACACGCTGGCGGCGCCGCCCATGTCGTACTTCATCTCGTCCATGCCCGCACCGGGCTTGAGGCTGATGCCGCCGGTATCGAAAGTGATGCCTTTACCTACCAGGGCGTAAGGCTTCTCGGACTTCTTGCCGCCGTTGTATTGCATCACGATCAGGCGTGGCGGCTGGTCGCTGCCCTGGCCCACGGCATAGAACGAGCCCATGCCCAGGTCCTTGATCTTCTTCTCGTCCAGCACTTCAACCTTCAGGCCCTTGAACTCTTTGCCCAATGCCTTGGCCTGTTCGCCCAGGAATGTCGGGTGGCAGATGTTCGGCGGCAGGTTGCCCAGGTCGCGAGTGAACGACATACCGTTGGCGATGGCCTGGGCGTGGGTGACGGCGCGCTGGACTTCAGCCTGGGCGGCCTTGATGGTCAGCAGGGTGATTTTCTTCAGGGCGCGGGGTTCGGCTTTCTGGCTCTTGAACTGGTCGAAAATATAGCCGCCGTCCACCAGCGACTCGGCCAGCAGGCGGGTCTTGCCGTAGCTGTCGCGGCCCTTGACCACGATTTCATCGAGCGCCAGCACCGCATCGCTGCCGCCCAGGCCCTTGAGGGTGGTGAGGATGCCGCTGACGATCTTACGAAACGGACGGTCGCCCAGTTCGGCATCCTTGCCCACGCCCACCAACAAAACGCGCTCGGCTTTAAGGTTGGGCAGGCTCTGCAGCAACAGGCTCTGACCGACCTTGCCGGCCAGGTCGCCGCGCTTGAGCACTGCGCTGATAGCGCCGCCGCTCAGTTCGTCCAGTTGCTTGGCGGCGACGCCGAGTGTGCGGCCTTCGCCGACAGCGACCACGAGGGTGGCGGTTTTCAACGTTTCGGGGCTAACGCTTTTTACAACCAATTCCATTTTCGGGTCCCTTATCAAGGTCTGTGAGCCGGGAGCTTGTACTCCGGCTTTAAAGCTCGGCAGCGTTGTAAACCGCCAGCGACAAAGGCCGCAGTTTGAACCTCGCCAACGGAGCCTGACAACCCTTGGCGCACGCTTTGTGCGTGCGCATGAGTAAGCTCCGTGACAGGCGAGGTCAATCACAGGATAATGCGCCATCTTTTTAGCCGGCCCGTGGTAAGCGGGTCGACTCGGTATGCTTGCTTGTTTGGCCGCCTTAGCCTGACAACCCTGGAGTGTCTGGTTTGATTGTCTTCCGTTATCTGTCCCGCGAAGTCCTGTTGACCCTGAGTGCCGTGAGTGCGGTGTTGCTGGTCATCATCATGAGTGGTCGTTTCGTCAAGTTCCTGGCCCAAGCCGCCGCTGGCGCCCTGGATCCGGGCTCACTGTTCCTGATCATGGGCTACCGGATGCCCGGCATGCTCCAGTTGATCCTGCCGCTTGGCCTGTTTCTCGGCATATTGCTGGCCTATGGCCGGCTGTACCTGGAAAGCGAGATGACCGTGCTGTCGGCCACCGGCATGAGCCAGCAGCGCCTGCTGGCCATGACCATGGTGCCTGCCGCTGGCGTTGCTCTGATAGTGGCCTGGTTGAGCATGAGCCTGGCGCCCCAGGGGGCCATGCAGTTTCAGCTGCTGCTGAACAAGCAGGATGCGATGACTGAGTTCGACACCCTCGAGCCCGGTCGCTTCCAGTCGCTCAGCGACGGTTCGCGGGTGACCTACACCGAAACCATGACCGACGACCGCTCCAACCTTGGCGGCGTGTTCATCTCCCAGAAGAACCTCGGTCAGAACCAGAAGGATCGGGGTATTTCGATTCTGGTGGCCGACAGCGGTCGCCAGGAAATCCGTCCCGATGGCAATCGCTACCTGATCCTGGAAAACGGCTACCGCTACGACGGCAGCCCTGGCCTGGCGGATTATCGGGCGATCAAGTACGACACCTATGGCGTCATGCTGCCCAAGGCCGAGATCAGTGACGAGGTCACCGACCGCGACGCACTGCCCACCTCATCGCTGTTCGGCAGCCCGGAGTTGCGCTCCATCGCCGAGTTGCAATGGCGCCTGTCCCTGCCGCTGCTGGTGTTTATCGTGACCCTGATGGCCGTGCCGCTGTCGCGCGTCAACCCGCGCCAAGGGCGTTTCCTCAAGTTGCTGCCGGCGATCCTGCTGTACATGGCCTACCTGACCATCCTGATTTCTGCCCGTGGTTCCCTGGAGAAGGGCAAGTTGCCACCGGCGTTGGGCCTGTGGTGGGTGCACGGGGTTTTCCTGATGATCGGCCTGGGGCTGCTCTACTGGGAACCTATCCGTTTGAAAATGAAGAGCCGTCGTGGCCTGAAGGAGTTGGCCCGTGGCTAAGCTTGATCGCTACATCGGCATTAGCGTACTGATCGCCATCCTGGCGGTACTGGGCATCATCCTTGGCCTGGCCTTGCTGTTCGCCTTCATTGATGAAGTGGGCAACGTTACTGACACTTACACAGTCACGGACGTGCTGAGCTACGTCGCACTGACCGCGCCGCGCCGCCTCTACGACATGATGCCAATGGCCGCGCTGATTGGCTGTCTGATCGGCCTGGGTACCCTGGCCAGCAACAGCGAGCTGACCATCATGCGCGCCGCCGGGGTTTCCATCGGCCGTATCGTCTGGGCGGTGATGAAGCCGATGCTGCTGCTGATGGCCTGTAGCGTGCTGATCGGTGAATACGTCGCGCCACCGTCCGAAGCTACCGCCCAGGCCAATCGCGCCCTGGCCCAGGGGTCGGGCGATGCGCAAAGCGCCAAGCACGGCCTGTGGCACCGCCAGGGTGACGAGTTCATCCACATCAACGCCGTGCAGCCGGGTGGCCTGTTGATCGGGGTGACCCGCTACACCTTCGACAAAGAACGGCACATGTTGTCGTCCAGCTTCGCCAAGCGCGCGCAGTACAGTGGCGAGCAATGGCAACTGAGCGACGTCACCACCACGCACTTCCGTAACGTGGGCCAGGGCACCCAGTCCAGCACCGAAGTGGTCAACGTGCCGACCGAACAGTGGGATATCGCCCTCAAGCCGGAGTTGCTCAACACCGTGGTCATGGTGCCGGAAGCCCTGCCGATCTCCGGTTTGTGGAGCTATATCCACTACCTCAAGGAGCAGGGTTTGAACAATGGCCGCTACTGGCTGGCGTTCTGGGTGAAAGTCTTGCAGCCGGTGGTTACCGCGGCCTTGGTGTTGATGGCGATCTCCTTCATTTTCGGGCCATTGCGTTCCGTGACCCTGGGCCAACGGGTATTTACCGGCGTGCTGGTGGGCTTCACCTTCCGCATCGCCCAGGATTTGCTCGGGCCATCAAGCCTGGTATTCGGTTTCTCGCCGCTGTTTGCGGTGCTGGTGCCCACGGCCATCTGCGCCGTGGCTGGGTTCTGGCTGCTGCGCCGAGCGGGTTGAAGCCGCGCTCGCGAAAGTCTGCGAAACGCCGCGTTTATCTAGAATAAGCGCGTTATCGTTGGCGATTTTCGCGAGCAAGCTCGCTCCTACAGTTTTAAGCCCCATTAAAGTGGGGCTTTTTTGTATTGGTCAGCAAAGATGACGTCTGGCCTGAGCATCAGGTACAATTCCCGGCTATTTTTCAGCGGGCAATCTGCCTGCAGCCTTTTTGAGTGTTGATCCGTGAGTGATTTGAGTCATATCCGCAATTTCTCCATCATCGCCCACATTGACCATGGCAAGTCGACGCTGGCCGATCGATTTATCCAAATGTGCGGCGGCCTTGCCGAGCGTGAAATGGAAGCCCAGGTACTGGATTCCATGGACCTCGAACGCGAGCGCGGGATCACCATCAAGGCCCACAGCGTCACGCTGTACTACAAGGCCAAAGACGGCATCACTTACCAACTGAACTTCATTGACACCCCTGGCCACGTTGACTTCACCTACGAAGTCAGCCGTTCGCTGGCGGCCTGTGAAGGTGCGTTGCTGGTGGTCGATGCCGGCCAGGGCGTCGAGGCGCAGTCGGTTGCCAACTGCTACACCGCGATCGAGCAGGGCCTGGAAGTCATGCCCGTGCTCAACAAGATCGACCTGCCCCAGGCCGAGCCTGAGCGCGTCAAGGAAGAGATCGAGAAGATCATCGGCATCGACGCCACCGACGCCGTCACCTGCAGCGCCAAGACCGGCCTGGGTGTCGACGAAGTGCTCGAACGCCTGGTGCATACCATTCCCGCACCGACCGGCAACTACGAAGATCCGCTGCAAGCGTTGATCATCGACTCCTGGTTTGACAACTACCTGGGCGTTGTTTCCCTGGTACGCGTGCGCCATGGCCGTGTGAAGAAGGGCGACAAGATCCTGGTCAAGTCCACTGGCAAGATCCACCTGGTGGACAGCGTCGGTGTATTCAACCCGAAACACACCGCGACCACTGATCTGAAAGCCGGTGAAGTAGGCTTCATCATCGCTGGCATCAAGGATATTCACGGTGCACCAGTGGGTGACACCCTGACCCTGAGCTCCACGCCAGACGTCGACGTGCTGCCCGGCTTCAAGCGCATCCAGCCACAGGTCTACGCCGGCCTGTTCCCGGTCAGCTCCGATGACTTCGAAGATTTCCGCGAAGCCCTGCAAAAACTGACCCTCAACGACTCGTCGTTGCAGTACACCCCGGAAAGCTCCGACGCCCTGGGCTTCGGCTTCCGTTGCGGGTTCCTGGGCATGCTGCACATGGAGATCATCCAGGAGCGCCTCGAGCGCGAATACGACCTGGACCTGATCACCACCGCGCCAACCGTTATTTTTGAGTTGCTGCTCAAAACCGGTGAAACGATTTACGTCGACAACCCCTCCAAGCTTCCGGACCTGTCGGCCATCGAAGACATGCGCGAGCCGATCGTGCGGGCCAATATCCTGGTACCGCAGGAACACTTGGGCAACGTCATTACACTGTGTATCGAAAAGCGTGGCGTGCAGCGCGACATGCTGTTCCTCGGTACTCAGGTACAAGTGACCTACGATATGCCGATGAACGAAGTGGTCCTGGACTTCTTCGACCGTCTCAAGTCCACCAGTCGCGGCTATGCTTCGCTGGACTACCATTTCGATCGTTACCAATCGGCTAATCTGGTGAAACTGGATGTGCTGATCAACGGCGACAAGGTAGATGCCCTGGCACTGATCGTGCACAAGGACAACGCGCATTACAAAGGTCGCCAACTGACCGAGAAGATGAAAGAACTGATTCCGCGCCAGATGTTCGACGTCGCGATCCAGGCCGCCATCGGCGGGCAGATCATTGCACGGACTTCCGTCAAGGCTCTCAGAAAGAACGTACTGGCCAAATGCTACGGCGGTGACGTAAGCCGTAAGCGCAAACTGCTTGAGAAGCAAAAGGCCGGTAAAAAACGCATGAAGCAAGTAGGCAACGTGGAAGTTCCACAAGAAGCCTTCCTTGCGGTGCTCAGGTTGGATAGTTAGGTCCTATGTCACTAAATTTCCCGCTGTTGCTGGTCATTGCCGTTGCCGTCTGTGGTCTCCTGGCGTTGCTCGATCTGGTGTTCTTCGCCCCGCGTCGTCGGGCGGCCATCGCTTCCTATCAGGGCAGCGTCAGCCAGCCCGATGCGGTGGTGGTCGAGAAGCTGAACAAAGAGCCCTTGCTGGTTGAGTACGGCAAGTCGTTCTTCCCGGTGTTGTTCATCGTGCTGGTGCTGCGCTCGTTTCTGGTAGAGCCGTTCCAGATCCCTTCGGGGTCGATGAAACCCACCCTGGACGTGGGCGACTTCATCCTAGTGAACAAGTTTTCCTACGGCATTCGCCTGCCGGTGATCGACAAGAAAGTCATCCCGGTAGGTGACCCGCAGCGCGGCGATGTGATGGTGTTCCGCTACCCAAGCGACCCGAACGTCAACTACATCAAGCGAGTCGTCGGCCTGCCGGGCGACGTGGTGCGCTACACCAGCGACAAGCGCCTGTTCATCAATGGTGAGTCGGTGGCCGAGAAGCTGTTGGGCGCCGAGCCGAATACCTTGGGCAGCGCCGAGCTGTACCAGGAAAAACTCGGTGCGGTGGAGCACCAAATCCGCAAGGAAATGAGCCGCTACCGTGCGATGCCGGATGGCCAGTGGAAAGTGCCTGCCGGGCACTACTTCATGATGGGCGACAACCGGGACAACTCCAACGACAGCCGCTACTGGGATGACCCCAACATTCCCAAGGATCTGCTGGGCATGGTGCCGGACGAGAACATTGTCGGCAAAGCCTTCGCGGTCTGGATGAGTTGGCCGGAACCCAAGCTCAGCCACCTGCCGAACTTCTCGCGGGTCGGGCTGATCAAGTAATACAAGCGGCGCTGTGAACACAGCGCCGAATGCTTTTCTGGGGCTTGGACATTTTCCGATGCCCGGTACCCATCAGGATTTGAATTTGAACACTGCGTCAATCGTCGATGGCCGCCGGTGCCATCAACTAGATATGGATAAACCGTGACCGTTTCTCTAAGTCGTCTCGAGCGTCAGCTCGGCTACACCTTCAAGGACCAGGAATTGATGGTCCTTGCCCTCACACATCGCAGCTTTGCAGGGCGCAATAACGAGCGCCTGGAATTCCTCGGTGACGCTATCCTCAATTTCGCCGCCGGCGAGGCGCTGTTCGAGCGCTTCCCCCAAGCGCGAGAAGGCCAGCTGTCGCGCCTGCGCGCACGCCTTGTGAAAGGCGAGACCCTGGCCGTGCTGGCCCGAGGCTTTGGCCTGGGCGAGTATCTGCGGCTGGGTTCCGGTGAGTTGAAAAGCGGCGGTTTCCGTCGCGAGTCAATCCTGGCTGATGCCCTGGAAGCCTTGATCGGTGCGATCTACCTCGATGCAGGCATGGAGACGGCCAAGGAGCGCGTTGTCGCCTGGCTGGCCTCGGAAATCGAAAGCCTGACGCTGGTAGATACCAACAAGGATCCCAAGACCCGCCTGCAAGAGTACCTGCAGTCCCGCGGTTGCGAACTGCCACGCTACGAAGTGGTGGATATCCAGGGCGAGCCCCATTGCCGGGTGTTCTTCGTGGAATGTGAAATCACTTTATTGAACGAAAAAAGCCGAGGTCAGGGTGTGAGCCGTCGTATTGCCGAACAGGTAGCGGCCGCTGCAGCACTGATTGCCCTGGGCGTGGAGAATGGCCATGACTGATTCAACCGCAACACGCTGTGGCTATGTTGCCATCGTCGGCCGCCCGAACGTGGGCAAGTCCACGCTGCTCAACCACATCCTCGGCCAGAAGCTCGCGATCACCTCGCGCAAGCCCCAGACCACCCGCCACAACATGCTGGGCATCAAGACCGAAGGCAACGTGCAAGCGGTGTATGTCGATACTCCTGGCATGCACAAAGGCGGCGAGAAAGCCCTGAACCGCTACATGAACAAGACCGCCTCGGCCGCGTTGAAAGACGTCGACGTGGTGATCTTCGTGGTCGACCGCACCAAGTGGACTGACGAAGACCAGATGGTCCTCGAGCGGGTGCAATACGTGACCGGCCCGTTGATCGTCGCGCTGAACAAGACCGACCGTATCGAAGACAAAGCCGAGCTGATGCCGCACCTGACCTGGTTGCAGGAACAACTGCCGAACGCCCAGATCATGCCGATCTCGGCCCAGCACGGCCACAACCTCGAAGCCCTGGAGCGCGTGATCGCCGGTTACCTGCCGGAAAACGAGCACTTCTTCCCGGAAGACCAGATCACCGACCGCAGCAGCCGCTTCCTTGCCGCCGAACTGGTCCGCGAGAAAATCATGCGCCAGATGGGCGCCGAGCTGCCGTACCAGATCACCGTCGAAATCGAAGAGTTCAAGCAGCAGGGCAAGACCTTGCACATTCATGCGCTGATCCTCGTCGAACGCGACGGCCAGAAGAAAATCATCATTGGCGACAAGGGCGAGCGTATCAAGCGCATCGGCACCGAAGCGCGCAAGGACATGGAGCTGCTGTTCGACTCCAAGATCATGCTCAACCTGTGGGTGAAGGTTAAGGGTGGCTGGTCCGATGATGAGCGTGCGTTGCGCTCTCTGGGCTATGGCGACCTGTAACGGGTTGCACAGTGACTGGCGGGCTTGCTGTGGCGAGGGAGCTTGCTCCCGCTGGGCCGCGGAGCGGCCCCAACAAGGTCGACGAGGTTTTTCAGGTATAACTCGGTGGCTGCTAGAGGGGCTGCTTCGCAGCCCAGCGGGAGCAAGCTCCCCTCGCCACACAAGCGCTCTCCTTCTTTAGAGATTCCCCGTCTCATGTCGCAATCCCCACCCCCCAGCCAACCCGCCTACGTCCTGCACAGCCGCGCCTACCGCGAAACCAGTGCGTTGGTGGACTTCCTCACGCCCCAAGGCCGACTGCGCGCAGTCTTGCGCAGCGCACGGGGCAAGGCGGGCACCTTGGCGCGGCCGTTCGTGGCGCTCGACGTGGAGTTTCGCGGCAAGGGCGAGCTGAAAAACGTCGGCCGCCTGGAAAGCGTTGGCACCTCGGCCTGGCTGAATGGCGATGCGCTGTTCAGCGGCCTTTACCTCAATGAGCTGCTGATTCGCCTGCTGCCCGCCGAAGACCCGCACCCGGCAGTCTTTGATCACTACGCTGCCACCTTGCTGGCCCTCGCTGAAGGCCGTCCGCTGGAACCGCTGCTGCGCGCTTTCGAATGGCGTTTGCTCGACGACCTTGGCTACGGCTTCGAACTGGCCAACGACTTGCACGGAGAGCCCATCGCCGCCGATGGCATGTATCGCCTGCAAGTCGATGCGGGGCTTGAGCGCGTGTACCTGCTGCAGCCCGGCCTGTTTCAGGGCACCGAACTGCTGGCCATGAGTGAAGCCGACTGGCACGCTCCCGGTGCGCTGTCCGCCGCCAAGCGCCTGATGCGCCAGGCCCTGGCCGTGCACCTGGGCGGGCGGCCGCTGGTCAGTCGCGAGTTGTTTCGAAAGCCCTGACATCCCCGTGTATGCTGTGCACCGATTCTTTCCCTTTTCAGGAGCGCTTCCGTGACCACCAGCAATCGCATTCTTCTTGGCGTCAACATCGACCACGTCGCCACCCTGCGCCAGGCCCGGGGCACCCGTTACCCTGACCCGGTCAAGGCCGCGCTGGACGCCGAAGAAGCGGGCGCCGACGGCATCACCGTGCACCTGCGCGAAGACCGCCGTCACATCCAGGAGCGCGATGTGCTGCTGCTCAAGGACGTGCTGCAAACCCGCATGAACTTCGAAATGGGCGTCACCGAAGAAATGATGACGTTCGCCGAGCGCATTCGCCCGGCGCATATCTGCCTGGTACCGGAAACTCGCCAGGAGCTGACCACCGAAGGCGGCCTCGACGTCGCCGGCCAGGAAGCGCGGATCAAGGCCGCGGTGGAGCGCCTGTCGCGGATCGGCAGCGAAGTCTCGCTGTTTATCGACGCCGACGAACGCCAGATCGAAGCCTCCCGCCGTGTCGGCGCCCCGGCGATCGAGTTGCACACTGGTCGTTATGCCGATGCCACCACGCCGACCGAAGTGGCCGACGAGCTGCAACGCATCATCGACGGCGTGAACTGCGGGCTCAACGAAGGCTTGATCGTCAATGCCGGCCATGGCTTGCATTACCACAACGTCGAAGCCGTGGCTGCGATCAAGGGCATCAACGAACTGAATATCGGTCACGCCTTGGTCGCGCACGCGCTTTTCGTCGGTTTCAAAGGCGCCGTGGCCGAGATGAAAGCCCTGATTCTGGCCGCTGCCAAGCACTGATAAACAATGAAGATCATTGTGGGAGCTGGCTTGCCTGCGATAGCGGAGCGTCAGTTTACGTATTCGTAGCTGGCCCACGGCAATCGCAGGCAAGCCAGCTCCCACACGATGAGTCTTCGGTGTTTTCAATGTGCGGCAATGCGAAGCCTTACTGTTTAGCCGACGCAGGTGTATCGTATCAGCCCTTTGCGGGCCCTTGGCCTGCGGCAGATACGCGAGGTTGTTGTGTCCCGATCCTTTTCCCGTCGACAAATCCTGGGTGGTCTTGCTGGCCTGGCCGTAGTAGGCGTCGGTGCCGGCGGTGGCTACCGCTACTGGCTGGGGAAAGTCGCTGAGTCCGAGGCGGGGCACGATTACGAGCTGATCGCCGCGCCCCTGGACGTAGAGTTGGTGCCGGGGCACAAGACCCAGGCCTGGGCGTTCGGCCCATCGGCGCCGGGCACCGAGTTGCGGGTGCGCCAAGGCGAATGGCTGCGGGTGCGCTTTATCAACCATCTGCCGGTCGCCACCACCATCCACTGGCACGGCATCCGCCTGCCGCTGGAAATGGACGGCGTGCCCTACGTCTCGCAATTGCCGGTGCTGCCTGGCGAATACTTCGACTACAAATTCCGCGTGCCCGATGCCGGCAGTTACTGGTATCACCCTCACGTGAGCAGCAGCGAGGAACTCGGCCGTGGCCTGGTCGGCCCGTTGATCGTGGAAGAGCGCGAGCCCACCGGTTTCCAGTACGAACGCACCTTGAGCCTGAAGAACTGGCACATCGACGAAGAGGGCGCATTTGTCGAGTTCAGCATCCCCCGTGAAGCGGCGCGTGGCGGCACGGCCGGGCGCCTCTCGACTATCAACGGCGTGCCCCAGGCGGTGATCGACCTGCCGGCTGGGCAAATCACCCGCGTGCGCCTACTCAACCTCGACAACACCCTGACTTATCGCCTCAATATTCCTGGCGTCGAAGCGCAGATCTATGCCCTGGACGGTAACCCCATCGAGCCGCGCCCGTTGGGCAAGGAATATTGGCTGGGCCCGGGCATGCGCATTTGCCTGGCGATCAAGGCGCCACCGGCGGGCGAAGAACTGTCGCTGCGCAACGGCCCGGTGCGCCTTGGCACCTTCCGCTCTGTCGCCAATACCGACGCGCCTACCGCATGGCCACCGGCATTGCCGGCCAACCCGGTTGCCGAGCCAGACCTGGCCAATGCCGAGAAACTAAACTTCAATTTCGAATGGGTCGGTTCAGTGTCGGTCAATGTCGAAAACGGCAAGCCGCCGAGCCTGTGGCAGATCAACGGCCAGGCCTGGGACATCACAGACAAGACCTGCGCCGACCGCCCGATTGCCAAGCTGGAGAAGGGCAAGAGCTACATTTTCGAATTGAAGAACATGACCCAGTACCAGCACCCGATCCACCTGCACGGCATGAGCTTCAAGGTGCTTGCGTCCAACCGCCACAAGGTGATCCCGTATTTCACCGACACCTACCTGCTGGGCAAGAACGAACGCGCCCGCGTGGCCTTGGTGGCGGATAACCCAGGAGTGTGGATGTTCCATTGCCATGTGATCGACCACATGGAAACCGGCCTGATGGCCGCCATCGAGGTGGCGTGATGCGCCAGATTCGCCCCGCCGCGATTATCGACCGCAGCCGTGACCAGGACTTTATGCGCGAAGCCCTGGCGCTCGCCGCCCAAGGCGCTGCATTGGGCGAAGTGCCGGTGGGTGCGGTGCTGGTGCAGGACGGTGAAATCATCGGCCGCGGCTTCAACTGCCCCATCAGTGGCAACGACCCCAGCGCCCATGCCGAAATGGTCGCGATCCGCGCTGCTGCACAAGCGATCAGCAACTATCGGCTGGTGGGCAGCACGCTGTACGTGACGCTGGAACCGTGCAGCATGTGCGCGGGTTTGATCGTGCATTCGCGGGTGGCGCGGGTGGTGTATGGCGCGTTGGAGCCGAAGGCGGGCATCGTGCAAAGCCAGGGGCAGTTTTTTACCCAGGGTTTTCTAAACCATCGGGTGTTGTTTGAGGGCGGGGTATTGGCCGAGGAGTGTGGGGCTGTCCTGAGCGAGTTCTTCAAAGCCCGACGAGCTAAACCGTGATGATCGTTCCCACGCTCTGCGTGGGAACGCAGCACAGGACGCTCTGCGTCCCAAAGCGTGACGTAGAGCGTCTCAAGAGGCATTCCCACGCAGAGCGTGGGAACGATCATAGTGGTGTCATTTACGAGCGATGATCACCGCCCGCATCGGCGCCGGCAGCCCTTCAATGGTCTTGCTGTGATCCTCAGGGTCCAGGAAATCACTCAGCGACTGATACTTCATCCAGTGCGTCCCACGCTGCTCCTCAACCGTGGTCACGCTCACATCCACGCACCGCACATCACTGAACCCGGCCCGGCGCAGCCACAGCATCAACGCCGGTACCGACGGCAGGAACCACACGTTGCGCATCTGGGCGTAACGGTCTTCTGGCACCAGCACTTGTTGTTGGTCGCCTTCCACCACCAATGTTTCCAACACCAACTCGCCGCCCTTGACCAGGGTGTCCTTCAACGCCAGCAAATGCTCGATGGGCGAGCGGCGGTGGTAGAACACGCCCATGGAAAATACCGTGTCAAAGCCTTCCAGGTTCGCCGGCAAGTCTTCGAACGGGAACGGCAGGTGCCAGGCCTTGGGCTCGGATAAGTAGCGTTGCACCGCCTGGAACTGGCAGAAGAACAGCCAGTTGGGGTCCACGCCAATCACGCTGTCGGCCCCGGCGCCGAGCATGCGCCACATGTAGTAGCCGTTGCCGCAGCCCACATCGAGGATGCGCTTGCCTTTGAGGTCCAGGTGCGGCGCGACCCGCGACCACTTCCAGTCCGAACGCCATTCAGTGTCCACATGCACGCCGAACAGGTGGAACGGGCCTTTGCGCCAGGGGCTCAGGCCCATCAGCGCCGTGTGCATCTGCGCGCGGGTGGCGTCGTCGCAATCGGTGTCCAGCACCAGGCCGTTGAGCAAATCTACGCTGTTGGGCTGGATCTTCGGCAGTGCATCCAAGGCGCTCTGCCAGCGCTCCAGGTCGCCATGGCCTTTTTCCATCTTGCTATCGAGCTGCGCTTGCAGGCCCTGGGCCCACACGGCCAAAGGAGTGCCGACCAGGTGGCGGGCGAGGGGGGACAAATCAATCATGGCAAGGCAATCAACGAGGCAAAGTTAAGACACTGGAACCACGGCACGACTTTCGAGAACCCGGCCGCCAGCAGGCGTTCGCGGTGTTCTTCGAGGCTGTCGGGCTTCATGACGTTTTCGATGGCGCTGCGCTTCTGGGCGATTTCCAGTTCGCTGTAGCCGTTGGCGCGTTTGAAGGCGATATGCAGGTCGGTCAGCAGCGCGTGTTCTTCAACATCGTTAAAGCGCAGCTTTTCCGAGAGGATCAATGCCCCGCCCGGCAGCAGCGCCTGGCGAATGCGCCCCAGCAACGCCAGGCGCTCCTGGGGAGCGATAAATTGCAGGGTGAAGTTAAGGGCCACCACCGAGGCGGGCTTGAATTGCAGGGCGAGGATGTCGCCCTCGATCACCTCCACCGGCAGCAACTCCTGGAACATCGAGTCCTGGCCATTGAGGTATTCGCGGCAGCGCTCGACCATCGCGGCGGAGTTATCCACGGCGATTACCCGGCAACCCTCGTTGCGTACATGGCGACGCAGGGCTTGGGTCACGGCGCCCAGGGAAGAGCCCAGGTCATACAGCACGCTACCCGGTTGGGCAAATTGCGCGGCCAGCACGCCGAGGTTCTCGACGATGGTGGGGTAGCCCGGCACCGAGCGCTTGATCATGTCCGGGAACACCCGCACCACATCCTCGTTAAAGGCGAAGTCCGGCACCTGGGGCAGGGGCTGGGCGAATAGGCGATCGGGTTCTTTGCTCACGGCTGTTCCGGCGACGGTGGGGGAAAGGCCGGCATTTTAGCCAAGTTGGCCCTCGGATGCGCGGGTTGTCTGATGGAAAGCCGAGGCGGTGATGCCCCATTGCCCGAGCCAGTAGGTGGCGATCAGCAAATACGGCGCTGCCTCGAACGCCAGCACAAACCGGTTGATGCCGATCAGCGCGTCGGAAACCACAAACGACACCGCACCCGCCGCCGCCAGCCACGCTGAACGCTTGGGCACCTCGCTGCCCAGTCGCGCCAACGCACGCCAGAGCATGGCGCTGATCACCAGCGCGTAAACCACCACCGGTATCAAAAGCTCACCGAGGCCGTGGGAGATCAGGATGCTCAGCAAGATTGCGCCTACGCCGATGGCCAGCACCAGCGGCAGCAGCGCCAAGCGCCGACAGTCACTGAAATAGGCTTTGAGATAGGCCAGGTGCGCGAACAGAAACGCGCCCAGGCCAAAGATAAACAGGTCGCCTGGCCAGGCGAGCAACACGTCGCCCACCAGGGAAAAAATCAACCCCAGGCTGATCCAGCGTCGATACTCGGTGGGCGGCGCGTCATGCAGCCAACCCAGCAGCGCCAGCACCGGCAGTGGCTTGACCAGCAGGCACAGCAGCGTCGCATGGGTCGCCAAGCCATAGACAAAGGTGCCGGCGCCCATCAAGGCAAGGATCAGCCATGGCATATCAGTTCACCGTAATGGCGCAGTCAAAGGTTTCGGCAGGTTCGGCCTCCGGCTCCCAAGGTTGCTGGGATGTCAGGCGCAAACGCCCTTGCCCTGCGGCAAACGCCTGGAAGCGCCAGGTGGACTGGCCGCCACCGCCGATCACGCCGGACTCGGTGCTGCTGTAGACCTCGGGGCTCAAGGCGCGCAACACGCCGCCGGCGGAGTCCTGGATGGCCCAGCGGTAACCGGTGGTGGGGTTGCTGGGCAGGGTGAGGATCAGGTTTTGCCCGTTTTTAAGCTGGAGCGGGCAGGCGCTCTGGTTGTCCACGCTGACGTTTTGCTTGGGGGCACTGGCGCATGCGGCCAGCAAGACAAGGCTCAAGGGAAGAAGCAGGCGGGCAGCGGTCATGAAGGCTCCGTTAATACACGACGAAGGGGGAGCATAACCGAAGATGAGACAAGGTGTGACAAGGTGGGGTTTTGCGTTGGCCGATCGTTCCCACGCTCTGCGTGGGAACGTTGCCTTGGACGCTCCGCGTCCGCTTTGTGACGCGGAGCGTCACGGGATGTATTCCCACGCAGAGCGTGGGAATGATCAGGTCTGGATATTTCTCAGAAGAGCACCTTCGCCACATCCGCAAACCGCTTGGCAAAGTGCACCGTCATCCCTTCCTTCAAATAGTCCGGCAACTCTTCAAAGCTGCCACGGTTGGGCTCCGGCAAGATCAACTCGTGAATCTTCTGGCGCCGCGCCGCAATCACCTTCTCGCGCACCCCGCCAATCGGCAGTACATGCCCGGTCAAGGTCAGTTCGCCGGTCATCGCCACGCCTTTTTTCGGCGGTTGGTTGCGGGCCAGGGACAGCAACGCACTGGCCATGGTCACGCCGGCACTCGGGCCGTCTTTCGGCGTGGCGCCTTCCGGCACGTGCAAGTGCACGAAGGCTTCGTCGAAGAACTTCGCATCGCCGCCAAACGACTTCAGGTTGGAACTGATGTAGCTGTAGGCGATTTCGGCGGACTCTTTCATCACTTCACCCAACTGCCCGGTGAGCTTGAAGCCGCGGTTGAGCGTGTGGATGCGCGTCGCTTCGATCGGCAAGGTGGCGCCGCCCATGCTGGTCCACGCCAGGCCGGTAATCACGCCGGTGCCGGACAGCACTTGCTCATTACGGAATACCGGCATGCCCAGGGAGCTTTCCAGGTCCTTGTTGCCGATCTTGATCACCGAGTCAGGCTCATCCAGCAGTTTTACCACCGCCTTGCGCACCAGCTTGCCCAGCTGTTTTTCCAACTGACGCACGCCGGCCTCTCGCGCATAACCGTCGATCAAGGCGCGCAAGGCACCGTCGCTGATGGTCAGGCTGTTTTTGGCCACGCCGGCTTTTTCCAACTGCTTGGGCCACAAGTGGCGCTTGGCGATGGCGACTTTTTCTTCGGTGATATAGCCCGACAGGCGAATCACTTCCATGCGGTCCAGCAACGGACCGGGGATTGAGTCCAGGGTGTTGGCGGTGCACACGAACAGCACTTTGGACAGGTCCAGGCGCAGGTCCAGGTAATGGTCGAGGAATTCGACGTTCTGCTCCGGGTCCAGGGTTTCGAGCAGCGCCGACGCCGGGTCGCCCTGGAAGCTCTGGCCCATCTTGTCGATCTCGTCGAGCATGATCACCGGGTTCATCACTTCCACGTCTTTCAACGCCTGCACCAGCTTGCCAGGCAGGGCGCCGATGTAGGTGCGCCGGTGGCCCTTGATCTCGGCCTCGTCGCGCATGCCGCCGACACTGAAGCGATAGAACGGCCGCCCCAGGGATTCGGCGATGGACTTGCCCACACTCGTCTTGCCCACGCCCGGCGGGCCTACCAGCAATACGATGGAACCGGCGACTTCGCCCTTGTAGGCGCCCACCGCTAGGAATTCGAGGATGCGGCTCTTGATGTCATCCAGGCCCGCATGGTGCTTGTCGAGCACTTTGCGCGCGTGCTTGAGGTCGAGTTTGTCTTCTCCGTACACGCCCCACGGCACCGAGGTGGCCCAGTCCAGGTAGTTGCGCGTGACGGCGTATTCCGGCGAACCGGTTTCCAGGATCGACAGTTTGTTCAGTTCTTCATCAATGCGTTTTTTCGCTTGCGCCGGCAGCACTTTGCCTTGCAGGCGCTGTTCGAACTGTTCGACATCGGCGCTGCGATCGTCCTTAGTCAGGCCCAGCTCCTGCTGGATGACCTTGAGTTGTTCCTTGAGGAAGAACTCACGCTGGTGCTCGCCGATCTTGCGGTTCACTTCGGCGGAGAGTTCTTTTTGCAGGCGCGCGACTTCCACCTCTTTGCGCAGCATCGGCAGCACTTTTTCCATGCGTTTGAGCATGGGCACGCAGTCCAGCACTTCCTGCAGTTCATTACCTGTCGCCGAGGTGAGTGCCGCGGCAAAGTCGGTGAGCGGCGACGGATCGTTGGGGCTGAAGCGGTTGAGGTAGTTCTTCAACTCTTCGCTGTACAGGGGGTTGAGGGGCAGCAGTTCCTTGATCGCATTGATCAGCGCCATGCCGTAGGCCTTCACCTCATCGGTCGGCTCGCTGGGCTGGTGCGGGTATTCGACTTCCACCAGGTACGGTGGGCGGTGGTGCTTGAGCCAGGTCTTGATGCGCACGCGGGTCAGGCCCTGGGCGACGAACTGCAGCTTGCCGTTCTCGCGGCTGGCGTGGTGCACCTTCACCAGGGTGCCGTACAGCGGCAGGGCGGAGGTGTCGAAGTGCCGTGGGTCTTCGGGCGGCGTGTCCATGAAAAACAGCGCAAGGGAATGGTGGTCGGATTTGCTCACCAGCTCCAGGGTTTCGGCCCAGGGTTCTTCATTGACGATCACCGGCAACACTTGTGCCGGGAAAAACGGCCGATTGTGGATCGGGATGATGTAGACCTTGTCCGGCAGGTTTTGCCCAGGCAGGGCCAGGCCAGTATTGGACGAGGGGGTTTCAGCGTTTTCGGGGTCGGCGTAATCGTTGAGGTCGTAATCTGGAAATTCTTGCTGGTCGCTCATGGGGCACCTGCATCAGTAAGTATGCAGGTTAGATGGGGCGGGGTTGCGGTGGTTTCAATGGGGGGGCGTCGTTAGCAACAATTTGCATGAAATAACGGGAGAGTTGCGGTAAACGTACTTTGCCCCGCCGCTTTTCGAACTGATCGTCAATAATGTGACGCCTAGACCCAGCTTTTATTGGGTTTACTTATCCCCAGTCCCAGCTAACCTGCTTTAATAAAATTCCCCATAAAAAAGGATGTTTTTTTGACGCCGGTTAGCAGTCGGCAGGGACGCGTATGACACAAGGAAAGCACGGCCAAGAGCGACGAGCGCGGCCCGAGGGCGCGGCCATGCACTGGCGCCACACGTTTCAGACCCGCATAGCCGGAGTGCTGGCGCTGTTGTTGCTGGTGGTCGTGGCCGCCACCTATTTTGCCGTGCACGCTGCCACCACCCGTGCGGTGGAGAACCAGGCCGACGTACAGTTGAACACCGGGCGGCAGGTGTTCGAGCGCCTGCTGGACCTGCGCGGGCGGCGCTTGCAGTACGGGTTGGACTGGCTCACCGCCGATGGGCCGTTCAAGCAGGCGGTGGCCGGCGGCCGGACGGTGCCGATCCTGGAGGCCCTGGGCACCCATGGCACCGGGGTCAGTTCCAGCGAAGTGGTGGTGCTGGGCCTGGATGACAGGGTCATGGTCAGTACCCTGCTGGTGCAGACGCGGGGCCAGTTGTTCCCGTATGCCGATGCCTTGCGCAAGGCGCGGCGCAGCGGCCAGCAAATGTTGATCGTCGCCATGGCCGGGCGCCCCTATTTGCTGGTGCAAAAAGATGTGCTCGGGCCTGTGCCGATCGCACGCGTGGTCATGGGCTTTCCCATGGACACGCAATTCGCCCATGAACTGCGCTCCATGAGCAACCTGGAGGTGTCGTTCCTCAGTGTGCAGGACGGCCATCTCGGTCAGCTGTTCACCACCCACCCTGGCAATTGGCGCCCAAGCATTATCAACCTCTTGCATGGCACGCAGGTCGATCCTGAGGCGAAGATCCAGCTGTTCCATGGCCAGCGTGTGCTCAGCCAGGTGTTGCCCTTGGCCAATAGCGGCGAAGGCGATGAAGTGCGTGTGTTGCTGCAAAGCCCGCTGGACCATGCGCTGGAATCCTTCGCGCCGCTGGACCGGCAGTTCATGGGGATTGCCCTGGCGGTGCTGCTGGTCTCGCTGGCGGTGGCATTATTCCTGGCGCGGCGAGTGTCACGCCCGCTCAATGCGCTGGTGCAAGCCGCTGAACGGATCGGGGCCGGTGACTACCGCACCCCGGTGCGGGTGCGCAGCCACGACGAGTTCGGCCTGCTGGCGCGGGCGTTCAATGCCATGCAAAGCGGCATCGCCCTGCGCGAACGGCAACTGGCCCACAATGCCTTGCATGACCCGCTCACCGGATTGCCCAACCGTGCCTTGGCCATGGAGCGCCTGGGCAGTGCGATCAGCGCACGGCGGTCGGTGGTGTTGCTGTACGTGGGGATTGAAAACTACCGAGTCATCAACGAAGGGTTTGGCCCCGAAGGTGTCGAGCACATGTTGTGCGAGGCCAGCCGCTGCTTGTCCAGCAGCCTGTTGGCCAGCGACACCGCAGCACGCATCGCCGGCAGTGAGTTTCTGTTGTTGCTGGAAAACACCGAGATCGACTCTGCCGTGGCCCGCGCCGACCAGTTGCATGGGGCGTTGACCGAACCCCTGCGCATCGGCAATGACGAAGTGCGCCATGAGGTGAGTATCGGCATCGCCGCGTACCCTGCTGATGGGCAGCAGGTGGAAGAGTTGATCAACCGCGCGGCCATCGCCCGGCACGACGCGGCCAACCTGCCGGGGCATTTGCAGATCTACCAACCGGACCGCGACCTCGCCCACCAACGCCAGATCACCCTGATTCGCGACTTGCGCCGCGCCGTGATCGAAGGCGAGTTGTTCCTGTGCTACCAACCCAAGCTCGACCTGCGGCACGGGCACGTGGGCCAGGCCGAAGCCTTGCTGCGCTGGCAACACGCGACGCTGGGGCAAGTGTCTCCGGGGGAGTTCATTCCGTTGGCCGAACGCACTGGCAGCATGGGTGCCCTGACCCTGTGGGTGATCGAGGAAGCCATCCGCCAGATTGCCGAATGGGCGCAGCGTGGGCTGGTTATCCAGCTGTCGGTGAATATCTCCGTGAACGACTTGGCGGATGATGACTTGGCCATTCGCGTCACCGCGCTATTGGCCCAATACCATGTGGGCGCCGAGCATTTGATTTTCGAGATTACCGAGAGCGCCATTATGCACAACCCGCAGCAGGCCCTCAGCGTGCTGGAGCAGCTGCGCAATTGCGGGATCAGCCTGTCGGTGGATGATTTCGGCACCGGTTACTCGTCCCTCGCCCAATTGCAGCGCCTACCGGTGCAAGAGCTGAAGATCGACCAGTCCTTTGTGCGCAACCTCGACAGCACCAGCGGCGACGGGGTGATCGTGCGCTCCACCATCGAGATGAGTCATAGCCTGGGGCTCAAGGTGGTCGCCGAGGGCGTGGAGTTCGAACACAGCCTCACCTTGCTCAAACGCTGGAACTGCGACACGGCCCAGGGCTACCTGATCAGCCGCCCGCTCAATGCCATGGCGTTCGAGCGGTGGATGCGGCGTGAGCAGGTGCCAACCTAGACAGTTTGACTGTGGCGAGGGAGCTTGCTCCCGCTGGAGTGCGAAGCGCTCCCAGGATCTTGGGGCCGCTGCGCAGCCCAGCGGGAGCAAGCT
>NZ_JBXAJM010000040.1:0-21249 GCF_058797315.1 Pseudomonas sp. GW823-FHT02F05
AGCCTGGGCGAGGTGCCGAGTGGTGGGGCAAGAGCGTTTTGCTTACTTTTGCGCTTTTCAAAAGTGAGCCGCTGTAAGAGCGGAACCCTAGGTGGCCGTTACCGCAGGAATGGATATGTACGCATTCCAACCCAACTAAATGGTCGACCAGAAGGCCGCCATCGCAGGCAAGCCAGCTCCCACATTTGCACCGAGGAGCGTCAGGTAGACAGGGGTCGGCTGTCAGGTCTTTACCCAGGCCAGCGTCAGCGCGCAACCATATTTGTACTCAATCAAGAAGCCAACCATGCAAACGTCTAAACTCCGCAAAATCGGCATTCTGGCTTCAGTGGCCGTCGCAATCGGCCTGGCCATCTACACCGTAAACGCCCCGGCCGACGCCCCCCAATACCTCACCGCGACCGCCGAACGCGGCGATATCGAAAACGCGGTATTGGCCACCGGCCTGCTCGAAGGCGTCAAACAAGTCGACGTCGGCGCCCAGGTCTCTGGCCAGCTCAAGTCGCTGAAAGTCAAAGTCGGCGACAAGGTAAAGAAGGGCCAATGGCTGGCCGAAATCGACCCCTTGATCCTGCAGAACACCCTGCGCAAAACCCAGGTCGATGAAGAAAACCTCCAGGCCCAACGCCGGGCGACAGCCGCGCAGCTCAAGCAGGCCAAGTCTGTATATGAACGCTACAAAGGCTTGCAGGCCGACGAGTCGGTGTCACGCCAGGATTTCGAAGACGCCGAATCGACCTACCAGGTGCAGCAGGCCAACCTGCTGTCCCTGGACGCGCAGATCAAAAGCGCGCACATCGAGATCGACACCGCCAAGGTCAACCTGGCCTATACCCGCATCAACGCGCCCATCGACGGCGACGTGGTGGGTATTGTCACCCAGGAAGGCCAGACCGTGATCGCCAGCCAGTTGGCGCCCGTGCTGCTCAAGCTGGCAGACCTGGACACCATGACCGTCAAGGCCCAAGTGTCGGAAGCGGATGTGATTCATATCAGCCCCGGCCAGCAGGTGTACTTCACCATTCTCGGCGAGGCGGACAAGCGCTATTACGCCAAGCTGCGCGGCACCGAGCCGGCGCCGCAGAACTTCCTGGAAACCCAGACCGCCGGCACGCCGAAGCAAAACACCGCGGTGTTTTACAACGCGTTGTTCGACGTGCCCAACCCAGAGCACCGCCTGCGCATCGCCATGACCGCCCAGGTGCGCATCGTGCTCGACACCGCCCAGGCCGCGCTGATAGTGCCCGTGGCGGCGCTGGGCGTGCGCAATGCCGATGGCCGCTACGAAGTGCGGGTGCTGGATGCCAAGGGCAAGGCGGTCGCCCGCACGGTGAAGACCGGTATCAATAACAACGTCAAGGTGCAGATCCTGGACGGCCTGGCCGAGGGCGACACCGTGGTGATCGGCGATGCTACACCTGCCGTGGCGGGGAGTTGAGTCATGACCCAGCCTCTGTTGGAACTCAAGGGCATCACCCGCAGCTTCATGGCCGGCGAGCGTGAATTCATCGCGCTCAAGGGCATCGACCTGACCATCCATGCCGGGGAAATGCTGGCGATCATCGGCGCCTCCGGTTCGGGTAAGTCGACCCTGATGAACATCCTCGGTGGCCTGGATTACGCCACCGCCGGCAGCTACAAGATCAATGGCATCGAAACCCGCTCCCTGGGCGATGAGCAACTGGCAGAGCTGCGGCGTGATTACTTTGGGTTTATCTTCCAGCGTTACCATTTGCTCGCGCACCTGAGCGCTTTGCACAACGTGGAGATGCCGGCGATCTACGCCGGCACCCCACAAAGCCAGCGCCATAGCCGCGCCGGGGAATTGCTGGCACGCCTGGGCCTGTCGGGCCACACCAGCCATCGGCCCAGCCAACTGTCTGGCGGGCAACAGCAGCGGGTGAGTATCGCGCGGGCCTTGATGAATGGCGGTGAAGTGATCCTGGCCGACGAACCCACTGGCGCCCTCGACACCCACAGCGGCAAGGAGGTGATGCGTATCCTCGCCGAACTGCACGCGGCGGGGCACACGGTGATTATCGTCACCCACGACCCCAAGGTCGCGGCGAACGCCCAGCGCATTGTCGAGGTGTGTGATGGCGAGATCATCAGCGACAAGGCCAACGACAGCGTCGGCCTGGAATTGCCCGTCGAGGCGCCGGTCGAGCCCCGACGCAGCGGGGCGCGGCGCCTGGTGGCGAGCCTGGGGCTGTTCAAGGAAGCGTTCAACATGGCGTGGGTGGCGCTGATCTCCCACCGCATGCGCACCTTGCTGACCATGCTCGGGATTGTCATCGGCATCACCTCGGTGGTGTCGATTTCGGCCATCGGCGAAGGCGCCAAGCGCTATGTGCTCAAGGACATCCAGGCGATTGGCAGCAACACCATCGATATCTTTTCCGGCACCAGCTTTGGCGACAGTCGAGCCTCGGCGATCCAGACGCTGATGCCCTCGGATGTGGACGCGCTGAACCAGCTGTATTACGTCGACAGCGCCACGCCGGTGGTGGGCCGCAACCTGATGCTGCGCTTTGGCAACATCGACGTGGATGCACAGGTCAATGGTGTCAGTGACCGCTACTTCAAGGTCAAGGGCCTCAAGCTTGAAGCCGGCATCGCCTTCAGCGAAAGCGATGCGCGGCGCCAGGCCCAGGTGGTGGTGATCGACCACAATACCCGCCAGCGCCTGTTCGGGCCCAACATCGACCCGCTGGGCCAGGTGATCCTGATAGGCAACCTGCCGTGCACGGTGATCGGGGTGACGGCGGACAATAAAAACATGTTCGCCGCCAGCAAGGCCCTGAACGTGTGGGTGCCATACGAAACCGCGGCGGGCCGTCTGCTGGGCCAGCGTCATCTGGACAGCATCACCGTGCGCATCAAGGACGGCCAGCCGAGCAAGGTGGTGGAAGACAACGTCAATAAGCTCATGCTGCAACGCCATGGCACCAAGGATTTCTTTACCAACAACCTCGACAGCATCATGCAGACGGTGCAGAAAACCAGCCGCTCCCTCGCGCTGTTGCTGTCATTGATTGCGGTGATCTCTTTGCTGGTGGGCGGTATTGGTGTGATGAATATCATGCTGGTGTCGGTCACCGAGCGCACCCGTGAAATCGGGATTCGCATGGCGGTGGGGGCGCGGCAATCGGATATTCGCCAACAGTTTCTAGTGGAGGCGGTGATGGTGTGCCTGATCGGCGGGATCATCGGGATCTCCTTGTCCTACGCCATCGGCTACCTGTTTTCGCTGTTTGTGAAGGAGTGGGAGATGGTGTTTTCGGTGGGCTCGATCATTACCGCGTTTGCCTGTTCGACGTTGATCGGCATTGTGTTTGGTTTTGTACCGGCGCGGAATGCGGCGCGGTTGGACCCCATAGAGGCACTGGCCCGGGACTGACCTGAGGGAGCTGCTGATCGTTCCCACGCTCTGCGTGGGAACGCCGCCATGGACGCTCTGCGTCCACAGTGACGCAGAGCGTCACGGGATCCATTCCCACGCGGAGCGTGGGAACGATCTTAGTCTTCGGTCGAGTACATCCACCGCAACAACGAGTGCCGCCCGCTGATCCCCAACTTGATCGCCGCACGCTTGAGGTAGCTCTCGATGGTGTTGACCTTCAACGCCAATTGCTCGGCCAACTCCGGCGCGGTGCGCCCGGCCAGCAGGCCTACGCACACTTCCAGTTCACGGTTGGACAAGGTCAGCCCCGATTGCAGCAGGCGCTCCTGGATGCGTCGGCGCAAGGTGTCGATGCCCTGGGGTTGAGGCACTGCGCACGGGCTGTCCGGGAGCGATGGCTGCAGCGCGGTGATGTGTTTTTCCACCATGGGCAGCAACAGCGTGGAGAAGTCCTGGAGCATGCTGCGCTCTTGCGCAGAAAAGCTGTCGGACGGGTGCGAGCGATACACCGACAGCACATAGCGCACATCGTCCTTGCGGCGCGTGAGGTGCAGTTGTGCGGCGAGTTGCTCGCTGCCCAGGGCCGCCGCCGAATCGGTGTACACCGGGCTGATCTTGCGGCGGCCAAGGCCTTCGCGGCTGACTTGCAATTGGGTGATATGGGTGGCGTCCACTGCCAATTGGGTGAGGATCAGGTCATGCAGCATGCGTGGGAAATGGCGGCTGCCGGTGCTGGCGATGACCTTGCCTATCTGTGGGAACAGGTGTGAGTTCATCAATTCGTCCATGAGTTTCGTGCAGGTATTGGGCCTTATAGCGACGGGGGTTAAGAAGGTAACTAATGTGAATAACCTGCAGTGATAGTGCGTCCCGCCGCTGACATGCTAGTACAGCCTGGCTAAAGGAGGGGGATCCAATCTGCGAAAAAAAACATTAAACAGGCAGAGCGGCAGCCGGATCCTTCCGACCGCCGCCCAGGCACCGCATAACCCATGGGGTTGGACGCTATTTCATCGCATACGCCGCTGTCGCAATGGGCCGCAGGTTGGCAGCGCTGCACTTGGCCAGGGCCTGATGGATATCGGCCAGCAGGTCCGCAACGTCTTCAAGCCCCACCGACAAACGCACCAGCCCCTCGCTGATACCGTGCTGCGCCCGTTGTTCGGGCGTGTAGGTGGAGTGGGTCATGCTCGCCGGGTGTTGGGCCAGTGATTCGGCATCCCCCAGGCTGACTGCGCGGGTGAACAGTTGCAGTGCGTTCATGAAGCGCTGGCCGGTTTCGAGGCCGCCCTTGAGTTCAAAGGCGATCATGCCGCCGGGCAGTTTCATTTGCCGGTTTGCCAGTTCGTATTGTGGGAAAGAACGCAGACCGGGGTAGGTTACCCACTGCACCGCAGGGTGCGCCTGCAGCGCCTCGGCCACCGCTTGGGCGTTGCTGCAATGGCGCTCCATGCGCAGGCCCAGGGTCTTGAGGCCGCGCATCAGCAATGCGGCGTCCTGGGGCGACATCACCGCGCCGGTCAGGTCCTTGAGCCCTTGCAGGCGAATGCGCTGCGCCAGGGCCTGGTTGCTCACCGCGATGCCTGCGGTAATGTCGCCGTGGCCACTGAGGTATTTGGTGGCCGAGTGCACCACCACATCGGCGCCCAGTTCCAGGGGACGTTGCAGATAGGGGGTGCAATAAGTGTTATCGACCACCACGGTGACATTCGGCTGCTGATGGGCCAGTTCGGCCACGGCGGCGATGTCGATCAGGCGCAGGTTGGGGTTGGCCGGGGTCTCGCAGTAGAGCATGCGGGTGGCCGGGGAGAACGCTGCTTGCAGGGCGGTGAGGTCGGTCAGGTCGACATGCCGCACCTTGATGCCGAATTCGCTCAGGCCGTGGTGCAGCAGGGCGAACGTACAACCATAGAGCGTCTGGCTGACGATGATCTCGTCGCCCGGGCGCAACAGGGTCCAGAACGTCGCGGCTATCGCGCCCATGCCGGAGCTGAACGCCACGGCGGCCTCGCCGTTTTCCAGGCTGGCCATGCGTGACTCCAGCAGGGCCAGGGTCGGGTTGGAAATGCGCGTATAGAAGTGGCCGCTGACTTCGCCGGCAAAGCAGGCGGCGCCGTATTCGACGGTGGGAAAGGCGAAGGTCGCAGACAGATAGATCGGCGGGACGAGTGCGCCGTGGTGGTCCTGGGGGTCATAGCCGTGGTGTATGGCACGGGTGGAAAAGCCGAATGTGGTGTGTTTATTGTGCATGTCGGGCGCTCCTTATTTCCTACAATGCTATGCTCATAACCACGGATGAACCTTGCAAAAAAGCCCGGAAAAACCTGCGTTTGTGGATCAAACACCGATAAAAATAATGAATAGAGGCACGTTATGCCTATCAAGCTGGACCGCACCGATAAAGCCCTTTTGAACGCGTTGCAGGGCAATGCCCGCCTGACCGTGGCCGAGTTGGCCGAGCGGGTGGCGCTCACCACTTCACCGTGCTGGCGTCGGGTGCGCACCTTGGAAGAAAGTGGGGTGATCAGTGGCTACCAGGCGATTCTCTCGCCCAAGGCACTGGGCTACGGGGTGACCGCGTTCGTCAGCATCATGATGGAAAGCCACACCCAGGAAATTGCCCGGGCGTTCGAGCAACGTCTGTTGGCCATCCCAGAAATTGTGGCGTGCCATAACGTCTCTGGGCGCTATGATTTTTTGCTGGAAGTGGTGGCCAAGGACCTGGAATCGTTCGGTGAATTTGCCCGAGAGGTCTTGCAGACCTTGCCTTGCGTCAAGGAGATCTATTCGAGTTTTTCCTACAAGTCGGTAAGGCCGCTGCGGGTAATCCCGCTGCCGGGTTGAGGCACGGCTTAGCGCTTCAGTCGACATCGTGTGGATACCCAGGCAAATCGAAGACGAAAAAAAACCGGCTGATCAGGCCGGTTTGGGGTGTCCCGCCAACAGTGCGGGGTTATACGTGGGTGCTCAGCAGACGCTCGGCACCACCTTCAGCCAGGCCACGCTCCTGCAGGCGATCAGCACCGCCTTCAGCCAGGCCACGTTCCTGCAGACGATCGGCACCGCCTTCAGCCAGACCACGTTCCTGCAAGCGATCAGCACCGCCTTCAGCCAGGCCACGTTCCTGCAAGCGATCAGCACCGCCTTCAGCCAAACCACGTTCCTGCAAGCGATCAGCACCGCCTTCAGCCAAACCACGTTCTTGCAGACGATCCGCGCCACCTTCGGCAACACGGGTTTCTATCAGGCGATCAGCGCCGCCTTCAGCGACAACCGGGTGGGCAAAAGCGTTTGCAGCGAGTACCGAGAAAGCGAGGCTAAGCAAGAATTGGCGTTTCATGATGATGTGCTCCGAGTGTTTTAGTTGGGTGCCGTTTGGCATGGGTTTGATGTTACGCGTTGCATTTTTTTAGAGAACTTCATTGCGCTGATGGTGACTATCGATGCCAACGATGGTCCCGCTGCCGGGACCATCACTGCGGCCGTCATGGCATTTGCGGCAGTTCGTTGGGGCGCAGGTCAAACACCAGTACTTCAGCGTCTTCGCCGTGGCTCAGGCGGATCTGGCGTTCGTCCCGTACGCGTACACCGTCGCCTTCCTGCAAGCGCTGGCCGTTGAGTTCAACGCTGCCGCGCGCCACATGGATGTAGGCGTAGCGATCCGGTGCCAGCTCCAGGCGGGCACTTTCGTCAGCGTCGAACAGCCCGGCATACACCCGTGCGTCCTGGCGCACTTTCAGCGAACCGTTGGCGCCCTCCGGCGAGATGATCAACTGCAAGCGCCCACGTTTTTGCGCTTCTGTGAAGTGCTCCTGCTGATAGCGCGGCTTGGCGCCTGCTTCGTTGGGCACGATCCAGATTTGCAGGAAGTGCACGCCATGACGCTGGCTGTGGTTGAACTCACTGTGGGCTACGCCGCTGCCCGCGCTCATCAGTTGCACATCGCCGGGGCGGATCACCGAGCCGGTGCCCAGGGTGTCCTTGTGTTCCAGCGCGCCTTCGAGCACGTAGGAGAAGATCTCCATGTCGCGGTGCGGGTGCTGGCCGAAGCCTTTGCCTGCGGCGACGCGGTCATCGTTGATCACCAGCAGGTCGGAAAAACCCTGTTCCTTGGGGTTCCAGTAGTTGGCGAAAGAGAAGGTGTGGAACGACTTCAACCAACCGTGATTGGCGGCGCCGCGTTCGGAAGCTTTGCGAAGGGTCAGCATGGGTCCAGTCCTCAAGTGAGCGCGGGCTGCGAGATGCAGAGCGCTTGCGTTGAGAAGAAGGTTAATGGTTAACGAATGATTGATTAAGAAGATGAAAATAGAATAACTGTCTCTTTCAGGTTGACAGTCAAAGTCGTGCCATAATGCCCGTCGCACTCCTTCTCGATGGACATTTCCCGCTTATGAAAACCGTGGCCATGGCGCTGTTCCCGGACTTCCTGCTGCTCGACATGGCCGGGCCGCTGGAAGTGTTTTCGATTGCCAACCGCTACCTGCCGGCGGCCGACCACTACCAGATCCTGACCATCGGCACTGAGCCCGGTCCGTTGCAGGCCTCCAATGGCGTGAGCGTGCAGACCGACCTGCTGTTGGAACAGGCCCAGGCGGCTTATGACCTGCTGTTGGTGCCGGGCGGCCCCGGCGCCTATAACGAATGCCACCCCGCGTTGTTGCCCTGGCTCAAAGCTGCGGCGCCACGGGCTCGGCGTTTTGGCTCGATCTGCACCGGCGCTTTTGTGCTCGGCCACGCAGGTTTGCTCGACGGGCACCGCGTGACCACCCATTGGCACTACACCGAGCGGTTGATCAAGGCGTTTCCCAGCGCCATCGTCGAGACCGATCGCATCTATTTGCAGGACGGGCGGCTGATTACCTCTGGCGGCGTCACTGCGGGTATCGACCTGGCCCTGTCGGTCGTGGCCCAGGACCATGGCAAGCAAGTGGCGGTGGATGTGGCCAAAGTGCTGCTGGTGGTGATGAAGCGCCAGGGCGGCCAGGCCCAGTTCAGCCCGATGACTGCCGCCGTGGCGCCTCAGGAAACTCCGATCACCCGCGTGCAGAACCACGTCCTGGCGCATCTGGATCAACCCTTTACCATCGAGTCCATGGCTGAGTTGGCCGGAATGAGCGCACGCCACTTCGCGCGGCTGTTCGCCAAGGACGTGCAGATGACGCCCATGGCGTTCCTGCAGGGCGCGCGCATCGACCGGGCCCGGCACCTGCTGGAAACCACCGACCTGCCGCTCAAGACCGTGGCCTTCCACGCAGGCTTTGGCAGCGTGCGGCATATGCGTTTTCTGTTCAGCGAAAAGCTCGGGCTGAACCCTACCCAATACCGACAACAGTTCAGTTAACGACACCATGTCCGTCTCAGGCACCCGATTGTCCGTATCGCTCCCCGTGCCAGCATTGTCCTGTCATCGCCAACTGGCAAGATAGCGTCGAGCCCATGGAAAAAGGATGCGCAGGCACTCAAGCACGGGTGTTTCAGCGCTTTGACGGACATGCAAAATGGTACGGCGGTGAGCTTTGGCCCCTACACCTTTCATCGGCAGCAGCGGTTGGTCAGCAAGGCGGGCTGGCCGGTGCCACTGGGCGGGCGAGCCTTGGATATTCTCGCAGTACTGCTCGAAGCGCCCGGGCACTTCGTCAGCAAGGCGACCTTGATCGAACGGGTGTGGCCCAACAGCGTCGTTGAAGACAGCAACCTGCGTGTGCATATCGCCGCGCTGCGTCGTGCCCTTGACGGCCAACGCTGGATCCTCAATCACCCCCAGCGCGGTTACTGCTTCGCTGCGCCTGCGCAGGACGCGCTGCCGACGCTGCTGCCTCAGCACAACCTGGCTGCACGGCTCAGCCCGGTGTGGGGGCGAGATGAACTGGTGGGCGTGCTGGCGCGACGGTTGCCTGTGCAGCGGTTATTGACCCTCACAGGCGTGGCCGGTATTGGCAAGAGCACGCTGGCCCTGGCCCTGGCCGAGCGGGTATTGCCGCGTTATCGCGACGGCGTATGGTGGGTCGACATGGCCGTTGTGCAAACCCCGAGCGAACTGCTCGGTAGCCTGGCCAGGGTGTTGCAGTTGCATTCGACGCCCGCGAGCCTCAACGAACTGGGCCGGCGCCTGGCCTCGCGCCACGTGTTGCTGGTACTCGACGGCGCTGACCTGCTGCTGGGCGCGTGTCGACAACTGATGCGTGCGCTGCGCGAGGCGGCGCCGGGCATCAGCGTGCTGATCACCAGTCGCGAAGCCTTGCTGGCCCCTGGCGAGTGGATAGTGCGCGTGCCTCGGCTGGCAGTGCCGCCGCCAAAGGCGTTGGCCAATGTCGAGCAGGCGATGG
Organism: Pseudomonas sp. GW823-FHT02F05; assembly: GCF_058797315.1. Taxonomy (NCBI): domain Bacteria; kingdom Pseudomonadati; phylum Pseudomonadota; class Gammaproteobacteria; order Pseudomonadales; family Pseudomonadaceae; genus Pseudomonas; species Pseudomonas sp. GW823-FHT02F05. The sequence continues at coordinate 9,730 of NZ_JBXAJM010000040.1, forward strand.
CCTGTCCTGCGGTGCAACTGTTCGTGGCGCGCGCGCGTGCCAATCAGCAGGGGTTTGATTTGCGGCCTCAGGACCTGGCGCCGCTGGGCGACCTGTGTCGGCGTCTGGACGGCCTGCCGTTGGCCCTGGAATTGGCGGCCGCCCAGGTGGATGCGTTGGGCATCGGCGGTGTGCAGACGCAAGTACGCACAGGCTTGCAAGTGCTGGCCCGTGGGCGCCGCACGGCAGTGGAGCGCCATCGCTCACTGACCGCGGCCCTGGATTGGAGCTACGAGCGCTTGAGCCTGCCGGAGTGCTGGCTGTTTCTGCAATTGAGTCTGTTCAAGATGGCAGTCACCTTACCCACCCTGAGTGACCTGGTGACCGGTACCGAGCTCGAACATGCCGATCTTTCTTACCTGCTGGCGCGCCTGGTCAACGTCTCGCTGCTGAGCGTCGAGCCCGGCCTGGGCCCGGCGCGCTATCGGCTGCTCAACTGTGTGCGCAGCTACGCTTTGGGGCAACTGCGCGACCCGCGTCAGGTCGCGCGTTTGCAGCAGGGCTACGCGCCTTGCCTGGGGGCGTTCTCAGGCCGGCCGTTTGTCCTGCAACTCGTCGAGCAGGCAGCGCACGCGCAGTAGATCCTGAGTGGCGAAGCCTTCGCTGAAACGTGCGTGGATTGAACCGAGCAAGTCCCTGGCGAGCTGAATGCGCCCCTGCTGTTGCCACAGTTGCGCCAGGGCTGCGCCGCAGCGCAGCTCCCAGGCCAGGGCTCCTTGCTGGTGCGCCAGGCCCAGCGCCTCCAGCAGCAGGGTTTCAGTGGTGTGCTCATCCTCTAGCTGCAAGGCGTACACCCGCAGAATCTCCGGGGCGCACCAGCCCGCCGCGCCACTGCGCGCGCGTTCCAGGGTTGGCACATCCACGGCATGGGTGCCAAAGGTGATCAAGGTGTCTTGGATCAGGCCCAGGCCCTGCCAATCCGGCTGGCCAAGAATACCGGCGTAATGCCCGGCCCAGGTCTGGAACAACTGCACAGAATGCTTGTGCGACTGCTCCAGCAGCAGCCTTTGCAGGGCTTGGGCGTCGTCTTCGGCGCCGTTGTAGCGGGCGATCACCACCCCAGCCAGGGCCAGGGTGTAGCAAATCGAGGTGCCGTGGTTGATCTGTAGCGCCAACTCCAAAGCCTGACTGGCGGTGCGCCAGGCGCGCTCGGGAAAGCCCTGCAACCACAGGATTCGCGCCAACACGGTCAAGGAGGCGACGCCCTGGTCGTACTGCACGCCAACCCCGAGGGCAAAGCGGTTCACGTGACCGCTTTGGGACATGCGCTGCAGCACCTGCTCGGCGTGGTGCCGGGCGAGCGTCTGGTTGCCGGTGTAATGCTGACCCAGCGCACGCAGCCGCTGCGCGCTAAGGCCCAGCAACGGCTCGGTGCGTGGGTCGAGGCGTTCGAACTGCACACTCAGCGCCTGCGCTGGGCCGTAGCGCCCGGCGCACAGGTTCACCGCCATCAGCCCGGAGACCGCACGCAACTGGCCGCCAAGGTCCTGGGTTGTCTCGGCCAGGCGTGCGGCACCCTCGAATGCCGCAATGGTCCGAGGTGCGGCGCCCATGGCGTGGTAGGAGAGGCTGCCCAGGGCCAATTGCAGTTGCAGGGTCAATTGCGTGCAGGGCGCGGTGACCTGGCCGATCAGCGCCAGCGCCTGGTCCACATAGCCGCCGTGCTCACGCAGCAACGACAACTCTTGCCACAGCGGCATCGCGCTGACCGTCAGGCGGATAGCCAGCAGCTGCGCACCGTCGTCAGCAAAGCCCCAGTCGAGGGCGGCACGCACGTCTTCGCGCAGCGGTGCGTAACGGTCGATCCACGGCTGTGTGGCGATCAGGTCCCAGTCGCCCTGGGCCTGTTCCATCAGCGCCAGGCAGCGTGCAGCGTGGCGCTCTCGTGTGGCATGCAGTTCGCAGGCCTGGCTGAGCTTTTCCAGGGCGTAGGTGCGGGTGATGTCCAGCAGGCGATAGACCATCTCGTCATCGCTTGCTTCCACGTTCAACAACGACTTGGCCACCAGTTGCGTAATGGAGCCCAGCACTTCGGCGGGGGCCACTTGCTCCCCGGCAATCACCGCCGCTGCGCTGACCAGGCTGAAGCCGCCACGGAAGACCGCCAGGCGGCGCAGGCAGATTTGCTCGCACGCCGTTAGCAGGTCAAAGCTCCAGTCGAGCGTGGCGCGCAGGGTCTGCTGGCGGGGCAGGGCACTGCGTCGGCCGCGGGTCAGCAGCCGAAAGTTGTCTTCCATCTGCACCAGCAGGCCCGGCAAGCCAAACCGTTCGATTTGCGCGGCCACCAGTTCGATCGCCAGGGGAATGCCGTCCAGGCGCTGGCAGATATCAATCGCCAGGGGCAGTTCAGCGTCGCTGAGGGCAAAGCTCTCCTGGTGGGACATGGCGCGCTCGATCAGCAATTGCATGGCCGGGTAACCCAGGGCCTGGGCGCGGTTGCCGGTGGCGGGCGGGCAGGCCAGCGGTTCAAGGCGCTGCACATATTCACCTTCGGCGCGCAGGGCTTCGCGGCTGGTGGTGAGGATGTGCAGGTGCGGTGCATGGCGCAGCAGGGTTTCACTGATCAGGGCGATGTCGTCGAGCAGGTGCTCGCAGTTGTCGATCACCAGCAGCATCTGGCGTGCCTGCAGGCTGCGGGCGAGGCTGGCCAGGGAGGCATTTTCGCCCGGTGTCAGGCCGAGCAGGGCGGCCAGGTTGGGCAGGATCATGGACGCCGCACTGAGCGGCGCCAGGTCCAGCAGGTGAATACCGTCGCGGTAATGCCCGATCAGCAATTCCGCGACCCGCAGGGCGACGGTGGTCTTGCCGATGCCTCCGGCACCGGTCAGGGTGATAAAGCGTTGCTGCGGCAGTTGTTGTACCAGGGCGTCGATCAGCGCTTGGCGGCCGATCATGCGCGTGCGCCGCAGGGGCAGGTTATGGCTGGGGCGTTTGGGCGCACCGTCGGTGGGCAGCGTCATGGGTTCGATGCTCAGTGGCGCAACAAAACTGTAGCCGCGCTGGGCGACCGTGACGATATAGCGCTGCCCGGCCTGGCCGTCGCCCAGCGCCTTGCGCAACGCAGCCATGTGCACACGCAGGTTGCCGTCTTCCACCACGCTTTTGGGCCAGACCCTTGCGATCAACTCCTGTTTGCTCACCACATTGCCGGCGTGCTCCAGCAGGATCAGCAGAATGTCCACCGCCCGCCGCCCCAGGCGCAGCGGGCGGCCGGCCTCCAGCACCAGGCGCTGGCGCGGGTGGATGCGGTAGGGGCCGAAATGCACGGCCTGGTCGCTCAAGTCATTCATGGCTGCCCAGGTTCTGGAGGAAGGGAGCGACCAGCATATTCCAGGTACGTGCAGACCACTAGGCAGCGATCACATCAGGTTTGCTGCGCGAGTGGTGGTTTCGCCAGGTCATCGGGTTGACGCCTTCGCTGCGGGTGAACATATGGCAGAAGTGCGCCTGGTCGCAAAAGCCACATTCGAGGCTGATCTGGGTGAGGCTCAGGGACGAGCCGGTAATCAACTCCTTGGCGCGCTGGATGCGTTGCTGGCGGATCCATTCCTGGGGCGACAGCCCGGTGGTGCACTTGAAGGCGCGGGAAAAATGGCTGCGCGACAAGGCGCAGGCCTGGGCCAGGTCGGCGATCGCCAGGCTTTCGCCGAGGTTGGCGAGGATCAGTTGCTTGGCGATGCGCTCGCGCCGGGGGCACAGGCCACCGGTGGCGGGCAACCGGGGGGAATATTGCTCGAGTCGGGCCATGACAAATATCCGCAGTCGATGGGAACGTTCCCGGTGGATGGGTGCAGTGTAGACGCGCTTCATCTTGTTGCCGGAGCGCCTGGCTGACGAGTTAATCGTTGTTAATTTCGCCAGGTGCGGTGCCGGAAAAGACAGCACAGCTATGCAATCCCAGGCGTGCAGTGCATGCTTCCCTGGCCCCCTGGAAAACGTTTGGATAGCGCTCATGAACCGCAACGATCTGCGCCGCGTCGATATGAACCTGCTGGTGATTTTCGAAGCCTTGATGTTCGAGAAAAACCTGACCCGAGTCGCCGAAAAACTGTTTATCGGCCAACCGGCAGTGAGCGCCGCGCTGGGCCGTTTGCGCGATTTGTTCGACGACCCGTTGCTGTTGCGTAACGGCCGTGCCATGGAACCCACAGCGCGCGCACTGGCGATACTCAAGGAGCTGCAACCTGCCATGGACACCATCTCGGGCGCCGTCAGCCGCGCCAAGGATTTCGACCCCTCCACCAGCTGCGCGGTGTTTCGTATCGGCCTGTCCGATGATGCGGAGTTCGGGCTGTTTCCGTCGTTACTCAGCCGCCTGCGCGAAGAAGCGCCAGGCATCATCGTGGTGGTGCGCCGCGCCAATTACCTGTTGATGCCTTCGCTGCTGGCCAGCGGTGAAATCTCCGTGGGGGTCAGCTACACCACCGATCTGCCGGCCAATGCCAAGCGCAAGAAACTGCGCGATATCCCCTGCAAGGTCCTGCGCGGGGATGACGGCGAGGCGCCGCTGACCCTGGATGATTACTGCGCCAGGCCCCATGCAATGGTGTCGTTCTCCGGTGACCTGAGCGGCAATATCGACCTGGACCTGGCCCGCATCGGCCGCTCGCGCCGCGTGGTGCTGGCGGTGCCGCAGTTCAGCGGGTTACGGGCGTTGCTGGCGGGGACGCAGATTATCGCGACCGTGCCCGATTACGCCGCGTGCGCGTTGACCGAAGGCACACGCCTGCGCGCCGAGGACCCGCCGTTTGCGATTGATGCGGCGGAGCTGTCGATGGTGTGGAGCGGGGTGCATGACAACGACCCGGCGGAGCGGTGGTTGAGGGGCAGGATTGCGGAGCATATGGCGCGGGCCACATAGCTTTGCCGGCAATTGCAGGAGCGAGCTTGCTCGCGAAAAACTCCCAGGCGCCACGTTTATTCAGAAAGTAGGGGTTATCGTTGACGTTTTTTGCGCGCAAGCCCGCTCCTGCAACAAGCCAAACAGCACATACATCCAATTCTCCCCAGCCGCCAAGCCGCCAGACTCTCCCCATCGCTCAATACCCCGGGGAAGCACTCAGCCATGGATTCAACCACCAACACCAGCCCCGACGAAGTCGTCACCCTGGTCGTCAAGCACCGGGTCAAACCCGGCTTTGAAGTCGAGTACGAAGCCTGGTTGCGCCGCATCGTGCGCATCGCGGGCGAACGCCCTGGGCACCTTGGTGTTGACGTGGTGCGCAGCCAGCAAAACGGCATGGCGCTGTTCACTTGCGTGCTGCGCTATAGCTCCACCAGCGCCCTTGAGCTGTGGCTCGGCTCCCCGCAACGCCAGGCCCTGATCGACGAAGCCGCGCCGATGCTGGCGGACGGCGACCAGACGGAAATCGGCGCGGCCAATGAATTCTGGTTCACGCCCCAGGCCGAGGGTGGTGCCAAGCCGCCGCGCTGGAAGCAGGCGGTGGTCAGCCTGTTTGTGATCCTGCCGCAAACCCTGCTGCTGCCGTTTATCTGGGGGCCGATCCTGCGGTTGCACCCGTTTCTGTCCAATTACGTGGTCTCCACCTTCCTGGTCACCCTGACCATCGTGTTGCTGGTGGTGTACCTGCTGATGCCGGCGGCCACCCGCCTGTTCGCTCCCTGGCTTGAAGCCTCTGTAAAGGAAACCCTATGAACGCCGATCTGATTCTGTTCAATGGCCAGTTCCACACCGTGGACCGGGAAAACCCACGCGCCACCGCCGTGGCCATCCACCAAGGGCGCTTTGTCGCCGTGGGTACCGACGGCGAAGCCATGGCCCTGCGCGGCAGCGGCACCCAGGTCATCGACCTCAAGGGCCGCACCGTAATTCCCGGCCTCAACGACTCGCACTTGCACCTGATTCGTGGCGGGTTGAACTACAACCTTGAACTGCGCTGGGAAGGCGTGCCGTCCCTGGCCGATGCCTTGCGCATGCTCAAGGACCAGGCCGACCGCACGCCCACGCCGCAATGGGTACGCGTGGTGGGCGGTTGGAACGAATTCCAGTTCGCCGAAAAGCGCATGCCCACCCTGGAAGAACTCAACCAGGCCGCCCCGGACACCCCGGTGTTCGTGCTGCACTTGTACGACCGCGCCTTGCTCAACCGCGCAGCCCTGCGGGTGGCGGGCTACACCAAGGACACGCCGAACCCGCCGGGCGGTGAGATCGTGCGCGACAGCAACGGCAACCCCACCGGCATGCTGGTGGCGCGGCCTAACGCGATGATCCTGTATGCGACCTTGGCCAAGGGCCCGAAACTGCCTTTGGAATACCAGGTCAACTCCACCCGCCAGTTCATGCGGGAACTCAATCGCCTGGGCCTGACCAGCGCCATCGATGCCGGCGGCGGCTTCCAGAACTACCCCGATGACTACGCGGTGATCGAGCAACTGGCCAAGGATCAACAGTTGACGGTGCGCATCGCCTACAACCTGTTCACCCAGAAGCCCAAGGAAGAGCTCAGCGACTTCAAGAACTGGACCGGCAGCGTCACCCTGCATCAGGGCGATGACTACCTGCGCCATAACGGGGCCGGCGAGATGCTGGTGTTCTCGGCGGCGGACTTTGAAGACTTCCTCGAGCCCCGCCCGGACCTGCCGCTGACCATGGAACAGGAGCTGGAACCGGTGGTGCGCCACCTGGTGGAACAGCGCTGGCCGTTCCGTCTGCACGCCACTTACGACGAGTCCATCTCGCGCATGCTTGACGTGTTCGAGAAGGTCAACCGCGATATTCCGTTCAATGGCTTGCCGTGGTTCTTCGACCACGCCGAAACCATCACCCCGAAAAACATCGAACGTGTGCGTGCCCTCGGTGGCGGTATCGCGATTCAGGATCGCATGGCGTTCCAGGGCGAATACTTTGTCGAGCGCTACGGCGCCAAGGCCGCCGAAGCCACACCGCCGATCAAGCGCATGCTGGCCGAAGGCGTGCCGGTTGGGGCGGGCACCGATGCCACCCGCGTGTCGAGCTACAACCCCTGGACCTCGCTGTACTGGATGGTCAGCGGCCGTACTGTCGGTGGCCTGGAGCTGCACGCCGAGGGTTTGCCGCGCCTTACCGCATTGGAGCTGTTCACCCACGGCAGCGCCTGGTTCTCGTCCGAGCAGGGCAAGAAAGGCCAGATCAAGGTCGGTCAATTGGCGGATGTCGCCGCGTTGTCGGCGGACTTTTTCAGTGTCGAGGAAGAAGCTATCAAGTGGATCGAGTCGGTGCTGACAGTGGTCGGCGGCAAGGTCGTGTACGGCGCTGGCGAATTCGAAGATTTCGCACCGCCACGAGTACCGGTGCTGCCCGACTGGTCGCCGGTGGTCAAGGTGCCAGGGCACTGGCGCCCGACGTCGCCGATGCAGGCCCAGGTTCACCAGTGCAGCGGCCCCTGTGGCGTGCATGCCCACAGCCATGAAAAAGCGCGCCTTTCCAGCGTGCCGGTCAGCGACTTCCAGGGTTTCTGGGGGGCGTTCGGCTGCTCCTGCTTTGCTTTTTGAAAAACACCCCATCCCCAAAGGAGTTACCCATGACTTACAAGCGCTTGAACAAAGACGATGCTGTTGTGCTGTTGGTTGATCACCAGACCGGCCTGATCTCCCTGGTGCAGGATTTCTCCCCCAACGAGTTCAAGAACAACGTGCTGGCCCTGGCCGACGTGGCGAAGTTCTTCAACCTGCCGACCATCCTGACCACCAGCTTTGAAAGCGGCCCCAACGGCCCGCTGGTGCCTGAGCTCAAAGAACTGTTCCCCGACGCGCCGTACATTCCGCGCCCTGGCCAGATCAACGCATGGGACAACGAAGATTTCGTCAAGGCCGTCAAGGCGACCGGCCGCAAGCAGATCATCATTGCCGGTGTGGTGACCGACGTGTGCGTGGCATTCCCGACCCTGTGTGCCCTTGACGAAGGCTTCGAGGTTTTCGTGGTCACCGACGCTTCCGGCACCTTCAACGAAACCGTGCAACAAGCCGCCTGGGCGCGTATGACCGCCGCCGGTGCGCAACTGGTCAACTGGTTCTCCGTGGCCTGCGAGCTGCAAGTGGACTGGCGCAACGATATGGAAGGCCTGGCCAACCTGCTTTCGCCGCGCATTCCCAACTACCGCAACCTGATGAACAGCTACTCGGCGTTCGCTGCCAAGTAACCTGCTCTGTAAAACACCGCAAAGCCCTGTGGGAGCGGGCTTGCCCGCGATAGCGGTATGCCAGTCACCGATTTTTCAACTGAAGCACCGCCATCGCAGGCAAGCCAGCTCCCACATTTGATCGTGTTCACATTTTGGTTTGTGGTGTGACCACTGACAGGCTATAAACAGCCCATCGTCCCCTGAGAAGCGACAATGAACCCCTTCGAAGACATGCGCCTGTTCTGCCAGGTCATGGAATCCGGCAGTTTCACCGCCGCCGCCGAGCAATTGGGCTTGTCCAAGCAATTCGTCAGCCGCCGCCTGATCCAACTGGAAGACCGCCTGGGCGTACGCCTGCTCAACCGCTCCACACGGCGCCTGGACGTCACGCCGCTGGGCCAGAGTTACTACGAGTCGGCCTTGCGCCTGCTCGGTGAGGTGGAGCAAGTGGAGCAGGGCATCGCCGGCCAGAACAGCGAACCCCGCGGCACCATTCGCCTCAGTGCACCCTTGTCGTTCGCCATGGCGCACCTGGGTTGCCTGTTGCCGTTGTTCCTGCGCCAGCATCCGCAGGTCTGCGTTGAAGTCGACCTGAGCGACCGCCCGGTGGACTTGATCGGCGAAGGCTACGACCTGGTGCTGCGCATCGGCACCCTGGAAGACTCCACCCTGATCGCCCGGCGGATCGCCGCTATCGAGCGGGTGTATTGCGCCAGCCCCGACTACCTGGCGCTGCGGGGTACGCCATTGAAACCCGAGGATTTAGCCACGCACGACTGCCTGCCTTACGGCCACGGCCGTCAGGTGCAATGGCGTTTCAAAGGCAAGGTGCAAGCGTTGAGCGTCAGTGGGCGCATGCGCGTCAACAACGGTGACCTGCTGCGCGATACCGCGATAGCCGGTTTGGGCGTTACCTACCTACCGACGTTCATTGTCAGCGAGGCCTTGAAGGATGGGCGTCTGGTCAAGGTACTGGAGGACTTCGCTCCTGAGGCCTTGACCCTGTCGGCGGTGTACCCGCAGCACCGCCAGAGTTCACGCCCGGTGCAAGCGCTGGTGGAGTTCCTGCGCGAACGCCTGGCTAGCGGCTGCTGAACAGTTGGCGGATCAGGTTGGGCGTGCTGCCCGTCCACCGCTTGAACGAGCGCCGAAAATTCGCCGCATCGTTGAAATTCAGGTACGCCGCTACTTGCTCGTTACTCCACCCCTTGGCCTGGTACAGGTGCAACGCCACATGCTTGCGCACCCGGTCGACCTGTTGCTGAAAACCGGTGTCGTGCCGTTGCAACTTGCGCTTTAGCGTGGCCGGGCTCATGGCGAAGGTGTGGGCGGCCAGTTCCAGGCTTGGTGGCTGGCGCACGTGTTCGCGCAGGTAGGCATAGAGGCAGTCCAGAAAACTTGTGGCAAAGCCCAGTTGCTCGATTTGTTCAAGGGCTTGCTGGCGCGCGACCTGGCCCGCCGTGGCCGAAGCGCCCGGCCAGGTGTGGGTGAGGTATTCACGGGGGAGGCACATCATGTCCAGAGGGCGTTCGAAGCGCGTGTGTTCGCCCAGATGCACCCAGTATTGCTCGACATACCGAGGTTCGGCGTGGCTGAAGCTGCACACCCACGGCAAGCGCTGGCCGCTGAGCCATTGGCTCATGGCAACCAGTGAAGTCATGCTGGCTTCGAGCAGAAAGCGCCAGTGTTCGCCGGCGCCGCAACTGTCCAACCAATACAGGTAAGCGTGGTGCTCATCCAGCTCCAGTTGCAGCGTGGCCAGCGGGCTGAGCAGCACTTGTTGCTGGATCAGGATATCCAGGGCCTGATGAAGGTTCTGTGCATGCCCCAGGGCATGACTGGCGGCGCCGTAGTAGCCGGGCAGCAGGCGTTGGCCAAACAGGAAACTGCTGTCATCGGCATCCAGCAGTTTGCGGCTGTTGCCGATCAAACCCAGGAACTGCTGCGGGCTCAATCGCGCATTGCCGGCCAGGATGTCTTCGTGGAACAGGCCGGTGCCGCGCAGTAGGCGATGGCTGTCGATGTCCCGGGACAAGCCCAGGTCGATCAACGTGGCGGGTTGATAGTGACCGGGGATGAAGCGGCTGTCGTTTTCATACCAGCTGGTTTTCACGGCCATTTCAGGCACTTTTCGCAAGGGGTTGCTTGGCCCGGGCCAGGCCGATATTCAGCCGTTTGAGCAGCTCGTGGGGTGACTCTTGCAAGGCCATCACCACCGCCGTGGTCGCCGTCAGTTGCAGGCGTTCGCCCTGTTGCCGGGTCTTGTGGGCGAGGCTCTGCACCGCGTGTTGCAACTCCAGCGCCAGGCCCTGGGCCTGGCGCTCGCCGGTGTTGGGCAGCAGCACCACAAAACGATCGCCCGCCAGGCGGCACAACAGGTCCTGGCGGCGCAGGTTGAGCAACAGCACATGGCTGACAGCCTGTAGCACCGCATCACCCTCGGCATGCCCGTAGGCCTGGTTGATGGTGGCGAAGTTGTCCAGGTCCAGGGCCAACAACGACAGTGGTTGTTGCTGCGCTTGGCTGTCGCGCAAGCTGTCGGCGAGTTGGCGCTTGAGGTAGTCGGCACCGGCCAGGGGCGTGAGTTTGTCGAACAGCCGATGCTCGCGAAACAACCGCTCGCGTTTTTCCATCTGTGCGCTGATCGCCAGTTGTTCGTGGTGCCAGTGATAAATGCCAATCGTCAGCAGGATCATGCCCAACGGCATTGGCCCTGACTCCAGCCAGTGATCCCAGGAGATGCTGTCAGGCAGGCGGATGAATTCGTCGAGGCTGTCGATCCACCAGGAAAAAAAGATGCACGACAGCCCCAGCGCCAGGTATTGCGTGACCCGTCCGGCGGGGCGGCTTTTCAATACCAGGCCCAGCCAGATCAGCGCGAGCAGCGCCGAACCGCCTTCGCCGATGATATCCAGCCACACCCATTCGCTGACGCTTTTGAGCTCGCCGCAGGCCAGGTGCAGGATCAGTCCGAGGTTGGCGGCGATCAGGAGCAATGCGAGTTTCCAGCGGTGGGGTTTGAGCACGGAAAACATGGCCACGGGTCCTTGGGCAAATGAGTAATGGGCGCCAGCACAGCAGATGGATGTGACGGTTGGATGACGGGCGGGGAGGGTCGAATCAGCTCATGCCCTTGGCCTATTTTTTAGCTGGACATAGAGCCCATGTGGGAGCTGGCTTGCCTGCGAAGACGGCCTGACAGCCGGCCTCTATCTATCTGACGGTCAGCGTTCCAAATGTGGGAGCTGGCTTGCCTGCGATGGCGACCTGACAGGCGACACTGTTTATACCGAGTACATATCCATTCCTGCGGTAACGGCCACTTAGGGTTCCGCTTTTACAGCGGCTCACTTTTGAAAAG
>NZ_JBXAJM010000041.1:0-16655 GCF_058797315.1 Pseudomonas sp. GW823-FHT02F05
ACCACCACGATCAACGACACCATCGACAAGGTGGATGTAGTTCTGACCGCCACCACTACCGTGGGTGAAGGCGGCAACATCGTCTACACGGCCAGCCTTGTGGATAAAAATGGCGCACCGGTGACCAACATCACCAATCCGCTGACCGTGACCCTGGATAACGGCAAAACCATCACCATCGGTGTGAATCAGTCGAGCGGTTCCATCACCACCGTAGCGCCAAACGACGTCTACAAAGGCGACCAAACCGTCACCACCGCCATCAAAGGCGTGACCGGTGGCGAGCATTTCGAGAACCTCGTGCCGGGCACGACGGCGGTGAACACCACCGTCACCGACACACCAGGCTCCACCGACCTGACCACCGTCACCTTGACTGCCCCGACCGCGGTCAACGAAGGCGGCCAGATCACCTACACCGCCACCTTGAGCAACAAGGCCGGCAGCGACATGCTGGTCCAGCTCGACAACGGTTCGAGCATCACCATCAAGCAAGGTGAGACCATGGGCACGGTGACCGTCCCGGCGCCTACCGATGACGTGTTCATCGACAAGAGCACCCAGACCGTCAAGATCACCGGCACCACCGGCGGCAATTTCGAGGGGGTGACCATCACACCTGCGGGCGCCACGACCACCATCAACGACACCATCGACGACGTGACCGTGGTACTCAAGGCCACCGGTTCGGTCAGCGAAGGCGGGCAGATCGTCTACACCGCGTCCCTGGTCGACAAGAACGGCGCGGCCGTGAACAACGTGGGCTCCGACTTGGTGGTAAGGCTGGATAACGGCTCGACCATCACCATCGGCAGTGGCAAGTCCACCAGCTTCACGACAGCTACCGCACCGAACGATGCCTATGTCGGCGCCAATGATGTCAGCGCCAAGATCACCGGCGTGGTCAGCGGTGGCGACAAGTACGAGCATCTGATTGTTGACGCCAGCCCCGCGGTCACCAAGGTCACGGATGTAGTGACGGATACCAAAATCAGCATAACGGGCGATGGCTCGGTCACTGAAGGTGGCACAGCCCACTACACCCTGACCTTGACCAACCCGCCGCAAACCGACGTAACCGTGACGCTCAAATACAGCGGCACCGCCACTGACGGTTCGGACTTCACCGGCGTGTACACCGTGAAGATCCCGGCAGGCTCCAGCAGCGTGCCGTTTGATATCCGCACGCTCGACGACAAGATCACCGAGCCTACGGAACAGATCGTTATCACCATCGACAAGGTCACCGGAGGCAACTTCGAGAACCTGGTGATCGACAAAGGCACCGTCACCACCAACATCCTCGACAACGATGCGCCGCCGGTGATCGACCTGGATGCCAACAACTCCAGCGGCGCCACGGGTGCCGATTACAAGACGACATTTACCGAGGGTACCGCCGGGCCGGGCGTGTCGATCGCCGATACGGATATCAAGATCACTGACCCAGACAGCACACTGCTGACGGGCGCGACGGTCACGCTGACCAACGCACAGGCCGGTGATGCCCTGAACCTGGGCAATAGCGTGAATGGCATCAGCGTCAGCACCAACAACCAGACGGGCACTATTACCCTGACGTTGTCCGGCAGCGCAACGCTGGCTGACTACATGCAACGTATCCAGAACATCACGTTCACCAACAACAGCCACGACCCGAGCACCACACCGCGCACCATCACCGTGACGGTGACCGATGGCGGCAACTACTCCAACGTGGCCACCACCACCGTCAACGTGGTAGCGGTCAACGATGCACCAGTGGCCACTGGCGGTGCTGTGACCGGTACGGAAGACACGGCGCTGGCCCTGACCTGGGCCAACTTCGGCGTGAGCGATGTGGACTCGCCACAAGCCAGCCTCGGGGTGAAAATCACCGACCTGCCAGTAGCCGGCAAGCTGCAATACCTTGCGGCGGACGGCAGCACCTGGACCAACGTGACCAGCGGCCAGACCTTTACCAAGGCCCAGATCGATGGCGGCCAACTGCGCTTTATGCCGAACGCCAACGAGTCCGGCGCCGACGGTTACGGCGGCACTGGCGTGGGTAACAAGCAGGCGGATTACGCGCAGTTCAAGTTCCAGCCAACCGATGGCAAGGACCTGGGCACCAGCGCTACGGTGAAAGTCGATATCACCCCAGTGGCCGACGCACCGACCCTGAGCGTGGCCGACAACAACGTTGCCTCGACCGGCCTGGTCAAACAGGGCTGGAACAGCATCGCCGGCCTCGGCAACAACGGCAACGGTGCTGCACCGGACGTGCTGAAAAAAGCCATCGATAACGCGGGCACACCCAACAGCACCTCTGTGGTGACCAACGTCGAGTCCGTCGACAACGTGGCCGCTGGCTCTGGTTCCAAGATCTCCGGCCTGATCTACATGGAAGCGGGCAAGAGCTACACCTTCAGCGGTATCGCGGATGACAGCGTGGTGGTCAACGTTGGCGGTAAAGACGTTGCGAGCGGTTTGTGGGGTACCAACAGCGGCAAGTTCAGCGGCTCGTTCACGCCAACGACCACTGGTTACTACAGCCTTGAGATCTACCAGGCCAACCAAGCGGGGCCTGGCAGCTTTGACGTCAACCTGTCGGTCAACGGCGGGGCGGTGCAGAACCTGAGCACCAGCACCGTGCCGCTGTACACCGGCCTTACCGACCTGACCAACGCCGGCGTCACCGTATCCGACCTGCATGGCAGCAACGGTGACGGTTACTACGTGGGCTACAAGCTCAACGAAGGCCAGGAAAACGGCACGGTCAAATTGTCCAAGGTCACCACCGCGCTGACCGACACCGACGGCTCCGAAACCCTGAGCGTGAAGATCAGCGGCATTCCGGCAGGCTCGGTGCTCACTGACGCGTCGGGGCACACCTTTACTGCGGGTAAAACCGTGGGCGAAGTGAATGTCACGGGCTGGGACCTGAACACCCTGACCATCAAGCCGCCGACCTACTACAGCGGTCAGTTCAACCTGACGGTCACTTCGACGTCCACCGAGAGCATCGGCGGTTCAGCGACCACCACCGCGCAATTGCCCGTCACGGTGCACCCAGCGACCTACAATTCGGTCACCGGCACCTCGGGCAGCGACACCATCAATGGCAGCGATGGCAACGACATTGTCGTGGCCGACGTCGCCGGCTTGAACGTGGTGCAGGGCAAGAACTACAACATCGCGTTCATGATCGATACATCGGGCAGTATGGGTGCGGACTCGATAGCAGCGGCAAAAACCTCGCTGACCACCACGTTCAACTCGCTGAAAAACAGTATCGGCGCCAGCACTTCTGGCACTGTGAATATCTTCCTGGCGGATTTCAGCGACCAGGTCAATCGCACGGTGACAGTCAACCTGAAAGACCCAGGTGCATTGGACTCGCTGCAGAAAGTCCTGGATTCCATGGTGTCTACCGGCGGGACCAACTACGAAGACGTGTTCAAGGCCGCGGCCAACTTCTTCAAGAGTGCCCAGGCGACTGGCAACACTGGCGCTATCAATACAACGTACTTCATCACCGATGGTCAGCCGACGTTTTACCAAGCGTCCGAGCAGACCAACCCATACTTGTACGGCAACGTCAGGCTCGATGATGTCGTCACCATGAACAACTACACCATAGGTACCGCCACCCGGATCAACATCGATTCGAATAACTACCTTGATATCAACTCTGCCGGCAAGGTAACCCTCTGGTCTTACGGCTGGGGGTACAACAAGGGAATCATCCACGCCCAAGGGGATGGCACCTATGAAATATCGGTGCAAGGCGGCCTCGGCTACGATACCGACTACTCCACCACCCTCAACTCCAACAGCGCGTTCGCACTGCTTAAAGGTCTGTCCACAGGTGGCGTAGAAGCCATCGGCCTCAACAGTGGGGTCAGCCTGAATCAGTTGGCACCGTACGACAGCGATGGCAAGCCACAGGCCAACATCGATCCGAAGGACCTGGCCAACGCTATCCTCGGCCACACAGAGGCGACGTTGCCGGGCGCGGACACCGTCAGCGGTGGCGACGGCAACGACATCCTCTTCGGCGACCTGGTGAGCTTCAGCGGGATCAATGGCGAGGGTTACAACGCGCTGCAGGCCTTTGTCGCACAGAAGACCGGCGTGGCTGTCTCGGCAGTGACTGCCTCTAACGTTCACCAGTACGTCACCGAGCACTATGTGGACTTCGACGTCTCCGGCGCCAAAGATGCCGGCGATACACTGTTGGGCGGGGCTGGCGATGACATCCTGTTCGGCCAGGGCGGCAACGACCTTCTGGACGGCGGCAAAGGCAATGACATCCTGCTGGGTGGCACGGGTAACGACACGTTGATTGGCGGCCAGGGCAACGACATCCTGATCGGTGGCTCGGGGGCCGACACCTTCGTGTGGAAGGCGGGCGACATCGGCAACGATGTGATCAAGGACTTCAAGGCGTCCGAAGGCGACCGCATTGACCTGCGCGATTTGTTGAAAGGTGAAACCGACAGCACCATCGACAATTACCTCAAGATCACCACGGTAGAAGGTGTGTCGACCCTGCAAGTGAGCAGTGAAGGCAAGCTCAACGCCGCCGGTGGCCTGGCCAATGCTGATGTGACGATCAAACTGGAAGGCAACGATTGGTCCCACACCAGCATCAACTCGCTGATCAGTGGTGCCGACCCGACCATCAAGATCGATCACACCTAAGACGCGATTGATCGGCCGCCCTTCCAGGCGGCCGATTTTTTGGCCTACGGGTCGCTGGCCCTGGCGGACGGCGCATCGCATACTCACGCCCATACACGCAGCGTTGACCTATGCTGTTGAACGCCTGTGGCGCATTTTCGAGGGGTTGTTATGTTTTACGTGCAACGTGATGCACAGGGCGCGCTGGTTCGCGTAGAGGCCGCTGCCTTTACCGAATCCACTGAAACCCTGCCGGCCGATCACCATGAGATACAGGCCTGGTACGCCAACGAAGTGGTGGAAACCAGCCTGGCCCAGCTCAAGCAGAGCGACTTTGAGATGATCCGGGTGCTGGATGACTTGATCCAGGTGCTGACCCGCAAGGGGGTGATCAGCGTGACCGACCTGCCGCCGGCAGCCCAGGCCAAGTTGATGGACCGTAACCAGGCGAGGGAAGCGTTGGGTGGGTTGAGCCAGTTGATCGATGATGACGAGAAAGGATTGATTTAATCCAACCGCTCCTACCCCTGTAGGAGCGAGCTTGCTCGCGAAAAACTGAAATCGCCACGGGGCATCAGGTTTTGCGCGTTATTGTTGGCGATCTTCGCGAGCAAGCTCGCTCCTACAGGTGAATTATTTCCAGGGCGCGGGCTCGCCAAACAGTTGGCCCTGCACGCCGAAAATCCCCATCTCACGAATCACCTTCAGTTCGCCCTCGGTCTCTACACGTTCGGCAATCAACGGCAGGTCGATGCTATGGGCCGCTCGCTGGATGGCCTCGATAAACAGGCGCTTGTCGCTTTCCTGGTCGATGGCGCGAATGTAGCTGCCGTCGATCTTCAGGTACGCCAGGCCCAGGCGCGCCAGGTTGCCGATCATGCTGAACCGCCCACCGAAACGTTGCAGGCTGAGGGAGAAGCCCAGTTCGCGCAGGCGCTGGGTCATCTGTTCCAGCACGGGCTGCTCAGGCAGTTGCTCCTCACCAATCTCCAGGGTGAGGCGCGGGCCCAGGTTGCTGTGCTGGCGTAGCAGGTCATAAACGCGGTTCAGGGCCTGGGTATCTTGCAAGGTCGCGGCCGAAAGATTCAGCGCCAGGTTCTCGGTGTGGCTGGCCATCTGCTTGAGCACCTGCTCCAGCATCAGGCGGTCCAGGCGGGCTGACCAACCAAAGCGCTCAAGCCACGGCAGGAAGCGCCCGGCCGGTATGGTGTGGCCGTCTTCGTCCTGCAAGCGCGACAGTACTTTGTAATGCAAGACCAATTGCGGGTCCTGGCTGGCGACAACCGGCTGGAAGTACAGCTGGAAGCGCTGCTGGGTCAGGGCCTGGTCCAACAAGGTGTGCCAGGCATGGTGATCGTCTCCCACGCTGGCGGCGGCGCTGCGGTCCAGGCACACCCAACTGGTGTCGCCCTGCGCTTGGGCCTGGGCCAGGGCCTGATCGGCCAGGGTCAGCAGGGCTTGGGGCGCGTCGCCATGGCTGAACGGCGCCAGGCCGATATAGGCGACCGGCGTAACGTCACTGGCGCCGGTCGCTTGCAGGCTGAGCAAGGTGCTTTCCAGGTTTTGCGCCAGCTGCATCGCTTCTTCACGCATCAACCCCGGCGCCAGCACGGCGAACTCACCGCCACGAATACGGGTGACGAGGTTATGGGTTTCCGGGTACGGCGCGCACTGGCGCAGTAGTTGTTCGCCAACCGCTTGCAGTAACTGGTCGGTGCGCTGGCCACCCAGGCGCTGGTTGAGGCCGGCCAGGTCCTTGACCCGCAGCAGCAGAAGGTAGCCGGAGTTGGTCTCTTCCGGGTTACTGACGCGGGCGTTGAGCTGCATCTCGAAATAACGGCGGTTGGCGAGGCCGGTGAGGTTGTCCTGATAGGATTCGGTGCGCAGTTTTTCGCTACGCTCGGCCTGCTCCTGGAACAGCGCCTTGAGCTTTTCCACCATCTGGTTCATGGCCTGCACCACCCGCCGCAGTTCAGGCGTGCGGGGCAAGTCAGGCAGGCTGAGGAACTCACGGCGGGCAATGGCGTGGGACTGTTTGACCATATAGTCCAACGGCTTCAATTGCCGGCGCAGCAGCAGCCCACCGAGCACCACGCTGACCGCACCGCACAAGAGCAACCAGCCCAGGCTACCCAGGGCGCTTTGCCAGAGCTTGGCCAGGGCGAACATCGGATGGCTGACCACTTCTACCCGTGCGGCCTGTTCCCAGCCACGGCTGACCAGGGCATCACCGCCCGCCGGCTCCAGTCCGATCAGCTTGACGAACCAGTTGGGCACGCCGTTGTTGTCGGGAATACCGCTACGCTCGACGATGGTTTTGTCGGTGGCCAGGTCCACGACGCGGATGCTGGCATAGTAACCGCTGTCGAAGATCGAGCTGACCAACAGCTCCACCATGGCTGGGTCATCGATATTCGGGGTGAGCGACAGCGCCAATGCCGTCGCGGCATCCTGGGCGTGGGAGCGCAATTGGTTGACGTATTGGGTGCGCGAGCTTTCCAGGCTGACCATGAAGCTGCCGCTGAAGGCGACCACCAGGAACAGACAGATTGCGATCAATAGCTGTTTGAACAGAGACATCCGATCAGTTACTCCTAGTTGGCAGGCTCGGCTGGGAAGCCTTCCGCACGCATTTTTCTCAACACATCCTGCCAGCGCGACAAGCGTTTGGTATCACCGACTTTTTTGTTGCCTTTGGCACCAGGCAAGTACAACCCCTCGGCGTTGAATGAGTACACCGGGACCAGGTCGGTGCGACGGGTAGCCGGCAGGATCTCATCCATCAGGCTGTCGAGCACCAGTGGGACGGCGTCGGGGCTCGAATAATAAGTCAGGACCATGTGCGCCCGATTCTGCCGCAGGGCCTTGACGTAGGTAATGCGCAACTTGTCGCTGGACACGCCCAGGTGACGCAAACTGAAATATTTTGCGATGGCGTAGTCTTCACAGTCACCAGCACCTTTCCAGAGTGCCTCGACGGGCGTCTCCCAGTAATCCACAACGTGCCAGAGATCGATGTCTTCCACGTAGGTCATTTGCTTGTTGAAGAACAAATTGACGACCTTGAGCTGCTCCTGCTCGCTGACCTGTTTTTCGCTCACCAATAACCGCTGCCAGGCGTCGATACGCTGCTGGCCTTGACCCAAAGGCCCGTAGACGGCGGTAGCCTTGCGGCTGATTTGCGAGAAATCCCAATCGGCACGCAGCCCGCCGAGCATCAGGCCGGCCAGTAAAGTTGCTGATAAAAGCCAGCAAAGCAGTCGATAGGGATTAAAACTTACCGCCAAAATGTTCAGTCCGTGAAAGAGACGGAATTTCCAGGGATGGTGAAGCCTGGCCCTACAAAAAACAATGGCACAGTGCAATCATCGCAGGAGGCGGCGTTTTTATAACCGCCCTTGTGAGAGACACAAAGTATGCTGTGTAAGCACTTACAAACGGAAACTTTGGCTATTTGACAAGCACCTGGCCCATCTTTAGTGTTCTTTGGATCCAATTAGCCAGACTATTATTCAAGAAAGGAGGATAGCGCAACCGTGACGCAGAAGCCGAACCCATTAAGCAGCATCAAAATCAGCGGGCCTATTCCCGCCCATCTTGCGCGCTCCGTTATCGAAGAAACGTTGCGTAATGCCATCCTTGATGGGCGATTGCCCTGTGGCACCGCCATGCGCCAGCAAGAACTGGCCAGCCTGTTCGGCGTCAGTCGCATGCCGGTACGCGAAGCGTTGCGCCAGCTGGAGGCGCAATCCTTGTTGCATGTGGTGACTCACAAGGGTGCCGTCGTTGCTCCCTTGATCGAGGACAATTCGGCCGAGACCTATGCCCTGCGCATGTTGCTGGAGTCCGAGGCCCTGCGCCTGTCGATTCCGTTGCTCACCGACGCGGACCTTGCTCAAGCCGAGGCCTGTATCAACGCACTGGAAAGCGAGAAAGACTACACCGAGATTGGTCGGCTCAATCGCCTGTTTCACATGGTGTTGTACGGCAAGGCGCCCAACCAGCGGCTGCTCACTTTGGTCGAGCACGGATTGAATGAGGAGGAGCGCTTCCTGCGCTTCAACCTTGAGGCGATGGGGCTGGGGGAGACTTCCCAGGAGGATCACCGCGAACTGCTGAGCCTGGTAGCGCAGAAGAAGGTCGAGGAGAGCATCCTGACGCTGCGTAACCACTTGATGCGAGGCATGGAGGTGATCGCGACCTACCTCAGCGGCCTTGAGAGCGCCGAAAAAAACCCCACTCAGTAGGTTTTTTCGCTTTTGCCCTTGATCCTTAGGTGATGTAGCAACTTTCTTATCAGGGATTGTTGCTCCATCAGAAAAAACAAAGAACCAAATCATAATTAAAGCCGACTCAGCGCGCAGCAAAATCCCACGTATAGCTGGGCAATCACCACACACATAAATATCGGGAAAAACATCTAATACATTTGTATACCGGTTCAAACATTCAATCAGCTTATTATCTTTTCCCAGCAAGACACACCTTTCCATCCACTGCGTCTGCCTAGTGCAAGGGCCTCGCCGTGCGCGTGGGCGCGCTCAAGTTACTCTCGCACTCACAACTATAATATTTCAACACTGCTTTTAGAGCACTCGCAACAACTCATAGGCGTCAACCATGTACCCACATTCACTCGCGCAAAAAAAACGACAACTTTTTGATCATCCGTTATTTATAGAAATAACCAGCCTCGGCAAGTTACAACACTTCATGAAACACCATGTATTTGCTGTCTGGGATTTCATGAGCCTGACCAAACGCCTGCAAAAGGACCTCACTTGCATGCAGTTGCCCTGGCTCCCCTCCACTGACCCGCACGCTGCCCGCCTGATTAATGAAATCGTGCTGGCGGAAGAGTCGGACGAGCACCCGACGCGGGGCTATTGCAGCCACTTCGAGCTGTACTTGGACGCAATGACGGAAGTGGGCGCCAGCACGGTCGCAATCACTCGCTTTATCGACCTGCAAAGCCAGGGAGTGGAGGTAAGCGCAGCCTTGCAGATGATCGATGCGCCCCAGGGCGTGGCCCGCTTCGTCGACAGCACCTTACAAATTGCCCTGAGCGCTCCGACCCACTGTGTGGCGGCGGCGTTCCTGCATGGCCGAGAGTGTGTGATTCCGTCAATGTTCGAAAGGCTTTTGCATAGCCATGCTTTCATAGGTCGGCAGGCCCCTACGCTATGTCACTACCTCAGCCGCCATATCGAAATAGACAGCGATGATCACGAGCCCGCGGCGCAACGGTTGCTACAGCGCCTGGTCGACGCAGACCCCAGCCGTCAGCAACAGGCCGATAACGCCGCCCTGGGCGCCGTGCAGAGTCGTATTACCCTCTGGGACGACGTACTGGCCTCGATGCAAGAGGTACGTCCGTGAACGCCGCTCATTACCAATCCTTTGCCGACGACTGGGAGCGTCGCGCAACCATCCGCACACGCCCCCGGCGGATGTTGGAAGACGACGACAAACTCATCTTCCCCCTGTGCCGTCAGCCTCTGGTGTTGAGTGCCACCTTTCTCAAGCACTGCCCGCAATGGTGCGACTTCGTGCTGGTGCAAAGCTTCTATAAATTCATCAATGACGTGGTGATTTTCGAAACCGAGATCGTCGACAAAACCGCGCGCAGCATCGCTAAAAATCGCTTCTCCCTGCCCTTCCCGCTCGCCTGCCGCTACGATGCGATGACGGTCGTTGTCGACGAGGATTATCACGCGCTGGTCGCGCTGGATTTCCTGCAGCAAGCCGTGCAGATGACCGGAATCCAACCGCTCGATCTACCCGGGCAAATTGAATTGGGCCGCGCGCTGCCGGCAGCCCAGGCACAGGTACCGGCATACTTGCACGATGCCGTAGAGTTGATCGGCGTCGCCATCGCTGAGAACACCATCACCCATGACGTCGCAGCGTTTTCCAAAGATGGCAGCGTCAAATCCTCTGTCCGCGGCCTGATGGCCGATCATCTGTTTGATGAAGGGCGGCATGCGCGGTTCTGGACACAGTTGGTGCGCCTCTACTGGCAATCGGCAAGCTCTGAAGATCGCGACCACATTGCTCAAGCCCTGCCCGTGTTCCTGACGCACTACCTGACCAACGACCTACAGAAAGACTTCGATCTGCAACTGATCGAACACTTGGCTATCAGTGCCGATACGCGCCGGGCACTGCGCGACGAAATCCAGGCGCTGGACTTTCCCATCACCCATCAACATCCGCTGCTGGCCAATATCATGGGCCTCCTGCACCACAGCGGCGTACTGCAAACCCCCAGCGTGGCACGAGCCCTGCGCGACTACCTGCCCGTATCGAGGAGGTTGGCATGAGGCGCTTGCAGATCGAGTGGCGTGGTACCGGTAACGCTCTGGCGGCGCTCAGGCAGGAGCTGGAGCAATATGGGCATGTGGCAGGAACGGGGTCTGTGGATCTGGTTATTGAAGACGGGAGTCAGCCGCTGCCGCCCTCGCCCGCCAGTGCGCCATGGTTAAGCTTGCGCGTGGGTATCGGCCCGCTCTGCGAACACGGGCTGCCCTCATTACAGTTACGCTGCTACGACCGGGAGCGGCGCCTGCTGACGGTGCACGACGTTGCCCGGGAGCCCAGCGGCAATGGGCAGCGGTTGCGTCAGCAGGCAACGAATGCAGTGGTGGAGTGGGCTGCTTTGTTGGTCTGCGGTTTTTCAAGAGACCCCGCTTATTTCTCGGCAACGGCCGCTGCTAACGCCTGGCCTGAACAGGGCCTGCAAGAGCTGGATGCCTTGGCTTTCATGCACCGGTTCAACCACACGGCGGCCCCTGCCTTACTGCACGCGGCCCGAACGCCCATGATCGAACGGCTGCAGGCCAGCCTCAATACCTTCGCGCATCGAACAGTGCTGAACATCGCCGGTCATGCGCTGACTTATCGGCAGCTCCAGCAACAAGCCATGGCTATTCAACAACGCCTGCTTCCCTTGCTGGAGGATGCCGAGGCTCCACAAGTGGTCGGCGTATGCCTGGAGAAATCTGCCGAGTTGTACGCCAGTATTCTCGCGGTGCTTGGCTGTGGCGCCGTGTATTTGCCGCTGGTGCCTGACCACCCGGAGCAACGCCAGCACTGCATGCTGACCAGCCTCAAGGCCTGTGTGCTGCTGGAGAATGGCCAGCACCCATTGCGAGAGCGTTTCGTTTCACTTGATGTGAGCCAGGTGGCCGCGCACAGCGCCGACATGACGCAACCGCTGATGCACCGTCACCCCCGTGCCGACGAGCCGTGCGTGGCACTGTTCACCTCGGGTACGACGGGCCAGCCCAAGGGGGTACTGCTGAGCCAATACAACCTGGCGCATTTCACGGCCTGGCTCGTCAGTTGCGTGGCGTTGGATCAACACAGTCGCGTCCTGCAATTCTCGCCACTGGGCTTCGATTCTTCACTGATCGATATTTTCCCTGCATTGATCGCCGGCGCCGAGTTGATTGTGCCCAGCCCAGACCAACGTCACGACCCTCAGCAACTGGTAGAGCTGATTCGCAAGCAACGCGTCACTCATGGGTTTGTGCCACCGGCACTGCTCAGCATCCTGCCGCTGGATCAGCCATTGGGCATGACTCATTTACTGACCGGAGGTGATTTCTGCGAGCCCTGCGTGATCGAACAACTGGCCGGTCAATGCCAGTTGCATAACCTCTATGGGCCGACCGAGGCCACTGTGTTGGCGACCCATCGGGTATTCCAACGAGGTGACAGCCATCGCAATATCGGCCTCCCCATCGCTAACAGCCAGGTGCTGATTCTCGACGAGAACCTGCAGCCCGTGGATGAACAGGTAATGGGCGACTTGTACATTGTCGGTCCCGGAGTAAGCCTGGGTTATTCGAATACACTCTCGCGGGCCGACAATCCGTTCGTGACGCTGACACTGCCAAATGGCCAAGTGCTACAGGCTTATCGCAGCGGCGACTTGGCAAAATGGACGCAAGAAGGCATCGAACTGGGCGGCCGCAGGGATGAGCAAGTCAAGATCCGCGGGTTTCGAGTTCAGCCTCAGGATATTGAACAGTGCTTGCGCGATAGTCGCTTGTTTCGCCAAGTGGCAGTGGTGATCGATACGGCACACAGAGTCATCGGCTTTGCCGCCCAGCCGGAATCTGGCGCTACGCTGGCAAGCCTGAAGGAACATGCTCGGCAATGGTTGCCCGTGCATATGCAGCCCAGCGCTTGGAGCGAACTGGCATGCATGCCCCGTTCGAATAACGGCAAGATCGATCGCAAGGCCTTGCTGGCCATGCCAATACCCATACCCATCGGGATGGATCGCTGTCGCATACAAGACCCTTTGCAGGCACAACTGGCTGACGTGTGGGGTGAGCTGCTGGGATTACCCGCAGGCGAACTCTCGATTGATGAGAGTTTTTTCAACCTCGGTGGCCACTCCATTCTGTTGTCGACCCTGTTGCTACGCCTGCGCGAGCAGTTTGGCCGCAGCTTCTGCCTGAGCCCCTTTTTTGAGACGCCGACCATCCGCACATTGGCCGCACTCATGGATGGCAGTGCACTGCCGGATACACCATCCAACCAGATGGAACAAGATGCGACGCGAGCACTGGAGGTCGAGGTGCTGCCCGAGACCCTTGCGGGAGACTCGCGCAAAGCCATCGTCACCGGCGCGAACAGCTTTGTCGGGGTTCATATTGTCCAGGCACTGCTGACTGGCGGGGCGCAGGACGTGGCGTGCCTGGTGCGCGAGTTGCCCGGCCATTCGGCAGCGACAAGGTTCGCCCAGGCATTGCGTGAATACCGCTTGGAACATCTGGACCTGAGCCGAGTACAGGTATACGCCGCCGATATTCGTAAACCTCGCCTGGGCTTGGCCGACGACGTGTACGAGCACCTCGCCCGTCATTACGGCGTGGTGGTGCATAACGCCGCGCAGGTCAATCATGTGATGGATTACGCCTCACTCGCCAAGGACAACGTCGAGCCGGTGCTGGAATGCCTGCGCCTTTGCGAGACCCATTGCAAGAAGGTCCTCAATTTCATCTCGACGCTGTCAGCCTGCAGCAGCGTGGACGTCGACGGGTCCGTGCTTGAAGCGCCTGCCCGACGCGCACTGCCGCTCTATGTGAAAAATGGCTACAACCTCTCCAAGTGGGTAGCCGAGCGGCTATTAGGACGGGCAGTCGAGCAAGGGGCCTGGGTCAATATTCATCGGCCGGGAAATATCAGCTTCAACAGCCAGAACGGCGTTTGCCAGCCACAGAAAAACCGCTTGATGTTGATGCTCAAGGGGTCTCTGCAATTAGGGATGGTCCCGCGACTGGACGTCAATTTCGATCTGATGCCGGTGGACTTCCTGGCGCGTTTCATCGCCTACCACAGCGTGCGCTTTGACCCTGGGCGAAACGTGTTCAACCTGCACAACCCACTGCCCTTGAGTTGGGACCAGTATCTCGACGCTTTCAGCGAGGCTGGGCACGCTTTTGACCGAGTAAGCATTGAACACTGGCAACGGGCGCTGCGCAAAGTGAGCCGCAATAACGCGTTGTTCGGAGTGCTGGGCTTTTACCTGGACGGACTGGGCGAGGACATCGGTGACACATCGATGATCCGTTACGACAATGCCCGGTGGGGCGTGGAAAAAATGGGCATGTGCTATCCACCCAAGAGCCAGGCGCTGTTACGCAAAGGCTGCGACTATCTGAGCGCTATCAGTTTCCTCTGAATAGCACCCTGGACGTGAGACCAAGCGATCGGAGCGAGAGGCCTCGCTCCGATGCGGTCAGGATCAGATCTTGAAGCTATCGACCAATTGCTTCAGTCGGCTGGCCTGCTGGGACAGCGCATCGCAGTCCTTGAGCGTCTCGTTGAGGTTGGCCACACCCTGCTGGTTCAGCAAGTTGATCTGGTTGATATCGACGTTGAGGGTTTCAACCACGGCGGTCTGCTCTTCAGTGGCGGCCGCGACGGATTGGTTCATGCCATCGATCTCAACGATACGTTGCGTCACGCTGACCAGACGCTCACCTGCCTGGTTGGCGACTTCGACGCTTTCTTCGCTGGAAGCCTGGCTGGCGTTCATGGTGGTCACGGCTTCGCGCGAACCCACTTGCAGCGAAGTGATCATCTTGTGGATTTCTTCTGCCGACTCCTGGGTACGGTGCGCCAAATTGCGCACTTCATCCGCCACGACGGCAAAACCACGCCCTGCTTCGCCAGCACGGGCCGCTTCGATCGCCGCGTTTAGGGCGAGCAAGTTGGTTTGCTGGGAAATGCCTTTGATCACATCCAGGATGTGTCCGATGTTATCGGTACTGGCATTAAGGGTTTCGATCTGAGTGCAGGACAGGCTGATCTTTTGCGAAAGCTCCGACATCGCCTGAATGGTTTGCTCCACCACTTTACGACCATCGTCAGCTTGTTCGCTGGCACCACTGGCATGCTGGGACGCGTCAGCAGCGTTGCGCGCGATTTCCTGGGTGGCGGCCCCTAGCTCGTTGATGGCTGCGGCCACGCTGTTGGTACGCGCGCTCTGTTCGTCAGAACCGATGATCGACGCATTGGATGAAGCCATCACACGCTGGGACAAATCGTGCACCTGGCGCGTTGCCGAAGACACTTCGGAAATCGACGCGTGAATTCGCTCGACGAACTGGTTGAATGCGCTGCCGACTTCGCCGAACTCGTCTTTGCTGGTCACGTCGAGACGTCGGGTCAAATCACCTTCGCCTTGGGCAATGTCCTGCATGGCCACGCCCATGGTGGTCAACGGGCGCAACAGTACTTGAATCAACAGGCTCAGGAGCACCGCAATAGCCACAACGGCAATCAACATCGCAATCAAGGCCGAAGTACGGAATTTGCCCAGCGGGGCATAGGCTTTTTCTTTGTCGATCGAAAGGCCGATGTACCAGTCAGCGCCAGGCAAGCCGCTGATAGGCGTGAAGGAAAGGATGCGATCCTGACCGTTGAGGACAACGTCCTGATTGAGCTTCTCAATGCGCACGTTGGTGCCGGGATAGATGTCCTTGAGATTCTTCATCACTTGGTCCTGGTCCGGACTGACGATGACCTGGCCATCACCGCTGACCAGGAACGCATGGCCGATACCACCGAAGTCTACCGAGTTGATGATCTTCACCAGTGTCTGCAGGCTCAGGTCACCACCGACAACACCCAACAACTCGCCATTCTTTTTCACCGGCATGGCAATTGTCACGATCTGACCGCCCACAGCCGCCATATAAGGCGGAGTAAGCATGGTTTTGTCCGCCACTACTGCTTGCTTGTACCAAGGGCGCTGACGGGGGTCGTAGTCGTCAGGCATCTTCGCGTCAGGGCGCTGGGTGAATACCCCATTGGTTTGACCTACATAGGTGAACTGGAAATTGGTGGTGAATGCTGGCTGATCGACCAAACCTCGGAGGTCGGCGGCGCTGCCCTGGTGGGCAACGTTCTGCGCCAGGTTCTCGAGGACCAGAATGCGGCCACTGAGCCAGTTCTGCACACTGCTGGCGGTGAGCTCGCCGGACTGCTGGATGGACGACGACAGGTTTTGCCTGATGGTGCTGCGCTGCAGGTAGTCGTTGTAGAGGGTAAATAACGCGAAGGCTAAAACCACGACGCCTGACGCGGCCAACAGAATTTTATGACTGAACTTGAGATTCATTTCATCGACTTCTTTTGCCAAAGGGGGGTGAGCGTGCCGAGTGGAACATTCCATGTATCGGGATAGGCGGACTCTGCGGTCGCTCTATTTCGGTGCACGCATGGCTCGTCAGGCTTTCGGCCAAACTTCGACAAATCTTAGGAATTTGTGAGAAGCATCTTCTTTTAACGTAGGAAACCGACAGGCGGTAGCCGTAAGGCAGATTTGCTGCGGTGGGCCGCCCTAAACGACAAAACCCCTGTCTGCGTTAGCAGACAGGGGTTTCGGAATTCAATCTTGACGATGACCTACTCTCACATGGGGAAACCCCACACTACCATCGGCGATGCATCGTTTCACTGCTGAGTTC
>NZ_JBXAJM010000042.1:0-16495 GCF_058797315.1 Pseudomonas sp. GW823-FHT02F05
AGAGCGTTTTGCTTACTTTTGCGCTTTTCAAAAGTGAGCCGCTGTAAAAGCGGAACCCTAAGTGGCCGTTACCGCAGAAATGGATATGTAGACGGATAACAGCTTCAGCTGTCAGGTCGCCTTCGCGAGCAAGCCCCCTCCCACAGGCCCGGCGTCGCACCAAAAAGTTGTGTAGATACCCATGCTTTCATGGACGTGATTAGGGTAAGTCATCTGACTTACAGACTACCCAACCCTGTTATTCGAGCCCCGCTACCCGCACGCAGCTGGACCAGCACCGGCTCACATCGGACGACGAGGCCGGTATTCATCTGGCCTATCGCAGTACGCTGGTAGCCCGGTTGAGAAGGTTGGGAGCGTTACCTTGAGCAGCAGAACCCCACCGCCAAATGAAACAACGGCAACACCTTCGACCTGAAGTACCAGCAGCTCGATGAAATGGGCCCGCGCGGTCAAGGCGCCAGAAAATCAAACATCAGGTGCACCGTGCCGTAGTAGGACCCGCCCTGGTATCCACCCTGCGGCTCGATCGGAGCAATCTCCAGCTCGACGCGCCGGCCCATGCCCGCCTCGTCAGCGCTGAGTATCTGGGTCGAGTCCAGGGTCAGGGGCACCCGGTTGAACAGCACGCGCAAATCAATACGGTCGCGGCCGCTCAACAGATAGGGCACGTCCCCCAGCCGCGCGGCTACGCCGCCATTGAGGTTTTTTACGTCGAAGTTCTTGCGCAGGCGCCCGAGCCTGGAGGTCGCCAGGTCCCATGCCAGCAGTTGGTCCTGCGCCATCCAGTCGGGTTCGGAGGGCAGCACATAGGCTTCGTGGATCGGAATAGTGACCGACACATCAAAACTCTGGCGTTCCTGAAACGCCTGTACCGGCGCGCCGATGAACAACGTTGCGACCAGCCCCGCCCATACCGTCAGTTGCTTGAACATTGTCATCACCCGTTGCTGTTGACCGTCATCGGTGTTTTGTCGCGGCCTTCGATCATCTGGAAGCGGTATTCACGCCCGGGCTTCTTCTCAAGCTGCCATTGGCGCCCCGGCAGAATGTGGTGCTTGGTGGTGGCTTCGCAGTCGGTTTTTTTCGCCGCTGAACAGTCCCGGAACTCATCGAGTACCACCACGCTGTTGCCGGCGTTGCGCAGTGTGTACTGGTCGGCGGTCTCGACGACCTTCGTATCGAAGCGGGTGTCCTTGGGCCGCACGAAAAACACCGTGCCGTAACCGGCCATGACGTTGACGCCGGCGGCGAGATCTTTTTTGTACTCGTCGCGCTCGGCGTCGGTCACGGCGAAGTCGTCTTCCTTCTCCGGCACCACCGGGATGAAACGCACCCGGAAGTAACGCTCCTTGTCGCGCTCGCCCATGTACAACAAGCGCGTCCCCTGGCGCCCGCCCGCCGGAACGATCAACCGCGCCGGACTGGCCATCAGGCCGTCGCGGCTGGTGGCGGCGCCCTTGTCATCCGTCAGGGAGGCCACCGGGATTTCCCTGGACGTGCCGTCGGCGTTATAGACAATTTCCAGCACATTGACCTTGATAAAGGCGGTGCTGGTGCCGCCGTTGAACACCCGCTTGAGATAAGAACTGCGGTCGCCCTCCAGGTAGTCATACACCACGCCGACATTGATCGCCGGCCCGGCCTGCGCCGCCAATGACATCAGCAACAGCCCAGCCCCTAACACTGCTTGTTTCATGTTTGATTACGCCTTATTGATTGAACGCGGCCCACCACAGGGAGCCGATATGCGAGCCGGGCTCGCCTAGACTTCCGAATCCCAGATCACCGTGGCCACGCCGGAATAGGTGCTGCCGGGTTTCTTGAGCATGTCGGCCACGTCATCCTTGCCCACCTCGAAATGCAACTTGCCCTCGCGGTTGTTCACGTACTGCAACGGCTGGAACAGTTCGGTGCCGACACCGTCAAGGCGCAGGGGCAGTTTGTTCACACCCTGGTCATGCTGATCACGCAAGCCATAGGGCAGGCTCACGGCGACTTGAAGCGGCACTTCGTCACCGTCGTTGTTGCGCAGGCCACAGGTGTTGCCGATCACCAGCCCGCACTCCAGGGTCATCTTGAAACGTGAGCTGGCGGAGATTGCGAAGGTCTGGTCACGCCATAGCCGCGACGGGCGCCGCCCCTGGTTGAGCCAGGCTTGCCAGCCGCCTTCGGGTAACAGCTCGATGCGATTGCCGCCCGCCGGCAGGTCAATCTTGAGCACGTGCTCCACCGACAAGATGAAGTTGAAGGTCAGGGTGTTTTCGTCGGGGATCATGGTGGTGCCGAAATCCATATCGCCGCCCGGGCCCATGGTGTAAGTGATGGAACCCTCATAAGTACCAGCGTCCATACCCAGAGGGTTTGGTGTCTTGAGTTCGTAGCCGTACTCAAGCGTGCTGTAGCTCATCCGCCCGATTTCCATACCATTTGTAACGCTGCAGGCTCCGGCGTTCTCCGGAACGATCCAGAAAAAAAGCGCATACGCTTGTCCCGCCGCCATGTAATTGATCGGCAAGCACGGTGCCGGCGCCCCTCGCCAATAAGCGTTCCAGCCTACGCCTGGCGTGGCCCAGCCGGACACACCCGGTGGATAAGAGACATTCCACCGTCCCCCAATACCGGCAATGCGCATCTGTACCGTCTCCGCACGACCGGTGACGGTGTGAGTCACTTGCAGATCGCGAAATGCCGAGGGCACCTTGAAATAGGCGCTCTGGCGCGGATCCTCCGGAAACGCCGGTATCGGCCCATTGGAATAGGCCCGGAACGAACTGTTACGAATACTGAAGGTATTGACCGCCTCGCACCTGGCGGGAACGTGCCAGGGACACAAGCCACTTTGCGGCGTGGTATTGACGAATTTATTGCTCGTTGGGTTGGCCGGATCGGGGCGAAACACCGCCGTGATCTGCTCGACGATAGCCAGTGCCGGCAAGCTGTAGGTAGTGCCCAAAACCAGCGCGAATGCACAGAGCCCCAAGCGTTTTTTCATTGCGGTAATCAAGGTCATGAACTCCCGTTTCAACCGCCGTCAACCGGCGGTTTCGCCCTTGTGGTTAGCTTCGGCCAGCGTGTCCGGCGTGCAGCGCAAGTCACCGATCATCAGCACGTCGTTTTCATTCGGCGCGGTGCTCGGGTCCAGGCGGAACTGGCAGAGCAACTGGTTCTGGTAGCGCACCTGCAGGGTCGGCGCGCTGGCGCTCATCTCCATGGAGAAGAACCCGTCCACTTCGCTGACCCCACGGCTGGCGTGATTGATTACGTGATGGCCTTTAAGCGGCGCGCCGCGTTCATCCAGCAGGCGGCCGAGTACGGTGACGGTTTTCATCACGGTGATCTTGCGGTAGTCCACGCCGCCCTTGTTCAGGTGGTAACTGGAGCGTGCGGGCTGGATGTTCGCCGCCGGCGGGTGGTTGCCTTCGAAGTCGAAGCTCACGCTGCTGCTCTTGTAGGCCGAGACCGGCACGTAGTTGCGCCCCGGACGCAGTACCGCGCTGCCGCCGCCCAGGTCGTCGGCGCGCAGGGCGATCTCGTCGAGGTCGGTTTCCACATCGATGATCATCCCCGCGCCGTTGCCCTGGTACTGGCTGCTGAGCAGCATTTTCCCGGCGCCCGCGACGAAGGTGCTGTTGAGGTTCAAGCCACCACTGAAATCGCCATTGAAGGAGCTGCGCTGCACAAAGCCGTCGCCGCTGACCACGTCGGTACTGAAGTTGGCCATGCCTGACAGGCCGACGCCGTAGGTATCAGTGATCGCCGTGGCCGAGACACTTTGCAGCACATGGTCGGTGAGGTTCTGCCGATACGTGATCGACGCATTGTTATCGCGGCCGCCATCACGGGCGGTGCGGGTGCCGATGCTGCCGGAAATCTGCCGGCCATCGCTGCCCAGGTTCACGCTCAGGCTCACATCCACGCCACGGTTGCGCTGGTCATTGGTGCCGGCGCTGCCGGGGCGGTCGAACACCGAGAAACGCCAGTTGGCATCACTGCCGAAAAAGCTGTCGTGACGGCTCCAGCCCAGGTCCAGCCCCGCACCTTCGACGTTGCCTTGGCTGTGGGACACCCGCATGTTCAAGGTGTTTTTCGCATCAAGGCGATGGTTGACCGACAACGCCGAATTGCTGGCCTGGCCGACAAAGGTGTTGCGCCGCAGGCGCGTGCCGTCGGGCAGGGTTTCGTAGGTGTCGCGGGTGTCGAGCCAGCTGCGGTTGTGACTGAACACCAGGTTGGTCGCGCCGAAGCTGTAGAGCCCTTGCAGGTCAAGGCCCGTGCCATGTTCACGGGTTTGATAAACATTGGCATAGAGGCTGGTGTTGTCGGCAACGGTCCAGTCCACCGAGCTGCCATATTGCAGTTGCTCGCGCACCTGGCGGGCCGACAGGCCAAGAATCACCCGTGGGTGCAGCAGGTAATTGAGCGACGCGCCGGCCGTCACCGCACCCGAGGCTTGCTCGTCCCAGTTGCTGAACAGCTTGGTTTCGCGCCCGGCGAACAGGTTGTAGCGCCAGCGGTCTTCGGCGTTGCGCCAGTTACCGGGTTTGTACACCAGCTCCTGGGTAGTGCTGGTGGTGAGGCCGTCTTCCACCAGGCGTACTTCCACTTCATAGATACCGCCGGGTAGTGGCCGGGTGTCCAGGGTTTGCAGGCCGGCGGCCACGGCCTGGGTGTTGATCAACAAGCCGTTGCGATAAATCTCTACCGCTGCCTGACGGTTGGCGGTGACGTAGATCGGGTACACGCTGGGCTTGGGGTTGTTGATCGCCAGGCTGTCGGAACTGCCGTACATGATGCCCAAGGCGGTGTCGGGGCTGGCGCCGAAGCTGCGCAGTTGACGGGTCAGGCCATCGGAATTGGGGGTGAAGTGGCCAAGGCGAAAAAACTGCCCTTCCAGTTCACGCTGGGTATACAGCTCATGAATCGCGTGGCGCATGGGTTGGTCATTACCGCTCTGGCGCGCCAGTTGCAGGTTGAACACCTGGCTCCAGTTGCCCACGCTGGAACTGGCTTGCAAACCATAACGGCCGCCGAGGCTGTCTTGCTGACCGCCATTGAGGTTGAGCTGGTTGTTGATGATCAACCCCAGGCTGCCGCCGTCGGGCTGGTCGTAAAAGCGCGGGGCTTCGCTACTCAGTTCAACGTCCTGCGTGAGGATCGACAACTGCGAGCTTTCCAGATTGTAGTAAGCAGAGATCATCTTTTGCGGGCAAGACTGGGTACAGGCGCCCAACGCCACGCCTTTTTCCAGCAGACCTTGCCAAGTGTCGCGGGTCGCAGCCGGCACCTTGCTGTCGCCGGTGTCGGTGAATTCGAGCAGGGTAACGCGGTCATCCCGGGACAGCACGATCAGCGCTTCGCCAAGCAGTTGGTGGTCCAGGTCTACGCGCACCGCCAGGGGTACATCGAAAAAGTGATCGGCAAAGCCTGCGGGCAAGCCTTGGGCCTGAGTGATCAGGCTGCCGGGCGTGGCTGCACCGGAAGCAGCAGGTGCCGCCAGCGCACTCGTACATATCAGCAGCGCAAGCGCAGCCGCGATAGGCGTCATCGGGAACATGAACGGATACTCTGAATGCCAGGAGACCAGAATCGAAAACCAGGCCGGCGAACGGAGGAGGCATTCGCCGACCTGAAAAGTCATGCCCGCGCCAAGCGGGCATTAAGTGGCATCAAGGCGCTACTGGCAGTACCGCGTCGAAGACCACTGGCATCACGGAGGTGTACGAACCGCGCTGAGTCGCCGAAGGTTTGGCTGCGACGATGCGCATCTCCGCACCTACGCCTGGGGTGGAGTCGGCTTCGTTGACCACTTCCTGTGGGGTGCCGGTCAGGGTCACACCATTGAGGGTGGTGGTGAGCGGGATGTTCTGGCTTGGGTCACCGTTGAACAGCACGGCCGGGCCGCCTTCGATGTAGGCGTGAACCGAACCATTGGTGTTCTTGATGTCGTAGATGGCGCTCAACGGCGCCAGCTCACCGCTGACCAGGTTGTAGGTCATGGTTTCATCGCGACCCCAGTTCGGGTCACGCGGCTGGGCGTGGAACACGGTAGTCGGGATGGTGGCCTTCATGTTGACGGTGTGGCTGGCTTCACCGGCAGCAAAAGCTGTTACCGAGGAGGACAGCGCCATAACAGCCAGGGGAACAGCAATCGCGAACTTCTTGAACATGGTCAATACCTGTAGTTATCAACATTGAGTGATTCGTCGCCAAGTAACCGCCTTAACAACGAACGCGCCGCCGTTAGTTGCAACGCCAAACAATGATCAACTCAAAACAACAGTAGGTATGCAGGCAACCTCTCACGCCTGCGTAGCCCTATTAATCAGGGATTGAGAGAAAAACATGGCACTTTGCCAAAACTTTCAAAGTAGCTGTAAGAACAAGACTACAACACAAAAAACAGGGCCAACCAAAAGAACTTTCGCTCAGAAAAATACCACAAACAAGCTGCCGAACATAAACTTAACTGAGTTTAAACTCTAATTAAAGTTATAACTCTAAAATTAATCGTATTCCACGTATTCCAAGGTCCTCTGCCGGAAAAGGCGTCGATGACCGTTGGTCGCCAAGCCCTATCGTCGCATTAAGATATATCTTACGTTATATCTAAACCTGTCTGGAGAGACTGCATGAGAAACGAACCTCGCGGTGAATTCGAAAAACGTGGCGGTCGCGGTCCTCGCGTCTTCGCACCGGGTGATCTGAAATTACTGCTGCTGGCGCTGATCGCCGAACAGCCATGCCACGGCTACGACCTGATCCGCCGCATCGAAAGCCTGTTCGACGGCGCCTACAGCCCCAGCCCCGGCGTGATCTACCCGACCTTGACCTTCCTCGAAGAGAGCGAGCTGATCAGCGGCAATGCCGAAGGCGGGAAAAAGCACTACACAATCACCGACGCCGGTCGTCTCTTTCTAAGTGAGCAGGCCGTTGCTCTGGACGGCGTGCGCATGCGCATCGACGTCAGCAAACGCTCACTGCGCGGCCACGACCGCCCACCTGAAATCCACGAAGCG
The DNA here is from genome assembly GCF_058797315.1 of Pseudomonas sp. GW823-FHT02F05. Taxonomy (NCBI): domain Bacteria; kingdom Pseudomonadati; phylum Pseudomonadota; class Gammaproteobacteria; order Pseudomonadales; family Pseudomonadaceae; genus Pseudomonas; species Pseudomonas sp. GW823-FHT02F05. The sequence continues at coordinate 7,020 of NZ_JBXAJM010000042.1, forward strand.
GTGCATAACCTGCGCCATGCCTTGCATTCGCACAACGGGCACTGGAGCCCACAGGAAATCGTTCGTGTTGCGGCGCTGCTCAACCGCACCGCTCAAGCCATTGCCGACGGGACAGACCAATGAACACACAAGCCATTCACCGCGTAACCCATGAAATAAAACGCCGCCGCCTGGAAGTGCTGCGGGTGGTGGACATCACCCCGCGCATGCGCCGCATCACACTGGGCGGGCCTGAGCTGGCGGGCTTTATCAGCCTGGGCAGCGACGATCACATCAAGCTGCTGTTCCCGCAGAACGCCGCCGAGCAAGCGGCGCTGGAAAGCCCGACGTTCGCCATCAAGGGCGACGGCCCGCAACCGGCCATGCGCGACTACACGCCACGACGCTACGACCTGAAAATCGGCGAGCTGGATATCGACTTCGTGCTACATGGCGATGGCCCTGCGTCTACCTGGGCCGAGCAGGCGCAGGTCGGTCAGCACCTGTATATCGGCGGGCCACGAGGCTCGATGATCGTGCCGGACATTTTCGACAGCTACCTGCTGATCGGCGACGAAACCGCCCTGCCCGCCATCGGTCGACGCCTGGAAGAACTGCCGGCCGGGCGCAAGGTGCTGGCGGTGATTGAAATCGCCGATGCGGCGGAGCAACAAGCGCTGCAAAGCGCGGCGGACGTCGAGATTATTTGGGTGATGCGCGGCCAGGATGACCTGCTCGACGTGGTGCGCAACCTGACGCTGCCCAGCGGGGCGTTGTACAGCTTCGTCGCCACCGAAACCAAGCTGTCGCGCCAGGTACGGCGGGTGCTGCTGGATGCGCACAAGGTCAACGAGGAATACCTCAAGGCCGTGGGTTACTGGCGTGCCGAAGGCAGCGACGAAGAATAAAGGTGGGGCTTGCCTGCGATGCAAGCACCTCGGTTTATCAGTTACACCGAGGTGATGCTATCGCAGGCAAGCCTGCTCCCACCTTAATGGTGCTCACTTTAAATCGAGGGTGATTTGAGGCGCTTGTCCAGGCCAACGATCACCAGCCCAATGACGATAAACCCTGCCAAAATCCCTCCGGCATTCACAAACACTTGTGGATAACCGAGGCTGTCCACATCCATGAACGGGTACTGATACTGCCCGAGCATATGCCCCCGCAGCAGCACATAACCGAAGTACACCAATGGGTAGATCACCCAGCCGGCAATGTGTTTGAGCCGCAACGTACCCTTGGGCACGCACCGCCACCAATACACCACAAACAACAACGGCATGACGTCGTGCAGCAATTCATCGGCGATAAATTGAAAGCCTTGCGGGCTCCACAGATGCCGCAGCAGCAGGTTGTAGGCCAGGCTCACCACCACGATGCTCGCGGCAATCGCGCTACTGATGCGAGGCGCGAGGAAAAACCGCTTGGCGGCTGAGTCGCGCTTGACCAGTGAGTAGCTGAGCACCACGACCACCAGGGTATTGGTCAGAACGGTGAAGAAGCTGAAGAAACTGATCAGGCCGCCCAGCAAGCTCGCGCCACTGGCCCAGCGCGAATAGAGAATCAGGTATTGCTGGATCGCCAACCCCACCCAACCGGCCAAGGCCGCCGCCGCAACAAAGCGCTTCATGCACTCAATCCAGTGGGCGTTTGGTACGCATCAGCTTGACGTACAAGCCTTCGACCTTTTCCCGCGCCCACGGGGTTTTGCGCAGGAAAGTCAGGCTCGACTTGATGCTCGGGTCACTCTTGAAGCAGCGGATATCAATGCGCTCGGCCAAGCCGCTCCACTCGTAATGCTCCACCAGGGTGGTGAGCACGTGCTGCAGGGTCACACCGTGGAGCGGGTCGTTGCTTGTCGCGGTCATGCCGGGCCTTTTGCAAAAAGAGGAACACAGCCGCGCACCTTAGCCGACGGGGCGAGCAGGTGGAAGCATCGCATTGAATATAGCCCGCCAGGAAAAGTTCCCCTTTTTCACAGAAAAGAGATGTTATATTGTAACTTAAATTATCAGTCATTTTGCCCAGGAATTTCCGATGTCGCTGCCTTCTCTCTGGCGCTTGTCGCCCCTCGCCGCCGCCCTGTTGATTGGCTCCCAGGCCCATGCCCTTGAACTGCCACCCCAAGTAGTCACCGGCAACCCGCTGGGCAGCACACAACTCGCCTCGCCCACCACCGTGCTGGAAGGCGATGACCTGACCCTGCAACAAAAAGGCAGCCTCGGTGAAACCCTGAACAAGCAGCCGGGCGTGTCGTCTTCGTACTTTGGCCCGGGGGCCAGCCGCCCAATCATTCGCGGCCAGGATGGCGACCGCATTCGCATCCTGCGTAACGGCGTGGGGGCGCTGGATGCCTCGTCGCTGTCCTACGACCACGCGGTGCCACTGGACCCGATCAACGTTGACCGCATCGAAATCGTGCGGGGCCCGGCAGCCCTGCTGTACGGCGGCAGCGCCATCGGTGGGGTGGTCAACACCTTCGACAATCGCATCCCCACCGAGGCCATCGAAGGCATCCATGGCGCTGGCGAGTTGCGCTACGGCGGTGCCGACACCACCCGCAGCAGCGCGGGCAAGTTGGAGGCCGGTAACGGTACCTTCGCTTTGCATCTGGATGCCAATGGGCGCGAGTTCAATGACTTGAAAATCCCAGGTTATGCCCGCAGCCGGCATGCACTGGAGAGCGAGAACGGCCCCGGCAAAAACGGGCGCCTGGGCAACAGCAATGGGCGCCAGGACGGCGGTGCGGTGGGCGGTTCCTACACCTGGGACGATGGTTATGCCGGGCTGTCCTACAGTAATTACGACAGTAACTACGGCTCACCCGCCGAGCAGGATGTGCGCATCCGCATGAAACAGGACCACTACGCCTTTGCCTCCGAGATCCGCAACCTGCAAGGGCCGTTTACCTCGGTGAAAATCGACGCCGGGTACACCGACTACGAACACCGCGAAATCGAAGGCGGTGAAACCGGCACCACCTTCAAGAACAAAGGCTATGAAGCGCGGGTGGAAGCTCGTCACCAGCCGATTGGCCCATTCGATGGCGTGGTCGGCGCCCAAGTGACCCGCAACGAGTTCTCGGCCCTGGGCGAAGAAGCCTTCGTGCCGCAGACCGACACCAACGCCGGCGCGCTGTTTATCCTCGAAGAAATGCAAGCCACCGAACGCCTGAAACTCAGCCTCGGCGCACGCCTGGAACACACCAGCGTCGACCCGAACGCCAAAGGCAACGAGCGTTTTGCCAATGCCGACAAGAGCAGTGACTTCACCGCCGGTAGCCTGTCGTCAGGTGCGGTGTACACCCTCACGCCGATCTGGTCCCTGGCTGCCACCCTCGGCTACACCGAACGCGCGCCGACCTTTTACGAGCTGTACGCCAACGGCGCCCACGTTGCCACCGGTACCTACGAGTTGGGCGATGCCAACCTGAAGAAAGAAAAGGCCGTGTCCAGCGACCTGGCCCTGCGCTTTGACAACGGCACCCACAAGGGCAGCTTCGGCGTGTTCTATAGCCACTTCTCCAATTACATCGGCTTGTTGGGCACGGGTCGTACCCTGAACGATGAAGGCGAAGAGGACGCGGGAGGTATTCCCGAGTACGAATATTCTGGTGTGCGCGCACGTTTCGCCGGCTTCGAAGCCCAGGATCACTGGAAGCTCGGCGAAGGCGCCTACGGTAAGTTTGCGCTGGAACTGTCGGGCGACTACACCCGCGCCACCAACCTGGACACCGGCGAAGCCTTGCCGCGCATTGCGCCATTGCGTTTGAACAGCGGCTTGCTGTGGGAACTGGATCGCTGGCAAGCGCGTATCGACGTGGAACATGCCGCAGGCCAAGGGCGTGTGCCGGATAACGAAAGCGGCACCGATGGCTACACCACCCTCGGCGCCAGCGCGGGGTATCGCTTCAATGTGGGCGGCAGCCAGTGGCTGGCGTTCGTCAATGGCGAGAACCTGACCAACCAGACCGTGCGCTATGCCAGCTCGATCCTGCGCGACATCGCACCGGCGCCGGGGCGCAGTGTGCAGTTCGGCATCCGCACCACTTTCTAACCGTCACCTCACCCCCCTGTAGGAGCGAGCTTGCTCGCGAAAAACGCCAACGATAACGCGCGCTTCCTGAATAAACGCGGCGCCTGTGAGTTTTTCGCGAGCAAGCTCGCTCCTACAGAGATAGAGCCTGCCATCAGGCTATTTTTGCAGCGACTATCTGTCACTGTTACCAAAACTGAAATGATGCATCTTGCGATTCACCCTTTCTCAAAACGCCCCGCCGCATTATCCTTCGCAACAATCTGAAACGCTTCACCTCCCGGTCGACTCCCTTTGCCGAATTTCTTCCTGCACAAAGACAGCGCTGTCTTGAATCGACCTGCGCCAGGGGATTGATTGCCCGCCTGTGGATAACCCGGTTATCCACAGAAAAAACCAAAAATAACGATGAACCAAGCCCGAGCCGAATCGTCATCTACAGTGAGTGAAGCACGGGGTTACATAATTCCAACGTAACGGAGAAACACACTATGAGCACTGATGGTGCCTCAAGCCCAAGCCGCCTGTTGCCCAGGCTGCTGGGGGTCTTGCTGCTGATCATGGGGCTGGCCTTGCTGGCCGGTGGCGTCAAGCTGAGTATGCTCGGCGGGTCGCTGTACTACCTGCTGGCCGGTATCGGCATTGCCGTGACCGGCGTATTGCTGCTGGCCACACGCCGAGCCGCGCTGGGCCTGTATGCACTGGTGTTGTTTGCCAGCACCGTGTGGGCCCTGTGGGAAGTGGGCCTGGACTGGTGGCAACTGGTGCCGCGTCTGGCCCTGCTGTTCGCCCTCGGCATCGTCATGCTGCTGCCGTGGTTTCGTCGGCCATTGCTGCGTGGCCAAGCCGCACCGCTGGGCACTGGCGCGCTGAGCGTTGCCGTGGTGCTGGCGGGCGCGACCGCCCTGGCCAGCCAATTCACCAACCCAGGTGAAATGGTCAAGACCGGCCAACTGGACCGCGACGCGGTGCCGGGTATGGCCAGCGCTGCGCCAACCCAGGCCGATGGCGACTGGAACTCCTATGGCCGCTCGGCCTTCGGTGACCGTTACTCGCCACTGGCACAGATCACCCCGGAGAATGCCCATAAGCTGGTGCCGGCGTGGACTTATCGCACTGGCGACATCCCTGGCCCAGGCGATCCCGGTGAAACCACCGCCGAAAATACCCCGCTGAAAGTCAATGGCATGCTCTACGTGTGCACACCGCACAGCCAAGTGATTGCTCTGGACCCGGATACCGGCAAGGAAATCTGGCGTTTCGACCCGAAAATCACCACCCAGGGTGCTGAGAGCTTCAAAGGTTGGGCGCACATGACCTGCCGTGGCGTGTCGTACCACGATGACGCCGCCTACGCTTCCGAGCAGAGCCCGACTGGCACTGCCAGCCCGGCCGCCGCTCCGAATGCCTGCCCGAAACGCATCTTCGTGCCGACCGCCGACACCCGTCTGATCGCCCTGAACGCCGACACCGGCAAGATGTGCGAAGACTTCGGTGACAAAGGTCAGGTCGACCTGCGTGCCAACATCGGTAGCTTCGCCCCAGGCGGTTACTACTCCACGTCGCCACCGGCCGTGACCAAGAACCTGGTCGTGATCGGCGGTCACGTGACCGACAACGTTTCCATCGACGAGCCAAGCGGCGTGATCCGCGCGTTCGACGTGCACACCGGCAAGCTGGTGTGGAACTGGGACAGCGGCAACCCGGACGACACCACCCCGTTGGCCGAGGGCAAGACCTACACCCGCAACTCGCCGAACATGTGGTCCATGTTCGCCGTGGATGAAAAACTCGGCATGCTCTACCTGCCGATGGGCAACCAGATGCCCGACCAGTACGGCGGCGACCGTACCGATGAGTCCGAGAAGTACGCCGCGGGCCTGACCGCCCTGGACATCGACACCGGCCACGTGAAGTGGACCTTCCAGTTCACCCACCACGACCTGTGGGACATGGACGTGGGCGGCCAGCCTTCGCTGATCGACATCAAGACCGCTGCGGGCGTGAAGCAAGCGGTGATGGCGTCGACCAAGCAAGGCAGCATCTACGTGCTGGACCGCGCCACTGGCCAGCCAGTGGTGCCCGTCAATGAAATCCCGGTGCCACAGGGCGCAGTGGCGGGCGACCGCACCTCCCCTACCCAACCCAAGTCCGACCTGAACTTCATGCCGCCGCCGTTGAAAGAACGCGACATGTGGGGCGTGACACCGTTCGATCAGATGCTGTGCCGGATCGATTTCAAATCCATGCGCTACGACGGCCCGTTCACCCCGCCGTCCCTGCAAGGTTCGATCGTGTACCCAGGCAACTTCGGCGTGTTCGACTGGGGCGGTATCTCGGTTGACCCGGTTCGCCAGATCGCCTTCGTGAACCCAAGCTACATGGCGTTCAAATCGAAGCTGATCCCGGCTGCCGACATTGCCAAGCAAGGCCCACGCGTCAGCGAAACCGAAGGCGTGCAGCCGAACAAAGGCGCCCCGTATGGTGTGATCCTTGAAGCACTGCTGTCGCCGATGGGCCTGCCGTGCCAGGCACCGGCCTGGGGCTACGTGGCGGCGGTCGACCTGACCACCCACCAGACCATCTGGATGCACAAGAACGGCACCGTGCGTGACAGCTCGCCGGTTCCAATCCCACTGACCATGGGCGTGCCTAGCCTGGGTGGTACGTTCACCACCGCCGGTGGCGTCGCGTTCCTCAGCGGCACCCTGGACCAGTACCTGCGTGCCTATGACGTGAAAAACGGCAAGCAACTGTGGGAAGGCCGCCTGCCTGCAGGCGCGCAAACCACCCCGATGACCTACACCGGCAAGGACGGCAAGCAATACGTGCTGGTCATGGCGGGCGGTCACGGTTCCCTGGGGACCAAGCAGGGTGACTATGTGATGGCGTTCAAACTGCCAGATTAAGCAACGCTGGCGGGACAAAAAAGCGGCGGCCCGGTTGGGCAGCCGCTTTTTTTTGCCTGCTGAAAATGCCCCCGTGGTTTCCCCTCAACCCTTTAAAACTAATTTAGTGCGCACACCCTGCGTAATACAAAAGGCGTACGGATAAAACTTTAAAGGGAGCTTCACTGCATGACGGACCATGTCGCTACAAAACCAATTCTTTCCACCCCCACAAAAATCCTGGAGCTTGAACACCTCAATACTGCCAGTTTGAAAAAACTCATCAGTGGCGAAGTGCTTGCCATTCGGGTACCTGAATTTGCCAACGCAACCACCAGCGCACGGTTGATTCAGGCCATCGACGATACCGCCACCCTGGAACACTATGGTCATGAAACCTATGAAGAGGGGCGCGTCGTTCAGCACTTCTATGGTGTGCATCGCTGGGGCAACCCGTTCAACTCCACGTACGGCAAGGCCGCCGGCGGTGACGCACAAGAAAAATATTATGCAGACGCGGCCCGTATGCGCGGCCTTATCGACAGCCTCTGTGCGCCGCAAAAACCGCCCATTCAACAACTGATGGAACAGTTCCAGGCGCTCTGGCCGCAAGGTGCAACAGCCGCTTCGTTCCAGGGCCAAGCGATGTTTTGCGGGATCATCCGCGTCATGTTCCCGGAGACGGCGCACCTCTCGGAAACGGTGCCCCATGTGGATTGCCTGCCCCGCACAATCGCTGAACTGCAGCATCAATTCAGCGCCAATATCTACCTGCAAACACCGCCTTCGGGGGGCGAGCTGATCATCTGGGATACCCAAGCCTTTAGCTATGACGAGGTCAAGCGCCTCGAGGGTGCCCAACTGCCCGAACAGTGTTTACAAAAACCGCTGCGCATCCGCCCACGCAAGAACGAACTGGTGCTCATCAATACCCGCCGCCCCCACGCCATCTGCGGGTTCGATTCGGGAAAACGCGTCAGCATGCAGTCGTTTATCGGCTATACCCCCGGCGAACCGTTTTACTTCTGGTGCTAATACTTTATTGCTCGTGCACATGGACGTTTATCTATGACCCCCGAAGAATTCCGCCAACATGGCTATGCCATGATCGACCTGATTGCAGACTACCGACAGAACATCGAACAACGCGGCGTGCAGCCCACCACCCGACCTGGCGAGATCAAAGCTGCCCTGCCGGCCAGCCCGCCTGACACCGCCGAACCGTTCGAACAGATCATGGGCGACGTCGAAAAACTGATCATGCCCGGCTTGCTGCATTGGCAGCATCCCAGTTTCTTCGGGTTCTTCCCTTCCAATGTGGAACTGTCCTCAGTGCTGGGCGATTGCCTGAGCACCGGCCTGGGTGTGATTGGGTTGTCCTGGCAATCCAGTCCGGCTCTCACCGAAATAGAGGAAGTCACCACTGACTGGCTGCGCGACATGCTCGGCCTGGGCAACACGTGGAGCGGTGTGATCCAGGACTCTGCGTCCACCTCCACGCTGGTGGCGCTTATCAGCGCCCGGGAACGCAGCTCCGATTACGCGCTGATGCACAACGGCCTGCAAAACAGCAGCGCGCCCCTGATCGTCTACACCTCAGCCCATGCCCACAGCTCGGTCAACAAGGCGGCGATCCTGGCCGGGTTCGGCCAGAACCATATCCGCACCATCGCCACCGACGCACACCATGCAATGTCGCCCCTGGCACTGGCGCACGCCATCGAACAGGACCTGGCCGCCGGCAACACGCCCTGCGTGGTGATTGCCACCACCGGCACCACGGCCGCCATGGCGATCGACCCCCTGGAGGCCATTGGCGACCTCACCCAACGCTACGGCCTGTGGCTGCATGTGGACTCGGCCATGGCCGGCGCCGCGATGATCCTGCCGGAATGCCGGGCCTTATGGGATGGCATCGAAAAGGCTGACTCCCTAGTGCTCAACCCGCACAAATGGCTGGGCGCGGCCTTCGATTGCTCGGTGTACTTCGTGCGCGACCCCGAGCATTTGATTCGCATCATGACCACCAACCCGAGTTACCTGCAGTCCAGCGCAGACGGCCAAGTGCGAAACTACCGTGACTGGCGGATCTCCCTGGGCAGCCGTTTCCGCGCCTTGAAGTTGTGGTTCCTGATACGCGAGCAAGGCGTCAGCGGCCTGCAAGCGCGGTTGCGGCGAGACCTGGCCAATGCGCGCTGGCTGGCAGAGCAGATCGAAGCCACTGAGCACTGGACACTGGTGGCCACGCCCGCCTTGCAAACCCTGTGCATTCGCCATGAACCGCCGGGTTTGGAAGGCCAGGCACTGGACCATCACACGCGAGCCTGGGCAGAAAAACTCAACCAGTCAGGCGATGCTTACGTCACCCCCGCCATCCTCGATGAGCGCTGGATGGTGAGGGTGTCCATCGGCGCGCTGGGCACCGAGCATCAGCATGTCCAAAGGTTGTGGGTGCGATTGCAAGCCCTGGTCGCTTGAACGCTGCCAAAGTAGCCCCCTGTGGGGGGGGGGGGGGGGGGGGGGGGGGGGGGGGGGGGGGGGGGGGGGGGGGGGGGGGGGGGGGGGGGGGGG
>NZ_JBXAJM010000043.1:0-15085 GCF_058797315.1 Pseudomonas sp. GW823-FHT02F05
GACGGTGTAACAGTCGACCTATCTGTCGTTTGATACACCGTCATCGCAGGCAAGCCAGCTCCCACACTGATTTGCGTTTAGTCAGTTACAGCAGCGGCTCATCCGGCTTCTTGTTCTTCCAGCCGTCATTGCCCGGCAGCAGCAAGTTCAAACCAATTGCCACCACCGCACACAGGGCGATGCCCTTGAGGCCGAAATCATCCGGGCCGGTGCCGGTACCGACCAGCACACCGCCAATCCCGAACACCAGCGTTACCGACACAATCACCAGGTTGCGCGCCTCGCCCAGGTCGATCTTGTGGCGAATCAGCGTGTTCATCCCCACCGCGGCAATCGAGCCGAACAGCAGGCACAGAATCCCGCCCATCACCGGCACGGGGATGCTCTGCAGCAGCGCGCCGAACTTGCCGATGAATGCCAGGCTGATGGCAAACACTGCCGCCCAGGTCATGATTTTCGGGTTGTAGTTCTTGGTCAGCATCACGGCGCCGGTCACTTCGGCGTAGGTGGTGTTTGGCGGGCCGCCAAACATGCCTGCAGCCGTGGTGGCGATACCGTCACCCAGCAGCGTGCGATGCAGGCCAGGCTTTTTCAGGTAATCGCGGCCGGTCACGCTGCCTACCGCAATCACACCACCGATATGCTCGATTGCCGGGGCCAGTGCTACCGGGACGATAAACAGGATGGCCTGCCAGTTGAACTCCGGCGCGGTGAAGTGGGGCAGGGCGAACCACGGCGCAGCGGCGATTTTCGCCGTGTCGACCACACCAAAGTAGAACGACATGGCAAAACCCACCAGCACGCCGGAAATGATCGGCACCAGGCGGAAAATGCCTTTGCCGAACACCGCCACGATCAAGGTGGTGAGCAGCGCTGGCATCGAAATCAGCATCGCCGTCTGGTAGTGGATCAGCTCTGCACCGTCGCCGGACTTGCCCATGGCCATGTTGGCGGCAATCGGCGCCATGGCCAGGCCGATCGAGATGATCACCGGGCCGATCACCACAGGCGGCAGCAGCCGGTCGATAAAACCGGTGCCCTTGACCTTCACGGCCAGGCCCAGGAACGTATAAACGAAACCCGCCGCCATCACGCCGCCCATGGTCGCCGCCAGGCCGAACTGGCCCTTGGCGAGAATGATCGGGGTGATGAACGCGAAGCTCGATGCCAAAAATACCGGCACCTGCCGCCCTGTCACCACCTGGAACAGCAACGTGCCCAGGCCTGCGGTAAACAGCGCGACGTTTGGATCAAGACCTGTGATCAGCGGCATCAACACCAACGCGCCAAATGCTACGAAGAGCATTTGTGCGCCAGACAGGATCTGGCGCCAAAGCGGGTCGTTGAATTCATCCTGCATGCTCACGCGTCCTTCTGCTTGGTGCCGAAGATCTTGTCACCGGCATCGCCCAGGCCCGGAATGATGTAGCCGTGTTCATTCAGGCGCTCATCGATGGATGCGGTGTAGATCTGTACATCCGGATGGGCCTTCTCGACGGCGGCGATGCCTTCGGGCGCGGCCACCAGCACCATGGCGCGGATGTCCCGGCAACCGGCTTTTTTCAGCAGGTCGATGGTGGCGACCATGGAACTGCCGGTGGCGAGCATCGGGTCGATGATCATGGCCAGGCGCTCGTTGATTTCCGGGACGAGTTTTTCCAGGTAGGTGTGGGCCTGCAGTGTTTCTTCATTGCGGGCTACGCCCACGGCGCTGACCTTGGCACCCGGGATCAGGCTGAGTACACCTTCAAGCATGCCGATACCGGCGCGCAGGATCGGTACCACGGTAATTTTCTTACCGGCGATTTTCTCCACTTGTACGGGACCGGCCCAACCGGGGATCTCGTAGGTTTCCAGGGGCAAATCCTTGGTGGCTTCGTAAGTGAGCAACGCTCCGACTTCCTGAGCAAGCTCACGGAAGTTCTTCGTGCTAATGTCGGCACGGCGCATAAGGCCGAGTTTGTGTCGGATCAGCGGGTGGCGGATCTCGCGAGTGGGCATAGGAAAGGCTCCGGCGGCGGGCAAAAAAACCGGCCTAGATTAATCTATCCGAGGGTGTTGTCCTATAGACATCAAGTACGTTAGTCCATAAAGGCTTGATTGGAGCGCACGAGAAGCGTACCTTCGCCCGCTTTTCTTGCCACAGCACCCCCTTGGAGAGCGCCATGTCTGCTGATCTCGAGCATATCCGTCAAATCATGCACGAGGCTGACTGCCTGTACACCGAAGCGCAAGTCGAAGCAGCGATCGCCAAGGTCGGCGCGCACATTACTCGCGAAATGGCCGACACCAACCCGGTGGTCTTCTGCGTGATGAACGGTGGCCTGATCTTCGCCGGCAAATTGCTGACTCACCTGCAGTTCCCATTGGAAGCCTCTTACCTGCATGCCACCCGCTATCGCAATGAAACCAGTGGCGGCGACTTGTTCTGGAAGGCCAAGCCGGAAGTGTCGTTCATCGACCGTGATGTGCTGATCATCGATGACATTCTCGATGAGGGTCACACCCTGGGTGCGATCATCGACTTCTGCAAACATGCCGGCGCACGCAAAGTGCATACCGCCGTACTGATCGACAAAGACCACGACCGCAAGGCTCGTCCTGAGCTCAAAGCCGATTTCGTCGGATTGCCGTGCGTTGACCGTTATATCTTCGGGTATGGCATGGACTACAAGGGCTACTGGCGTAACGCCAATGGCATCTACGCCGTTAAAGGGATGTAATCGATGGCTCGCTTTCTTGATCAGACCTTATTTGCAGAGTTGGCCGAGAAAGCGGGCGATAGCCCCCGTGGCCGATACCACCATAATTTCCACCAGATGGAGGAGCCGTGTCATCGCCTCGCGGTGGCGCTGCAGCCGAGTACCTATGTGCCGCCTCATCGGCACTTGAGCGCCGACAAGGCCGAGACTTTGCTGGTGCTTCAGGGGCGCCTCGGTCTGCTGATATTCACCGATGCGGGTGAAGTGATCGCCAAACGCGTGATGCAGGCGGGTGGCGAGTGCGCAGGCGTCGATCTGCCACCGGGAGTGTTTCATGGCCTGGTGGTGCTGGAGCCTGACACGGTGATGTTCGAATGCAAGGCCGGGCCTTATCGACCGGTGGGTGAGGGCGAACTGGCTGATTGGGCACCGCGAGAAGGTGATGCAGGTGTGGCTGACTACCAGCGCTGGATGCTTGCTCAGTTCGACTGAACACTGACATCCAAATGTGGGCGTCTGTAGGAGCGAGCTTGCTCGCGAAAAACGTCAACGATAACGCGTGCTTCCTGAATAAACGCGGCGCCTTTGAGCTTTTCACGAGCAAGCTCGCTCCTACAGGTATTAGGGCGAGCCCCCTCCCGCATCCGGCGTCGCGCAGGTAGACTTCAAACCCCGTGTAAATGTCTGCAGGCTGGAGTCGGTAATGCGTAAAGATAAGAAACAGGTGATTGGCGACGAAATCGGTGACGACCAGATCAAGTTGTTCCTGGACTTCGAGCCGGTTGATGCGACGTCGCCGTCCCTGCACAAACTGATCAAGGCCTATCGCGGCCTGCGTATCGACGACTTCGAGCGTTTCCTGGGCTTTTTCAAAGAAGCAGGCCTGGACCTGGACGGCAAGGACGAGCATGGCCAGACCTTCGTCGACCTGATCAAGGACCAGCGCAACGCCGCCGAGTACATCGAACTGATCGACAACGCCCGCGGCTGATTGTCCGAGCAAAAAAAACGCCCCGGCTTCAGAGTCCGGGGCGTTTTGCTTTTAACGGTAGGAGCGAGCTTGCTCGCGAAGAACCTGAGAGCGGCGCCTTAATCCACTTGCGCCGCGTTATCGTTGACGTTTTTCGCGAGCGAGCTCGCTCCTACAGGTTCCACCAGCTCCAGGCTGATGTTGTTCTGCGTGTTGATCTTGCGATACAGCTCGGCGTCCGTCTCCAGCACTTTCTCGCGCGCCGGGAAGATCTCGTGCAGCTTGGTGGCCCATTCACCGGCGGCTTTCTGCGGGAAGCAGCGCTCGATCAGCTCCAGCATGATCGAGACGGTGACCGAAGCACCAGGAGACGCGCCCAGCAGCGCCGCAAGCGAACCGTCCTTGGCAGCAACCAGTTCGGTGCCGAACTGCAGCACGCCGCCTTTCTTCGGATCTTTCTTGATTATTTGCACGCGCTGGCCGGCCACTTCCAGGCGCCAGTCTTCGGCTTTCGCCTCGGGGTAGAAGCGACGCAGGGATTCCAGGCGCTGTTCCATGGACTGGCGCACTTCGCTGACCAGGTACTTGGTCAGGTCCATGTTGTCGCGGGCCACGGCCAGCATCGGGCCGATGTTGCCGGCGCGAATCGACATCGGCAGGTCAAGGAACGAGCCGTGTTTGAGGAACTTGGTGGTGAAACCGGCGTATGGCCCGAACAGCAGGGATTTCTTGCCATCCACTACGCGGGTGTCCAGGTGCGGCACGGACATCGGCGGCGAGCCCACGGCAGCCTGGCTGTAGACCTTGGCCTGGTGCTGCTTGACCACTTCCGGGTTGTCGCAACGCAGCCACTGGCCGCTCACCGGGAAGCCGCCGAAGCCTTTGCTCTCTTCGATGCCCGAGGCCTGCAGCAATGGCAGCGCCGCACCGCCAGCGCCGAGGAATACGAACTTGGCATCGACGTCGCGGCTGTTACCGCTATTGACGTCCTTGATGCTCACGGTCCAGCCCGCGCCGTTGCGCTTGAGGCCGGTCACGCGTTTGCAGTACTTGACCTGGGCGTCCGGCGAGCTGGTCAGGTGGCTGAGCAACTGATTGGTCAGGGCGCCAAAGTTGACGTCTGTGCCGTTCATCACACGGGTGGCGGCGATTTTTTCATCGAGCGGGCGGCCCGGCATCATCAGCGGCATCCACTCGGCCATTTCGCTGCGGTCTTCGGTGTAGTGCATGTCCGAAAACGCGTGGTGCTGGCTGAGGGTCTCAAAGCGCTTCTTGAGGAAGGACACGCCTTTGTCGCCCTGCACGAAGCTCAGGTGGGGCACCGGGCTGATGAACGACCTGGACGAGCCAAAGGTGCCCTTCTTGGTCAGGTAAGCCCAGAACTGCTTCGACACCTCGAACTGGGTGTTGATGTGCACGGCTTTCTTGATGTCGATGGAGCCATCGGCGGCCTGCGGCGTGTAGTTCAGCTCACACAGCCCGGCGTGGCCGGTACCGGCGTTGTTCCACGGGTTGGAACTCTCCGCGGCACCCGAATCCATCAGCTCAACGACTTCCAGCGTGAGGCCGGGGTCGAGCTCTTTGAGCAGTACGGCCAGGGTGGCACTCATGATGCCGGCCCCTACCAGTACTACGTCGACTGCTTCGTTATGCGCCATTTAACGCGTCTCCAAAATCTGCAGCACCAAATTGACGGCATGGCTGCCAGGAGTGATGGGGCGGTTCACGTGTTGCCCCAGGTTACCCATGGCCAGGATCGCCATGTCCGATTCGCAATTCTTTGCAACTTCAGCACACGCTTCCTGCCGGGCTAATCTGCCTATGAACGCATTCATGGGCGCCTGTGGCAATTCGACTTATGGTCAAAGCGTGCGATTCGTGCAACCAATCCGTAGCGGACAGGCTCAAGCTCCGGTTTTTGAGGAAGGCTCGATCCTGTGTAATTGGGCTGACCCAGACGCTGATGGTGCTTGTACAAACGCCAAACTATTCATTTGCTCGCCACACTCTTGTGAAGTTGTGAAAACCCGTTTTTTCACGCTCTTTTGAAGACGTGAACCTCAAAAAAGGGCTGCCCCAGCCTGGCACCTGGCCCGTAAACCTCTGCCGACACGCGGCGAAACGGGCAAACAACTCAAGTGGCCGAGCGCAATGGCAGCTCTGGCAGATTCGATAAAAGACGGGGTGGTTTGCAAAGGAAACAGCAAGCACGCCAGCTTCACTCGATCTGTGTGGGCGGCTCTCTGTGGGCGATTTTGGGGCTAATGCCTGGGCATTAACGATGCTGCGAGGCCCGATCAGGAGACGTCCTTATAATCGGGGGGAGATTGTAGCGAAGAACGTCAGTGAAATGGGCGTGTTTTATGACTTTTATTAGGGGCCTGGTCAGGAGGCCAACGCTTGCCGGTGTCGTGGGCGAAAAACCTTTGGGCTGATCCGGGCGCTGGCCGGCAGTGGGCGGTGCATCCAGCCCAGGTGAGTCTCGGTCACTTCCACCCAGCCTTCACCGACGGGCGGCAGGCTGCACTGCTTGAAGGCCAGGCAATGTCCGTGGGCATCAAGCAGGGCAAAGTGGCGATGACGAGCGTGGGACATGAACAGGGTCTTGAGAAGGCGCATGGCTGTGTACCTGGTGTGTTACATGCTTGAAGGTTGCCAGTGTGGCATGACACTGGGGTGACGAATTTATGCGAATTTGTAATTTGCGCAGGGGCTTCAGCCGCCGTTCAGGATCGCTGGTGAGTGGTGCGCGTGCACCGTTATACTGGCGTCCTGTCTGCACCTAGTCCTGGAGAAATGCGTATGTTGCAACGCCTGTTGTTCGGTTTGATCACTGTGACCAGTTTGACCCTTGTCGGCTGCGCCAACAGCCCGCAACAACTCAGCCCGCAACCTAAAGTCACCGCGCAGTTGGCGGCGGTAGGCCACGGCCAGCCGGTTTCGGTACGCGTGGTTGACGGTCGCCCGTCGCCAACCCTGGGTTCGCGTGGCGGCCTGTATCCTGAGACCGCACTGATTTCGGTGAACGGCCAGGATGTGCTGCCCAAGTTGCAGGCCCAGGCTGAAGCCGCTGTGCGTTTGCTGGGCTTTACGCCGACCAACTCGCCAGGCGTGCCGCAACTGACCGTGACCCTGGCCGAGCTGAAATACCAGTCGCCCAAAGACGGCCTGTATGTGACCGAGGCTTCCATCGGCGCTACCTTCAAGTCTGACGTCAGTGCCGGTACCCGCCGCTACAGTGGCCGCTACGCAGCCTCGCTCAACCAGCGGTTCGGCATGTCGCCCAACCAGGAAACCAACACCAAGCTGGTCAGCGACGTGCTCAGTGATGCCTTGACCCGCCTGTTCAAGGACCCAAGCATCGGTCAACTGCTCAGCGCGCAATAAGCCGCTCACAAAAAACCGGGCTCATCGCTGAGCCCGGTTTTTTTGTGCCCGTGGTTTTTGTCATGCGGCCGTATCGACATAAAAGTCCAGCATGCTCACACCGGTGAGCAGATCCAGCTCCGGCAGATCGGCATGCTGGTGCCCGCCGAGGGCGCAATACACCAGCCAATGGCGGTCCTGAACGTTGAACGCGAGACTGCCGATCAGCGCCTCCTGTTCCTCGCTCTGGGCGATCAAATACAGCCGATCCTGGTTTTGCGCATGCAACATGACAAGCTCCTCAAGCGTCGAAGGGCAACAGAGTGGCTTGTTAAGGTGACGTTCAGGTGACGGCGTAAATTACTGGATACATTAGCCGTCAATGGGGAAGGAGCATTAAATGCGCAGGAGGCGACTGTCGTTCAGGTGTGTACCTGGACTGATACCCGAAGACTGATTTACCGAGGTTTGCGATGGCGCTGCCCGCACTGCTCATCAATATTGTTGCCCTCTTGGTTGCCTGCTCGGGCGCCTGGGTGTTGTTCATCACCCGTCTGCATGCACAGCGTGCGATAGCTGACCTGGCCCTGCGCAGCGAAGAGCGCGCTATCGACCAACCGATGCTGTTTCTGGATACACGCACCGAACGGGCGCATCGCCTGGCGTACCGCGTCGGGTTCGCCTGCCTTGGCTTGGCCCTGGCCATCTCCTGGCTCAGCACCCGCTTGTAATTCCACTGCGAAACCAAATGTGGGAGCGGGCTTGCCCGCGAAGGCGGTGTATCAGCCACTGAATCTTTAACTGAACCAACGCTATCGCAGGCAAGCCAGCTCCCACACTGGCCATGTACTGCCCGCAGAGTCAGCGCCTGCCACATATCCCCTGTGGGCTCACTATTACAGGGGGATACCGGCCTTGACTCGGTATTGGTTGCGTACCGGCGTCGCATACTGCACCACCAGATAAGGCCGGTGCTCCGCCGGGCACTCGTTCAAGCGCCGCTCCCATTCCGCCTTCGCCTTGGCCAGCTCATCGGCCGGGAACACGTCCGCCGCCTTGGGCACCGGCAATTGCGGGTCGGCATCACTCCACTGCGCGTACGCCAGGTAGTGCACCGGAAACAAGCGGTAGCCACCGAGGATCTGCCGGTCCATTTCCGCGGCCAGCAGCTTGGTGTCTTCGAAACGCTCGGTGATCGGCGGCGCAAAGTTCACGTGCACCCGGCCTTTATAGCCGGTAATGCCCAGGGCGATGCTCACATCATCCTCGCCCGGTGCCTTGGTGTAGGTGCCGGTGGTGGCGCGGATATACAACTCGCGTGCCTTGGCGGCATCGCAGGGGTCGTATTCGTAGCTGATGGACACTGGCGTCAGGTTCAACGACTGGATGACCTCGGCAAATGGCTCGTCCTTGCGGCTGACGTGGAACATCTTGAGGATCGCCGATTCGGTACGGTCATCACCATCCTTGGCCCGGCCTTCAGCCTGGGCAATCCAGATCGACTGGCAGTCGTTGCGGATCGAATGGTTGATGTAGGCCGACAGCAGGTTGTAGGCCGCCATCTTCTCCTTTCGCCCGGTAATCGAACGGTGCACGATGAAGCTCTTGTTCAGGCGCATCAGGTCGCTGACAAACGGCTTTTGCAGCAGGTTGTCGCCGATGGCGATGCGCGGCGTCGGCAGGCCGGCGTGGTACACGGCGTAGTTGACGAAGGCCGGGTCCATCACGATGTCACGGTGGTTAGCCAGAAACAGATAGGCAGTGCCGGATTTCAGTTGCTCGACGCCGGTATAGGTCACGCCGTCGGTCGCCCGGTCAATGGTGTGGTCAACGTAGTACTCGACCTTGTCCTGCAGCGTGGCCACGGTGGTGACGCCAGCGAACTCGCGGCGCAGTTTGCGCGCAATCATTGGCTTGAGCAGCCAGCCCAGGGCGCCTGCAAAGCGCGGGAAGCGGAAGTGGGTCAGGATGTCCAGAAAGGCCTTGTCACTGAACAGGCGCGCCAGCACTGCCGGGACTTCGCTGTCGTTGTAAGGTCGGATGGTATCGAATTCGCCCATCATGCTCTCTTGTTAGAAACGGCTAGGGTAAGTAAAAGGAAATGTCAGGGTGCGGTCCGAATAAGGGGCCGGCCAAGAATAGCCCTGTAAATAGACCGGCGATTATACGCACAAGTCACCTAGGAGACTGCGATGCTCGAAACTGCGCTGTACGATTGTCCTTATTGTGGCGAAGCGGTCGAGACGACGGTGGATTTGTCTGGCGGGGACCAGACCTATATAGAAGACTGCCAAGTGTGTTGCCGGCCGATCACGTTCGACCTGCAAGTTCATGGTGAAGAGTGGATGCTTGAAACCCGCAGCGAAAATGAATAATGCGCAGCGGGAACGAATAAAAAGGTACGCCCATGCAGCGAATCTACGAACCGGAAAATCTGATGGAGGGCGAGTTGTTGCAGCAGATGCTTGCCAGTGAAGGTATCGAGGCGCACCTGGTGGGGCGCCATTTGCTCGGCGGCACGGGCGAGTTGCCGATATTCGGCTTGCTGGGGCTGGAGGTCGACAACGACCAGGCCGCCTGCGCCCGCGAACTGATCACCGCCTATATCGGCGCCCAACCCTTGCCCGGTGACGAACCCGACAGCTTCCCTGACGTGTTGGTCTGTTAGGCTGTCGGTCGGTTTACCCAAGAGTCGTGTTGCCCCATGTGTGGACGTTATGCCCTGTTTCGCTGGAACCCTGCCTTTACTGCCTTGCCCGGCTTCCCCGCCGACCAGCAGGCCCAGTGGAACATCTCCCCGAATGATTCGGTGCTGATCCAGCGCCTGAGCGAGGGCCAACTCACCCTGGCGCGTGCCCGTTGGGGCCTCACACCGCCCTGGCTGACAGACCTGTCGCGCACCCCGGCCCACGCTCGCGCAGAAACCCTGGCCGAACAACCGATGTTTCGTGAAGCCTTCCGCTTGCGCCGTTGCCTGCTGCCCGCCAATGGCTTTTATGAGTGGCGCGGCACCCAGCGCAAGCGCCCGTACTGGCTCACGCCGGGGGAGGGCTCCACGTTGTTCTTTGCCGCAGTGTGGGAAGCGTATCCGGTGCAGGAGCAGGTGTGGCTGAGCACGGCGGTGGTTACCCAAGCGGCGCAAAGTCAGCGGCGGCCATTGATCCTGGACGCGGCAGGGCAGGCCGCCTGGCTCGATCCCGAGACTCCGCTGCAGGTGCTACAGGGCCTGCTGGCGGCTGAGCCTGCCGTGCTGCGCGAGCGGGTGCTGGCCAATATGGTCAACGATCCGAAGCTCAATGGGCCGGAATGCCTGACCCCGGCATGAGCTTTGCCCGTCGGGCCGCGTTCGGATGTATCTTAAATTCAGCGGTTAAACGTCCAGGGTATCTGGCGCAGATACAAATGACCGCCTACGATACGCGCCATGTTTTCAGGGAGCGTGTTCATGAAGAAGTCATTGGTGGTAAGTGGTTTGGTTGCAGCAATGCTGCTGGCGGGTTGCCAGTCGGTCAATACCACCAGCGGCGGCGCCGTTGGGGTAGAGCGCAAGCAGTACATGTTCAGCATGCTGTCGAGTCAGGAAGTCGACCAGATGTATGCCCAGTCTTATCAGCAGACCCTGGGTGAAGCCAGCAGCAAAGGGGTGCTGGACAAGACCAGCGCCAACGCCAAGCGCGTGCAGGCCATTGCCAAGCGCCTGATCGCCCAGGCTCCGACTTTCCGCGCGGATGCGGCCCAGTGGAACTGGGACGTGAACCTGATCAAAAGCGATGAGATGAACGCCAACTGCGGGCCAGGCGGCAAGATCCTGGTGTACAGCGGCTTGATCGACAACCTCAAGCTCACCGATGACGAGCTGGCTGCCGTGATGGGTCATGAAATCGCCCACGCACTGCGTGAACACGGCCGCGAAGCCATGTCCAAGGCCTACGGTATCCAGATGGCCAAGCAGGGCGCCGGGGCAATATTCGGTCTCGGCCAGGACAGCCTGGCACTGGCCGATACCGTCGCCAACTACGGCATGACCTTGCCCAACAGCCGCAGCAACGAAAACGAAGCCGACCTGATCGGCCTGGAGCTGGCGGCCCGCGCTGGCTACAACCCGAACGCGGCCATCACGTTGTGGAACAAGATGGCCAAGGCTTCGGAAGGCGCACCGCCGGAATTCATGAGCACGCACCCGGCTTCGGACAGCCGCATCGCGTCCTTGCAGGCGGCGATTCCGAAGGTGATGCCGCTCTACCAGCAGGCCAAGAAGTCCTGATCGACGCCGTGTAGGAGCGAGCTTGCTCGCGAAAAACGTCAACGATAACGCGTGTTGCCTGAATAAACGCGGCGCCGGTGAGTTTTTCGCGAGCAAGCTCGCTCCTACAGGCATCAGGGCAAACCATCTTCCGTGTTTGCCTTAGATCCAGCCGCTGCTCTGCATGGCCTTGTACACTGCAATAATCGCCAGCACGAAGAACGCCGTAGCCGCCAAGCGACGAATCAAGGTCAGCGGCAGTTTCTCCGCGGCAAAATTCCCCGCCAGCACCACCGGCACGTTGGCAATCAACATGCCCAGGGTGGTACCGATAATCACCAGCCACAGTTCCGGGTATTGCGCCGCCAGCATCACCGTGGCGATCTGGGTTTTGTCACCGATTTCGGCGAGGAAGAACGCAATCAAGGTGGTCAGGAAGGGCCCGAACTTACGGGTGGTACTGGCTTCGTCATCATCGAGTTTGTCCGGCACCAGGGTCCAAAGCGCCGTGGCGCAGAAGCTCGCGGCGAGGATCCAGTGCAGCACCGCATCCGAGAAGAAACTCCCGAACCAGGCGCCCACGGCACCGGCCGCCGCATGGTTGGCCAGGGTCGCGGCAACGATGCCGGCGATGATCGGCCAGGGCTTGCGAAAGCGAGCAGCAAGGATGAGTGCGAGCAGTTGCGTCTTGTCGCCG
This sequence comes from Pseudomonas sp. GW823-FHT02F05, assembly GCF_058797315.1. Lineage (NCBI taxonomy): Bacteria > Pseudomonadati > Pseudomonadota > Gammaproteobacteria > Pseudomonadales > Pseudomonadaceae > Pseudomonas > Pseudomonas sp. GW823-FHT02F05. Next base: position 11,979 of record NZ_JBXAJM010000043.1, read on the forward strand.
ATTTCGGCCAAGGCAACGATTGCGGTAGGAACGAGTAGTGAATCCAGCATCAGGTAGTTTCCAGGGGCGGGTCGACACGGCTATGACACGTACAGCCTTCCCGCCCCGGGTAAGGTGTGCGTGTCATAGGTCTTGTCAAACCCCGGTCCGTCTGTGCGGACTCCTGGGTCGCATACGCCATGGTCTGCTGACCAAGTATGTTGACGTATGCCGGACGAGCATGGCTCGTGGGAGACTACTCCCCTAGGACGCTGCGGATTCTGCCTAGGCAAAATCCATTCGGCAAGCGTTCTTTTTCAAACGTCCGTCAGGGGCGCTTGGCGCGGTAAATGCGAAAACCATTGCCTTCGGCCTTGATTGCGCAGATGCCCAAATGCTCTTCGATCAGTGGCTGGTACTTCAGGAAGCTATTGGCAACCAGGCGAAGTTCGCCACCTTTTGCCAGGTGTTTCGCTGCTTTTCGCAGCAGGTTCTCCGTGGCGAAATAATCGGTATGCACGCCGACATGGAATGGCGGGTTGCTCAAAATCGCGTTCAAACCCATGGGCGCCGCGTCGATTCCGTCGCCGGTCAACACGTCGGCTTCCAGGCCGTTCGCTGCCAGCGTCAGGCGACTGCTGGCAGCGGCGAAGGCATCCACATCCAGCATCGTCACGGTGTTGTGCGGGTAGCGGCGTTTGACCGCAGCCCCCAGTACGCCAGCGCCGCAACCGAAATCGAGCAGGTTGCCGCTGGGCAGCTTGTCCAAGTGCTCCAGCAACAACTCGGTGCCGCGGTCCAGGCGACCATGGCTGAACACCCCTGGCAAGCTCACCACCTTCAGCGGACCTTCGGCCAGGGGGACGTCGAAGACCTGCGCCAGGCTCTCAAGCTCCACGGCTTGCGGCGCGTTAGCGACAGTGACCTGCCATAGTTGGCAATGCCGTGCGCTATCGAGCTTGCGCGGTTTGCCGAACGGAACCATCTGCTTGGCGGCACTTTCGATACCCCCCTTTTTCTCGCCCACCAGAAACAGCTCAGCGCCAGGCAGGCGCGCGGCCACGGCGTTGAGCAGGTAGTCGGTGAGGTCTTTGGACTTGGGCAGGAAAATCACCGCCGCATCAAAGGCGCGCTCGGGCACTGTCACGCCAAACTGGCTGCGTTCGGCGAAGCGCGCATCGAGCGCCGCCTGGTCACCGGCATGCCAGCACCAGCCGTGGGCATTGGGCAGGCGCCCAAGCAAATCGTCGGCAGGCAAACCTACGAGCAGCAGGTTGCCTTGAAAAAGTTCGGCCTGTCGAAGCAGTACTTCACTGCGCGGATCCATAGTCTGCTCCTTGAAAAGGGGCGCAGTTTATCAACTGACGACGCGCAGCGGGGCGCCGTTGAAAAAGCCCTGGGCGTTTTCCGTGAGCTGGCCAACGATACGCTGCCGTGCTTCGCGACTGCCCCAGGCGTTGTGGGGCGTGACGATCAAGCGTGGAATGTCTCCCGCCAGCAGCGGGTTGCCATTGACTGGCGGCTCGACACTCAGCACATCAGTCGCCGCGCCGCCAAGGTGACCACTTCGCAGCGCGTCGGCCAGGGCCTGTTCATTGATCAAACCACCGCGCGCAGTATTGACCACAAATGCGCCGGGCTTGAGCAAGGCCAGTTCACGGGCGCCGATAAAGTCGCGGGTGTGTTCATTGAGTGGGCAATGCAGGGTCAGCGCATCGACCTGGGTCAGCAATTCGTCCAGCGGCACACGGTCGGCGCGGGCAGGGCGCCCAGGTATCGCGCCGAGCATCACGCGCATGCCGAACGCTTCGGCCAGGCGTGCCACGGCACTGCCCAATTCACCATGGCCGAGCAGGCCGAGGGTTTTGCCTTCCAGTTCGACGATCGGATGGTCCAGCAGGCAAAACTGTTTGGCATGCTGCCATTTGCCAGCGGCCACATCCTGTTGGTAATCCTTCAAGCGCGTGGCGAGGTTGAGCAACAGCATGATCGTATGTTGCGCCACCGACGGCGTGCCGTAACCCTGGCAGTTGCTCACGGTAATCCCCTGGGCGCGGGCCGCTTCAAGGTCGATATTGTTGGTGCCGGTGGCCGACACCAGGATCAGCTTGAGCTCGGGGCAGGCCGCCAGGGTTTGGGCTGTGAGCGGGATTTTGTTGCTGATGGCGACTTGGGCGCCCTGCAAGCGCTCCCGCACATTTTCTGGCGCGGTCTGTTCAAACAACTGCAACTGGCTGAAGCAGTCATGCAAACCGCTGAGGTCGAGGTCGCCCAAGTCCAGCGAAGGGTGGTCGAGGAAGACGGCGCGGCGATTGTTCATGATCAACTGTACCTTTTGCGACGAGGTTCGAAGGCGTAATCTGCCGAGCCTATCAGATGAAATAATCAGTTACTTAATGGAGTGAGCATGTACGTCGCCGAGTTTTTGACCGTAGCCTTGATTCACTTGTTGGCAGTGGCGAGCCCCGGCCCGGATTTCGCCGTGGTGGTGCGTGAAAGCGTGACCCACGGCCGCCGTGCTGGCACATGGACGGCCTTGGGCGTCGGTTCGGCGATTTTCCTGCATGTGGGTTACTCGTTGCTGGGTATCGGCTTGATCGTGTCCCAGTCCATTGTATTGTTCAATGCGTTGAAGTGGGCCGCAGCCGCGTACCTGCTTTACATTGGCTTCAAGGCCCTGCGCGCCCAGCCGGCCAAGCCTGCGGCCGAGGGCGAGTTGCACCGTGAAGCGGGCGAGCGCACCCCACGCGGCGCGTTTACCGCAGGTTTTGTGACCAATGGCTTGAACCCCAAGGCCACGCTGTTCTTTCTGTCGCTGTTCACCGTAGTGATCAACCCGCACACGCCGCTGGCAGTGCAGGCCGGTTATGGGGTGTACCTGGCGGTGGCGACTGCGTTGTGGTTTTGCCTGGTGGCCATGTTGTTCAGCCAGCAGCGCGTGCGCGCCGGGTTTGCAAAGATGGGTCATTGGTTTGATCGGACCATGGGCGCGGTGTTGATTGCCATCGGGGTGAAACTGGCCTTTACCAGCATGAAATAATCATTTTTCTCAAGTGAGCACAATCCAGATGTGGGAGCGGGCTTGCTCGCGAATGCGGTGCTTCAGTCAAAGATATACCGGCTGACAC
>NZ_JBXAJM010000044.1:0-15045 GCF_058797315.1 Pseudomonas sp. GW823-FHT02F05
CAAGAGCAAGAGCAAGAGCAAGAGCAAGAGCAAGAGCAAGAGCAAGAGCAAGAGCGGCTCGCTTCGCATCGTGGTTACCTGGGCGGCACATTCGACTTCTCTGTCGATTGAACTGCCGTCTTCGCAGGCAAGCCCGCTTGCTCCCGCATCTGACTGAGGTCATTTCAGCTCATTTATCCGCTCCAGAAGCCTGTAAACCCCGCTTTGACAGGCTCTGCCCGCAACCTTGTCACAGAACCGTCACGCCTGCCCCCTAGCGTGCCCTCCCAGTTGCCGGGCCCCTTGCCTGGCGCCAACGGATTCTTGGGGAGGGTTTCATGTACAAGCGCACCGGGCTCGTCAGCTTTACGCTTACCGCCTTGGCTCTGGCGATAGCCTGCGAGCGGCTCAACGCCGCGGAAGCGGCCACCGAGCATGTCGATGTGGTCGGCCAAGCCGCTGCGATCGACAGCGCCCTCAAGGAGCAGCGCTCTTCCGACAGTATCAAGAGCGTGGTGCATGCCGACGGCGTCGCCCAGTTGCCGGATGAGAACGTTGCCGAGGCGGTGCAGCGCTTGCCGGGCATCAGCGTTGAACGTGACCAGGGTGAAGGCCGCTTTGTCAGCGTGCGCGGCCTGGGCCCGGACCTCAACAGCGTGACCATCAACGGCACCCTGGTGCCATCCCCCGAGAGCGAGCGCCGCGCCGTGGCCCTCGATGTTCTGCCTTCGGAGTTGGTGCAGTCGCTGTCGGTGATCAAGACGCTCACACCGGACATGGACGCCAACTCCCTCGGCGGCACCGTCGATGTGAAAAGCCTTTCGGCGTTCGACCACAAGGGCCTGTTCTATACCGGCAGCACCGAGGCCAGCTACGACAAGAACACGCACCAGACCAGCCCCAAATTCTCCGGCGCCGCCAGTAACCGGTTCAGCCTCGGCGACGGTATCGACAACTTTGGCGTGGCCGCGGCCCTCAGTTGGCAGAAGCGTGATTTCGGCTCGGACAACGTCGAAACCGGCGGCGCCTGGGACTTCAGCAACGGCGCCCGGCTCAACGAATTCGAGCAGCGCGACTACGACATCAGCCGTGAACGCGCGGGTGGTGGCCTTAACTTCGATTACAAGCCCGATGACCTCAGCAGCTACTACCTGCGCACCCTCTACAGTCGCTACAAGGACACCGAAACCCGCAACGCTGCCAGCCTCGAGTTTGCAGACCCGCAAGCGCCCGGCGAATTGGGCGACGCCGAGGGCAAACGCAAGCTCAAGAACCGCGAGGAAACCCAGCAAATCCAGTCCTACGTAGTGGGCGGTGAACGCATGCTCGGCCTGTGGACCTTGAGCGGCCAGGCCGGTTACAGCCGTTCCAGTGAAGACAGCCCGGGGCATATTGCCGGTGCGACCTTCGACGGCGGTGACTTTGCCGACAGCGGCTTCTACGACACGGCCAAGCCGCGCCCGCTCGTTGGTAGCGGTTTCTACGACCCCGCCAATTTCAGCCTGGACAAAGTCGACTGGGAAAAACAGCACACCCAGGACACCGAGAAGAACCTGCGCCTGGACCTGGCCCGCGACTATGACCTCAGCGGTTACGCATCCCAGTTCAAGTTCGGCGGCAAGGTCAGCCGGCGCCACAAGGACAATGACCTGGAGGCCTGGGTCTACAAGGACCTGGATGAACAGGGCTTGAGCGATGAACAACTCAACCTAACGCAGTTCCAGAAGGGCAACGTCGACTACCGCCTCGGCCGCTTTGGCCCAGGTATCAGCGCGGGCAATATCCGTCAGTTGATCGGCGGCCTCAATCGCGATGACTTCTATGACCCGACCGAATCCACTGTCAACGACTTCACCATCCGCGAAGACATCAATGCCGGCTACCTGATGAACACCGTCGATATTGACGACTGGCGCTTCATCGCCGGTATGCGTTACGAGGGTACCGAGTTCGAAGCCAAGGGCACCGGTGCCACGGACGGCCAGTTCAGCGCCACCGAGACCAAGCGCCGTTATCACCACTGGCTGCCGGGCCTGCATGCGCGCTACCAGATTGACAAGAACACCCAAGTGCGCGCCGCCTGGACCAAATCGGTGGTGCGTCCGACCTTTGGCCAACTGGCCCCGGGTTTTGTGATTGACGATGACGAGGCCACGTTCGGCAACCCGGACCTCAAGCCTCTGGAATCAAGCAACCTGGACCTGGGCATCGAGCATTTCATGGGCCGTGCCGGTACCGTGTCGGCCTTCGTGTTCTACAAAGACATCCAGAACTTCGTCTACAACACCGACGTGGCTGGTACCGGTGCCTGGGCCAACTTCGCCGAGGCGCACACCTTTGCCAACGGCGACAGCGCCAAACTGTATGGCCTGGAACTGGCCTACTCACAGAAGTTCGACTGGCTGCCTGCGCCATGGAACGGCCTGATGATCGGTGCCAACAGCACCTTCAGCCGTTCCCGCGCGGACATCGAGGGCTTCGACAGTGCCAGCGGGCGCAATCGCAAGCGCAACATCAGCCTGCCCAACCAGTCGGACACGGTCGGCAACCTGATGCTCGGTTGGGAAGACGACACCCTCAGCCTGCGCCTGTCGGCCAATTACAAATCGGCCTATTTGTATGAGTTGGCGTCGATCAATGACAAGGCCCATGACCTGCACGTCGACGCGCAAACCTTCGTTGATTTCAGTGCGCGCTACTCACTGACCAAGAACCTGCAGGTCAGCTTCGAGGCACAGAACCTCACCGACGAGTCGTACTTCGTCTACACCGGCCACCGTAGCTACAACGGCCAGTACGAAGAGTACAGCCCCACCTACAAGTTGGGCCTGACCTTCACCCATTTCTAACCCTGGCCCCTGTAGGAGCGAGCGCGCTCGCGAAAAACTTCAACGATGACGCGGGGCGCCTGAATGAATGCGGCGCCTGGGAGTTTTTCGCGAGCAAGCTCGCTCCTACAGGGCATCAGGGCAAGCCCTCCCAAACGGGATCTCCATTGTTTTCGAAGGATTGTCTGTTCATGAGAATTTCCAAGCTGTGCCTGCTGGTCGTACTGGTTAGCAGCGCCAATGCGTTCGCCACTGACCTACCGCTGACCCCTTGGGCACCCAGCCTGAACGCCCAGGCCGTTGCCTTCCTGCCCGGCGGCACCCAGCGCGTGGCCGCCAGTGCCCGCGACGGCCTGCTGCTGCTCGACGATAAAGGCGTCGAACTGGCCCGCTTCAAAGGCCGTTTCAGCAGCCTCGACACACGCGCTGCCGGCACTCAATCGCTGATCGCCAGCCTCGATAACGACCGCCAGCAGGCCTTGCTGATCGGTCTCGATGGCGCCGGCAAAACCTGGGGTACGCCGCTGTACCTGCCGACCCGCGACTTCGCGGTAAATAGCCTGTGCCTCTATCGCGATTCGGCGGCCAACCTGTTTGTGTTTCTGGTCGGTGAAGAGGGCAAGGGCGAGCAGTGGCTGGTGGGCAATGATTCGACGCTGTTGGCCCAGGCGCAGCGTGTTCGCAGCCTGCCACTGCCGCCATCGGCGCAATACTGCCAAGTGGATGATGCGGCCGAGCGATTGGTGGTGAACGAGCAAAACGTCGGCTGGTGGGCCTACCCGGCGCACCCGGAAGCCGAGGTGAAGCGCACGCCCGTGGCGCTGTTCGACGATCCCCAGCGCGAAGCAGGCGCCATGGCCCTGGTGCCGGGCGGGATGCTCGCGTTGGACCCGAAAACCGCGCAATTGCACCTGTTCCAGCAAGTCGGGGAACGTTGGGTTGAGCAACCCAGCCTGGCCTTGCCGGGCCTCAAGGAACCGGAGCAGTTGGTGATACAGGGCCGGCAACTGCTGGTGCGGGACGACGACAGCGAGCAGCTCTATCAGGGCCGCCTTGACTGGCAAGCCACGCCGGTGCCGGTTGCGCCGATACTTGCGCAAGTCGCCGCACTGCGCCAGACCGAACCCGTGGGTCGCCAAGGCGACGCGGCGGATGACCCGGCCATCTGGGTTCACCCTGAAACGCCGGCCAAAAGTCGCGTGCTGGGGACCAACAAGAAACAGGGCCTGTTGGCCTACGATCTTGACGGCAAGCTGCTGCAGGAGCTGGCAGTGGGGCGCCTGAACAATGTCGACATACGCCCTGGCTTCAAACTCGGTACGCACACCGTCGACCTGGCCGTGGCGAGTAATCGCGACCGCAATAGCCTGAGCCTGTTCAGCATCGACCGCCAGAGCGGCGAGTTGCTTGAAGCCGGTGAGGTCCCCACGCCACTCAAGGACATCTACGGCATCTGCCTGTACCAGCCCGCCAGCGGTGAGCTCTACGCGTTCGCCAATGACAAGGATGGCACCTTCCTGCAATACCGCCTGAGTGCACCGGCTGGCCGTGTGCAGGGCGAGTTGGTGCGTCAGTTCAAGGTCGACAGCCAGCCCGAGGGCTGTGTGGCTGATGACCAGCGTCAACGCTTGTTTATCGGTGAGGAAGATGTCGGCGTGTGGGCGATGGATGCCCGTGCCGACCAACCGGCCACGCTCACTCCGGTGATCAAAGTCGGCCCGCAACTGCACGCAGATGTCGAAGGCCTGGCGCTGTATCAAAGCCCCGCGCGGGATTACCTCGTGATCTCCAGCCAAGGCAATGACAGCTACCTGGTGCTGGACGCCGAGCCGCCATTCGCTGTGCACGGCGCCTTGCGCGTTGGCCTCAATGCGGCCGCAGGCATTGATGGCGCCTCGGAAACCGATGGCCTTGAGGTCACTGCCGTCAACCTCGGCGGGCCATGGAACCAGGGCATGCTGGTGGTGCAGGACGGGCGCAAGCGCATGCCCGAGCAAGCCCAGAACTTCAAGTTCGTGCCCTGGGCCGAGGTGAGCCGCGCGTTGAAATTACCCTGAGCTGTCATCACGCAGTCATCCGTTTTTAATCGAATAGGAGCTTTACCATGCACGCGACGATGGAACATATGACGATCTGGAGTTTGATCAGCGACGCCAGCCTGTTGGTCAAGGCTGTGATGGTCACTTTGCTGCTGGCTTCCTTGCTCAGCTGGTACCTGATCATTCAGCGCAGCAGTGTACTGCGTGGTCTGGAACGGCAGCTCAACGGCTTCCTGGCGCGCTTTCGCGTGGCGTCGGACCTGCAACCCTTGTATCGCGACACCGTGCAGGCGGGCGAGGGCGGTGTGGCGCCGATCTTTATTGCCGGCATGCAGGAATACCAGCATCTGCACCACCACGATCCGGCAGTGCTCGAGGGTGTGGAGCGCGCCTTGCAGGTTGCGATCACCGACCAGGAGCTGGAGCTGGAAAAAGGCCTGCAGTTTCTGGCGACGGTGGGGTCGGTCAGCCCCTATATCGGCCTGTTCGGGACTGTATGGGGCATCATGAATTCGTTCCTCGGCTTGTCGCAGGTGCAACAGGCTACGCTATCGACCGTGGCACCCGGTATAGCAGAAGCCTTGATTGCCACGGCCATTGGCCTGTTTGCGGCGATTCCGGCAGTAGTCGCCTATAACCGCTTTGCGGCCCGCAGCCAGACTTTGCTCACGCGCTACTACGCTTTTGGCAATGAGCTGCAAGTGCACCTGCACCGCACACTGCGCGGTACCTCGAACAACCTGGCCGTGGCCGCCTGAACAAGGAGCAAAGCGATGTTGATCAGGCCGCAACGCAAGCACGGGCCCAAGGCCGAGATGAATGTGGTGCCCTACATCGACGTGATGCTGGTGCTGCTGGTGATCTTCATGGTCACCGCGCCCATGCTCACCCAGGGCGTGAAGATCGAACTACCCAAGGTCGCCGCCGAGGCGCTGGCCACCGATACGCGCCAGCAGATCCTGACGTTGTCGGTGAAGGCGGACGGTGGCTACTACTGGAACCTGGGTGGCGAGCTGGATACGCTCCAGCAGACCGACAGCGCGGTGACCCTGGAAGAAATGAGCGCCAAGGTCATGCAGGTGGTGGCGGCGCGCAGCGATACCCAGGTGTATATCCGTGCTGACGACAATGCAGGTTATGGCCGTGTAGTGGCGGCCATGGCGGTGCTGCAGAAGGGCGGCGTCAGCAATCTTGGGCTCGTCACCGAGGCCCCGCAATGACGGCGATGATCATGCACAGTCCGGCACTGGCCTTGGCGCCCAACGGCGATGGTTTATGGCGTAAAAGCCTGGCAGCGAGTCTGGCCGTGGCGCTGCATGGTGCGGTGGCAGTGGCGTTGATGCTGGGCTGGTCGACGGAGCGACCAGGGGTGGATGCGCCGCGGGTGATGCACACGCAGTTGGTGGTTTTACCCGCTCCGGCGCCGGCGCCTGTGCCGACACCCGAGCCCGTAGCTGCCGCGCTGGCAGAACCTGTTGTCATCCCGGTACCGACCAGGCCGACGGTTGATCCGCAGGTGCAGGCGCAAAAGCTCGAGAAAGCCGCGCTGGCGCGCAAGCGGGTTGAAGAAAAGAAACTCGAGCAACAACAGCAGCGCATGGCGACCGAGCAGCGCAATCGGGCGTTGGAACAGCAACGTCTGAGTCAGGAGCGTGCCGCTTCGGAAAAAGCCCGAGCCGCCGTGCCTGCGCCTACCCCTGCATTCGACAGCCGCCAGTACCAACCCTTGAGCAAGGCCGCCCCCGACTACCCCGAACGCGCCCTGGACAAGAACATCGAAGGCGACTGCTCGGTGGAGTACACCGTCAACACCCAGGGGCACGTGGAAAACCCCAAGGTATTGGAAGGCTGTCACCCGTTGTTCATCAGGCCCTCATTGGCGGCGGCCAATACTTTTCGCTACCAGCCGAGAATCGTCGATGGCAAAGCTGTTGCCGTACCGGCAGTGCGCAACACCTTCCACTACCGCATCAAATGAACTTCTCCAGCCACCTTCCCAAAACCTGTGGGAGCTGGCTTGCCGGCGATAGCGGTGGCTCAGTTGAATATTCAGTGGCTGGCCCCCCCTTTGCGGGCAAGCCGTCAGACATTCGCGAGGTTACTTAACTCAAGGCCCGCCACATACCGTTCCAGATTAGCCAGGAACGTATCCGCAATTTCCTCCTTGCTGCGGGTCGAAATAGCCGAAGTATGCGGCGACAGCCGTACCCTCGGATGGCTGTACAGCGGATGCCCATCGGGCAGTGGCTCTGGCTCGGTGACGTCGAGGGAAGCCAGGCCGATCTGGTTGTTATCCAACGCGTGCAACAGCGCTTGCTGATCGAGCAGGCCACCGCGGGCGATATTGATCAGGTGCAGCCCCGGCTTTGCGCTGGCCAGTACATTACGATCGATGATATGCCGCGTTGCTTCGGTCAGGGGGGCCGCCACCACCAGGTGATCGGCGCGGGCAAACAGGTCGTGGATGTCCTTGGCCGCTTCCACGCCATCGAGGCCGAACGGGGTTGTGCTTTGACGCAGCGCCACCACCTTGAGCCCCAGTGCCAGAGCCTTTTGCGCCAGGCTTGTGCCAATCGCGCCAAAGCCCAAAAGGCCCAGCGTGGTGCCCTTGAGCGGGCGCAGCGCGGTGAACTGCCACTGGGCATCCTTTACCCAGATGTCCGGCAAATGCTTGGCCGCGGCAAAGATCGCCGCCAGGGCGAACTCGGCCAGGTTATCGGCGGCGCTGCCACGGGAAGTGGTCACGGGTGGGCCGTTGAATAGCCACTGGGGGTAGAAGTCGATACCCGACGACACCAGGTGCACCCACTGTGCGCCGTAGGGCCAGCCCGGTGGCGGGGTGTCGGGGGCGGTGTAGCCCCGCACATTGATCGGGCGCAGCAGCAGGATATTGGCGTGGGCCGGCAAGTCACTGGGCACACCGACCGGCACGCCGATTACCTGGGCTTCGGGGTGCAGTGGGGCAAGGCGCTCCCGGATCACCTGGTTGTAATCTTCGTCCAGTTGGCTGGCAATAATCACCTGGCTCATGTGCGTTCCTTTTGGCGCTGGTTGAACACAGCTTTGCCGACGCCTTGCAGCACGGCGTCATTTTGCGGAGTGTGGATGCGGCTGCACAGCACATCGCGGTAATGCCGTTGCAGTGGGCTGTGCCGTGACAGGCCAGGGTTGCCCGAGGCTTCGATGGCCAGCTCGACCGCACGGATCGCATTGCCGGTCACCAGGTACTTCACTTGTGCGGCATTGGCCGTCGGCGTGTGGCCTGCGGCAGCAGCATCGAGCAGGCTACGGTTGGCGAACAGCAAAGTGTCGATATGGCCGACGGTCTCCTGAAAACGCGGCAGGGTGGACAGTGCCGCGCCGAGATTCGACGGCTTGCGCTCCTCCAGCCAGTCCACCAGCCGGTCTCGTGCCGCCTGGGCCACGGCGTCGTACACCGAGGACAACAACACCGACATCCAGAGGAATCCTTCGCCATCCAGCTCCGCTTGCGGGGCGCTCCAGGGGCTGACGCTGACCGCATGGTCCAGGGGCACCCATACGTTGTCCAACACCACCTCATGGCTGCAGGTGGCGCGCATGCCCAAGTGGTCCCAGGTGTCGATGATGCTGACGCCGGGGCTGGCCTTGGGCACCAGCCAGGCGCCTACCAGCGGGTCGGCGTCATCGCTGCGCGCCCACACGCTGAACCAGCTCAGGCCATGGCTGCCGGTGGAGTAGAGCTTGCGCCCACTGATACGCCAGCCGTCGGCGGTGCGCACGGCGGTGGTGGCCGGCAAACCGCCACGGGCTGGGGTGCCAAGGTCAGGTTCGACACGCAGGGCATTGATCAGCGCGCCGTTCTGCACCGCCTCCTGCGCGACCTGCACGCGCAGGTGTGCGGGCCAGCTCTGGTTGTCTTGCAGGCGGGCGTGTTGCAGGTATTGCATCACCAGGATCAATGCCGTGGACGGTTCGCCCTTGGCGATGGCGCTAATGACCTTGCGCGCCTGGGACAGGCTGGCGCCACCGCCGCCGAGTTTTTTCGGCACGGTCAGGGCGATGAGTTGGTGTTGGTGCAGGAGCTTGAAATTAGCGTGGGGGAAGGCGCCGCTTTCGTCATAGAGGGGCGCGGTACTGGCCAGCTCGGCGCTGAGATGATCAAGCAGGGCGTCGAAATCGATGGCTTCCACAGCCTTGAGAGACGGTTGAGTCATAAGTCTGTACTCGGTCAAAAATGTGGGAGGGTGGCAAGCCCTGACCCCCTTGTAGGAGCGAGCTTGCTCGCGAAAAACTCACAGGCGCCGCGTTTATTCAGGAAGTGCGCGTTATCGTGGGCGTTCTTCGCGAGCAAGCTCGCTCCTACAGGGGGTAGTATTCAGGCCAGGGCTTGTTCGGTGGCTTCGATCACGCTGTAGCGGTTCGCTGGCACTTCCAGGCCGAGGTTGTCCCGTAGGGTGTGGCCGCTGTACTCGGTACGGAACAACCCTCGCTGTTGAAGCACCGGCACCACCAACTCAGTGAAATACTGCAGGCCATCCGGCAGTACCGAGTTGATGATGAAACCATCGCTGGCGCCGCTCTCGAACCAGGTCTGGATGGCATCCGCGACCTGTTCCGGGGTGCCGACAAAGTCGCGCTGGGGCCGCGAGAAACGCAGGGCCACTTCGCGCAGGGTCAGGCCTTCGTCACGGGCCAGTTGCTTGATACGTTCGGAGCCACCTTTCTGGCTGTTGGCGCCCAGGTCGCCCAGTTCAGGGAAGGGCGCATCCAGCGGGTACTGGCTGAAATCATGGTCGTTGAACGGCCGGCCGAGGGCGACAATGGCGTCTTCCACGGTGACCAGCGCCACGGCTTGCTGGTAGCGGCTTTCCACTTCGGCGGCATCGCGCCCGACAATCGGGCGGATGCCCGGCAGGATCGACAGGCTGTCCGGGTCGCGGCCAAAGCCCTTGGCGCGGCGTTTCAAATCGGCGCTGTAGGCCTTGGCCTCATCGATAGTTTCCACATGCACGAAAATCGCATCGGCGTTTTCAGCGGCAAAGTTACGCCCATCCTCCGAAGTGCCTGCCTGGAAAATCGCCGGTTGGCCCTGGCGCGAACGCGCGATGTTCAGCGGGCCTTTGACCGAGAAGAATTCGCCCTTGTGGTTAAGCGCATGCAACTTGCCTGGGGTGAAGAATTCGCCGCTGTGTTTGTTATAGGCAAAGGCGTCGTCCTCCCAGGAATCCCACAGACCCTTGACCACATTCAGGTGTTCCTTGGCGATGCGGTAGCGCACGGCGTGGGGCGGATGCTCGGCCTTGCCGAAGTTATCGGCGGTGCCACTCAGCCACGAGGTGACGACGTTCCAGCCGGCGCGGCCGCCGCTGATGTGGTCCAGGGAGGCGAACTGGCGTGCTACCTGGTAAGGCTCGGTGTAACTGACGGTCACGGTGGCGACCAGGCCGATGTGAGTGGTCAGCGCGGCCAGGGCCGAGAGGATCGTCAGCGGCTCGAAACGGTTGAGGTAATGGGGGCTGGACTTGGGGTGGATATGCAGGCTGTCGGCGATGAACACGAAGTCGAACCGGGCGGCTTCGGCCAGTTCGGTCTGCTGCTTGTAGAAGCCGAAATTCGTGCTGGCGTCGGGTTGTGCCTGCGGGTGGCGCCATTCGCCCCAACCGTGGCCGACACCGTGCACCATGGCACCGAGTTTCAATTGACGTGGCTTGCTCATGTTCTGCTCCTTAGCGCGAGGCTTGTTCGAGGGGGATACGCTTGGCGTTGAAGCTGGAATCGAAGCCCTGGGAGACGTCGATGTGTTTGCTCAGCAGGCCTTCTTTTACATAGGTGTCGGCGGTGGTTTGCAGGCCATGGATCACCGTATCGTCAATCGTGACCGGGGAAAGATGGGTGTCTTGGGCCACTTCTATATGCACGGCCAGTGGCAGGCCAGTGATCTTGGCTTGGGCAGCGGCGTATTGCTCGGGATGGGTATTGGCCCAGGCGTAGGCGCGATCAATGCGGGCGACAAAGTCGTCCAGTTGCACGCGCTTGTCGGCAATGGCCTGGCCGGTGGCGGCGAAGTACAGGTGATTGCTCAGCAGGTGCTTGCCGCTCACCAGCACGCGAGCATTGCTCTGTGAGGTGACCACGGTGGTGTAAGGGTCCCACGTCGCCCAGGCATCGGCGGTGCCGTTGTCGAGTACCAGCCGGGATTCGGCGGGCAGCAGGAAGATGAACTGCACATCCTGGGTGGTCAGCCCGGCATCGTTCAGGGCCTTGATCGCCAGGTAATGCCCGATGGAGCCGCGCCCGGTGACGATCTTCTTGCCCTTGAGGTCGGCCGGGGTCTTGATCGGTGAATCCTTGGGCACCAGCAGCGCGGTGGTGTTACGGCCCTCGGCATGGATGATGCTGATCACCTTGATCGAGGCACCGGCGCCGAGGGCGAACACATAAGGGGCATCGCCCAGGGCGCCGACATCCACAGCGCCGGCGTTCAGCGCTTCGCCCAGGGGCGAGGCCGAGGGGAATTCCGACCATTTGATCTCGTAGGGCACGTTCTGGCTTTCGCCCGAGGCTTCCAGCAGCGCCTTGATCGTGGATTTCTGGTTGGCCACGCGCAGCGGTTGCAGGTCGCCAGCCTGGACGGTGGAAAGCAGGCCGAGGGCGAGTGCAGCGCCCAGCAACAGGCGTTTGAATGGAATGGCGTACAGCATGGGAAAAACTCCAGGCGTTAGGTAAAGGAAAGTACCTCCGCCTGGAGAAGGGGTCGGTTGAGCGAAACGGTGCAGCGGTGAATCAGATCACGTAGAAACCATGGGTGCCGTCGCGGGCCAGTTGTTCCACGAGGCCGAACTCCCAATCCAGGTAAGCCTGCATGGCCTCCCGTGGGTTGTCGGTGCCTTCGTAAGGGCGGCGGTAGCGGTCGATACGCGGGGACGCCAGGTGGCTTTCGCCTGACTCAAGGGGCAGTTGCGCATGGATCCAGCCGGCCGTGCCGTCCTGCAGCAAAAAGACCGGTTTGCCGGTGAGGGCCTCGACTTCCGGCACGGCCAGGCGCGCCAGCTGGCTGCTGCCGCAGGTCAACACATAGCGCTGGGCGCTCGGTACCTTGCTCAGGGCCTCGGGCAGTTGCGCGCGCAGCACCCACCAGGCTCCCGGGATATGACGTTTCACGTAGTTGGCGCTGGCCGTGAAGTCCAGCACCTGTGTGTCGACATGGCTGAGCCAGTCGGCAAGGGTGTGGGGGCTGATCAGTTCGGCCTGGGGCGGTGGCGGCACGGGTGCGACCCATGCACCGCGTTCGCTGAAGTGCGTGGCTTGCAGGTCGTCCAGCACCGAGACCTGCCAGCCCAACTGGGCCAGCCATGACGCGGACATATTGGCGCGCACACCGTCGTCGTCCACCAGTACCAGGCGCGCACCGCGCACACTGGCGACGTGATCGGTTTCCTGCACCAGTTGCCCGCCCGGGGTGGCGCGGGCGCCCGGCAGGTGGCCGGCTTCGAATTCTTCTACGGTGCGCACATCGAACAGGTAGGTGGTGCGGGTCGCGTCCTGTTGCCAGCGCTGCAGGTCATTGAGCGTTGCACGCTTGACCCCGGCTTTATCGGCAACACCACGTGCCTTTTGGGCGGCGAGCTGGCGATGGTTTTCCGAGGTCGGCGCAAAGCGGCGCGCCTGGCCATGGGCGAGGGTCTGCCCGGCCAAGGTCCAGCCGATGGTGCCGTTGCGCAGGGCTGCCACCGGGTTGGGGAGGCCGGCGTTAATCAACGACTGGGTGCCGATAATGCTGCGGGTGCGCCCGGCGCAATTGACGATGATGCGCGTGGCTGGATCGGGCGCCAGCTCACGGGCGCGCAACACCAACTCGGCCCCCGGCACGCTGATGCTGGTGGGGATGCTCATGGTCTGGTATTCGTCGAAACGGCGCGCATCGAGCACCACCACATCGGCCTGGCTGTCGAGCAGGGCCTTGACCTCTTCGGCGGCCAGGGACGGCGTGTGGCGCTGGTTCTCCACCAGTTCGCCAAACGCCTTGCTGGGTACATTGACGTCGATAAACAGCTCGCCACCGGCCCGGCGCCAACCGTCCAGCCCATCCTCCAGCAGGCTGACCTGGGTGTAGCCCAGTGCAACCAGGCGTTCGGCGGCGCGGTGGGCCAGCCCTTCGCCGTTGTCGTACAGGGTGACCTGGGTATCGCGGCGTGGAATGCGCGCGTACACCTCCAGTTCCAGCTTGGACAAGGGGATATTCGCGGCGAACAGAGGATGGGCCTCGGCAAAGGGGGCTTCCTCACGCACGTCGATCAGCGCGACTTCTTCACGTGCCAACAGGGCCTGGCGAATCTGCGCAAAGCTGCGGGTCGATAGGGTGGTCATAGGGCAGGGCTCTTTTCTTTGGACAGGTCCCAGATGTTCGGGAGATAGGCGTTGGAATAACCGGAGATAAACAGTTTCTCGCTGCCGTCGGGTTGATACACCGCCCGACGCACCGCACCGATATTGGCGCCGTATACATGGATGCTGATGGACACCTGATCGCCGTGGGCATTGCTGACCTGGTGGATATCGCCGACCTTGGGCGACACTGCCTCGACCTGGCCCGGCAGCAATTGCACGGGTTCGCCTCGCGCTATCAGGCTGGCGCCCGGCGCCCGGGCAAACCCCTGGGAAACCTCCGCCCCGCGCAACATGCCGATCAGACCCCACACCCTGTGATCATGAATCGGCGTGCGTTGCCCTGGCCCCCATACAAAGCTGACCACGCTGAACCGCTGGCGCGAATCGGCATGCAGCAAGAATTGCTGGTAGCGCTCGGGGTCGGGCTGGGCGAACTCGTCGGGCAGCCAATCATCGTGGCTGACCAGTTGCGCCAGCAGCTTGCCGCCACGGTGCAGCAGGTCGCCTTCACGCGGGTTGCCGTCGATCAATTCCGCCAGGGCGCCTATGAAGGCTCTGAGTCTCTCGGGGTGTCGGGCCTGGGTCATGACCATTCCATCGGGCTGTTGGTATGCTTTTATCTAAGCATAATGTTTATTTTTAATATGCTATTTTTTAATGATTAGCTTATAGCCGGAGGTAATTTAGAACCGGTTTGAATAGTGTTAGACGTTATTGATCACTGGCTGGGCTATCCAGACCTGTGTGCGGCCACTATGCTTCACGCACATCTTAATGACTGATCTGTATGTGCGGCCCAAATGAAAATTGACGATATCGATGCCTTTGTCGAAGTGATTCGTTGCCAGTCCATCAGCCATGCCGCCGCGTCGTTGCAGCTGACCCAGCCAGCCATCACCCGCCGCGTGCAGAACTTCGAGCAGGCCCTGGGAGTGGAGTTGTTCGACCGCAACACCAAGCCCCTCAAGCCAACGCTGATCGGTACCCGTGTCTATGAGCAATGCCGGTTGATCCTGCGCGAGATGGATGCCCTGCGCGAACTGGTGGCTACCGATGCGCCGCCCACCGGCGTGCTGCGCCTGGGCGTACCGCAGACCATCGGCGATGTGGTGCTGCTGGACGCACTCAAGCACCTGCGCAGCGAATACGCCGACTTGCGCGCCCAGGTTGCCACCGGCTGGGGCAGCCAATTGGTCGGCAAGATTGAACGCGGCGAACTGGATGCGGCGGTGGCGTTGTTCCCCGCAGGCAAGATCTTCCCGGACAACCTGGTCGGTGAGTCCATCGGCAAGATGGAGTTGGTGGTGGTCTGTGCCAAGGCGCAGTTGCCGAAGAAGCCTTGCAAGCTGGCGGACGTGTACCAGAGCGGTTGGATCCTCAACCCGGACGGTTGCGGGTTCCGTGCGGGGTTGCAGCGCACCTTGTCTGACCAGGGCCTGGCGCTGCGGGTGAACCTGGAAACCTTCGGCACCGAACTGCAACTGGGCCTGGTGGCCGACGGCCTCGGCCTTGGCCTGGTGCCACGTCCGTTGCTGGAACGCAGTGCTCATCGCGAGCACCTGGCGGCGATGCCCCTCAAGGACTTCAAGCCGGTGATGGATTTGTGGCTGATCTATCCGCATTTTCTCGGCAACCTGCAAGGGCCGGTGGATGCGTTTGGTCAATGGGTGGCGGATGCTTTGCGCAAGATCCGCAGCGCTGCCTGACGCCCTGCCAGCCGACATTTACCTACCTGACACCCCGCAATCCAACTGTGGGAGCTGGCTTGCCTGCGAAGACGGCCTGACAGTCAACACAGTTGGACCGTGTACATATCCATTCCTGCGGTA
>NZ_JBXAJM010000045.1:0-4569 GCF_058797315.1 Pseudomonas sp. GW823-FHT02F05
AGCGTCAGGTGTGGATAAGAGACAGGCCAATATCCTCGGCGCCTGACACACTGCCATCGCGGGCAAGCCCGGCTCCCACATTGACCGTGCGTCGGCTCAAGGTCCGGTGTGGGTGCTACAGCACCGTTGCGACAAGCCAAAGAACGCCGTGGTTTCGGCGCTTCATCTGCAAGTTGATTAAATGGTGTCCATAAAAAAGCCCGCATCGCTGCGGGCTTTTATTAACACTTGAGGCTTAGTTCACCTTAGCGTTCAACTCACCTTTCAAATACCGCTGGTACATCGCTTCCAACGAGATCGGCTTGATCTTCGAAGCATTACCCGCAGTACCAAAGGCTTCATAACGCGCAATACACACATCACGCATCGCCGTCACAGTGGCGCCGAAGAATTTACGTGGGTCGAACTCGCTCGGGTTGGTCGCCATCAGGCGACGCATCGCACCGGTGGATGCCAGACGCAGGTCGGTGTCGATGTTGACCTTGCGCACGCCGTACTTGATGCCTTCGACAATTTCTTCAACCGGTACGCCGTAGGTTTCTTTGATGTCGCCGCCGTACTGGTTGATGATCGCCAGCCACTCTTGCGGTACCGAGGAAGAACCGTGCATCACCAAGTGGGTGTTAGGGATGCGCTTGTGGATTTCCTTGATGCGGTCGATGGCCAGCACGTCGCCAGTAGGTGGCTTGGTGAACTTGTAGGCGCCGTGGCTGGTGCCAATGGCGATAGCCAGGGCGTCGACCTGGGTCTTCTTGACGAAATCGGCGGCTTCTTCCGGGTCGGTCAGCATCTGGCTGTGATCCAGCACGCCTTCGGCGCCGATGCCGTCTTCTTCGCCGGCCATGCCGGTTTCAAGCGAACCCAGGCAGCCCAGCTCGCCTTCAACCGAAACGCCGCAGGCGTGAGCCATGGCCACGGTTTGTTGGGTCACGCGTACGTTGTACTCGTAGTCGGTTGGAGTCTTGCCGTCTTCGCCGAGGGAGCCGTCCATCATCACCGAGCTGAAGCCCAGTTGGATCGAGCGCTGGCACACGTCAGGGCTGGTGCCGTGGTCCTGGTGCATGCACACCGGGATGTGCGGGAATTCTTCGATGGCGGCGAGGATCAGGTGACGCAGGAACGGGGCGCCAGCGTATTTGCGCGCACCGGCCGAAGCCTGGACGATCACAGGGGAGTCGGTCTTGTCAGCGGCCTCCATGATGGCGCGCATCTGCTCAAGGTTGTTGACGTTAAAGGCTGGGACGCCGTAGCCGAACTCGGCTGCGTGGTCCAGCATTTGACGCATGCTGATAAGTGCCATTGTGTTGTCTCTCCCGGTCGAGGGTCGTTAATCGTGCAAGCCTGCCGTAGCGGCGGCTGCTATTCAAGTTATTGCAGATCAAGGGGTTGAGCTTGAGCTGCTGAATCGTTATTGCTGGTGTGGCTTAGCGCTAGTGCCACTGTGAAGCAGGTCAATGTGGGAGCTGGCTTGCCTGCGATGGCGGAGAACCAGTCGATATTGGCTTTGCTGACCCACCGCAATCGCAGGCAAGCCAGCTCCCACATTTTGATCTCATTGGACTTCAGATCGTATTCTCAGTTGGCTTTGCAGCCGCGCCCAATCAAATCATCCGTCGCTACCCAGTAAACCAGGCCTTCCTCACCTTTGGTGTGAAACGCCAACTGGCCGTCGCTGTACAGCACGCCCGAAGCGGCTACCTCTTGCTTGAGCCGATAAACCTGGTCCGAACCGCCGAGGCGAACATCCACTTCGGAGCGGGCCTGGTTGGCAAAGCGCCAGTTGACCTCGGCTTTGCTGTCGCAGGTCCAGGTGGTCCATTTGTCGGCTGGCTCTGCCTTGTCGAACAGGTTCATGCTGCTGCAGCCGGCCAACAGGGCCAGGGCTGCCAGGGCGAAAACGCCTTTCATTGCCAATCCTCGCAGGGCGACCTGGGGCCACCGTTGCTATCGGTTAGTGGATCAGACCCGTCATGGGCAACCCTGTTCCTGACCGTTGGGCGCGGAGTCGTATTTCTCCAGCCGTTCGTTGCCGATGCGCTTGTTGATCACCGGCATGGTCTCGGCTTGCCAGTCAGCCTGGTAACAGCTTTTTCTCAACGGTGCCTTGGCGTTATCCGCCTCCGGCGCCGCGCTGGGTGTGCTGCCGCAGCCGGCCAACAGGCCCGCTGCGATCACCAGTGCCAACGACTTGATCATGGGAACGCTCCTTTTCCTGATCACGCGAGCCTTAACCTTTGGCTCGGGTTTCCAGCACTTCCACGGCTGGCAACACCTTGCCCTCGACGAACTCGAGGAAAGCGCCGCCACCGGTAGAAATGTAGGAGATCTGATCAGCCACACCATATTTATCGATAGCCGCCAGGGTATCGCCACCGCCAGCGATGGAGAACGCCGAGCTTTCAGCGATCGCTTTAGCCAGCACTTTGGTGCCGTTGCCAAATTGCTCGAACTCGAATACGCCCACCGGGCCATTCCACAGGATAGTCTGGGATGCCTTGAGCAGCTCGGCGAAGTTGGCCGCCGTTTGTGGGCCGATGTCCAGGATCATGTCGTCGTCGGCCACGTCAGCGATAAGCTTGACGGTCGCCGCGGCGCTTTCCGCGAATTCCTTGGCAACCACCACGTCCACCGGCAACGGCACGCTGACCTTTGCGGCGATGGCGCGGGCGGTGTCGAGCAGGTCTGGCTCGTACAGGGACTTGCCCACCGGGTGGCCGGCAGCGGCCAGGAAGGTATTGGCAATGCCGCCGCCGACGATCAGTTGGTTGCAGATCTGGCTCAGGCTGTTGAGCACGTCCAGTTTGGTGGATACCTTGGAGCCGGCAACAATGGCCGCCATCGGTTGGGCCGGAGCGCCCAGGGCCTTGCCCAGCGCATCCAGCTCGGCAGCCAACAACGGGCCCGCCGCGGCGACCTTGGCGAACTTGGCCACGCCGTGGGTCGAACCTTCGGCGCGGTGGGCGGTGCCGAACGCGTCCATCACAAACACGTCGCACAGGGCGGCGTATTGCTGGGCCAGTTCGTCGCTGTTCTTTTTCTCGCCCTTGTTGAAGCGCACGTTTTCGAACAACACGATATCGCCGGCTTTCACGTCCACGCCGCCCAGGTAGTCTGCGACCAATGGCACGTCACGGCCCAGGGCCTTGCTCAGGTACTCGGCGACCGGCTTGAGGCTGTTTTCGGCGGAGAACTCACCTTCGGTCGGGCGACCCAGGTGGGAGCAGACCATCACGGCCGCGCCTTTTTCCAGGGCCAGCTTGATGGTCGGCAGCGAGGCCAGGATTCGCGCATCGCTGGTGACAACACCGTCCTTGACGGGGACGTTGAGGTCTTCGCGGATCAGTACGCGCTTACCTTGCAGATCGAGGTCGGTCATCTTCAACACGGTCATGGGTCGCAGTTCCTGAATTACTGTTGAGGTTGTTTAGAAGCGATGTGCAGATAGTGTTCGGCAACATCCAGCATGCGGTTGGCAAAGCCCCATTCGTTGTCGAACCAGGCCAGGATGTTCACCAGCCTGGGGCCGGAAACGCGGGTCTGGCTGGCAT
Organism: Pseudomonas sp. GW823-FHT02F05; assembly: GCF_058797315.1. NCBI lineage: Bacteria > Pseudomonadati > Pseudomonadota > Gammaproteobacteria > Pseudomonadales > Pseudomonadaceae > Pseudomonas > Pseudomonas sp. GW823-FHT02F05. The sequence goes on from NZ_JBXAJM010000045.1 coordinate 3,549, forward strand.
CGACAATCGCCGAATGCGGGTCATGGTTGAAATCGCAACTGGCGTGGGGCAACTCGGTGTAGGCCAACAGACCTTTGAGCGGGCCGCTGGTGGCGGCGTCGCGCAGGATTCGGTTGACCTCGGCCGCGTCAGTGTCACTGACGGTTTGCATGGTGATATCCAGGCAAGACACATTCACCGTCGGCACCCGTACGGCTTTGGCCTGGATTCGCCCGGCAAGTTCCGGCAGCAGTCGCTCGATGCCGCGCGCCAGGCCGGTGGACACCGGAATCACTGACTGAAACGCCGAACGCGTGCGGCGCAGGTCTTCGTGGTGATAGGCGTCGATGACCGGCTGGTCGTTCATCGCCGAGTGAATCGTGGTGATCGACACGTAATCCAGGCCGATCGCCTGGTCCAGCAGGCGTAACAACGGCACGCTGCAGTTGGTGGTACACGACGCGTTGGACACCAGCAGCTCATCGCCGGTCAGGCAATCCTGGTTGATGCCGTAGACGATGGTGGCGTCGACATCCGCCTCGCTGGCCATCGGCTGGGAAAACAGCACACGCGGTGCGCCGGCGTCGAGAAAACGCTGGCCATCGGCACGGGTGTGATAGACACCGGAGCATTCCAGCACCAGGTCGACGCCCAGTGCTTTCCAGTCGATGCCTTCGGGGGTGGCACTGCGCAACACTTGCACGCAGTTGCCATTGATATGCAGACAATCGCCTTCAACCCGCACTTCGCCAGGGAAGCGGCCGTGGGTGGAGTCAAAGCGTGTCAGGTATTCGATGCTGGCCATGTCGGCCAAATCATTGATCGCGACAATTTCAAACCCGGCCGCCGCCCCTCGCTCGAACAGAGCACGCAAGACGCAACGACCAATGCGGCCGTAGCCGTTGAGTGCAACTTTGTAGGGACGCGGTTGGGGCATGGGGTTCTCGATCAAGGTTAGTTCAGTGATGAATGTACTGGCGCCATCGCGGGCAAGCCCGCTCCCACAGTGGACCGTGATCCAAATGTGGGAGCGGGCTTGCCC
>NZ_JBXAJM010000046.1:0-4478 GCF_058797315.1 Pseudomonas sp. GW823-FHT02F05
ATCGTGGTGGTCGCGCCGTTACCTGCAACTTCCAGTTTTTCGAAGTTGCCGCCGGTGGTTTCGGTGATCTTGACCGTTTGGGTGCTCTTGTCGATGAACACGTCATCGGTAGGCGCGGGTACGGTTACGGTGCCAACAGTGTCGCCAGCCTTGATCGTGATCGACGAGCCGTTATCCAGCTTCAGGGTGACGTCAGTGCCAGCCTTGTTGCTCAAGGTCGCGGTATAGGTAATCTGACCACCTTCGTTAACCGCACTTGGCGCAGTCAGGGTGACAGTCGTTGTGTTGTCGGTACCGGGGGTATCGGTGACAGTGGTGTTCACTGCGGTAGTGCCAGGGACCAGGTTTTCAAAATGCTCGCCGCCAGTCACGCTTTTGATAGCAGTGGTGACGGTTTGGTCGCCTTTGTACACGTCATCCGGCGCGATGGTGGTGATGGAGCCGCTCGACTGATTCACACCGATGGTGATGGTTTTGCCGTTATCCAAAGTCACCGTCAGCGGATTGGTGATGTTAGTCACCGGTGCGCCGTTTTTATCCACAAGGCTGGCGGTGTAGACGATGTTGCCGCCTTCACCAACGGTGGTGGTGGCCGTCAGGACCACATCAACTTTGTCGATGGTGTCGTTGATCGTGGTGGTCGCGCCGTTACCTGCAACTTCCAGTTTTTCGAAGTTGCCGCCGGTGGTTTCGGTGATCTTGACCGTTTGGGTGCTCTTGTCGATGAACACGTCATCGTTAGGCGCAGGGACGGTCACAGTACCAACGGTTTCGCCAGCCTTGATGGTGATCGACGAGCCGTTATCCAACTTGAGCGTGACATCAGTGCCCGCTTTGTTGGAAAGCGTGGCGGTGTACGTAATCTGCCCACCCTCGTTTGCCTCGGACGGAGCCGTCAGCGTCACGGTGGTGGTGTTATCGGTGCCTGGGGTATCGGTGACAGTGGTGTTCACTGCCGTCGTGCCAGGAACCAAGTTTTCAAAGTGCTCGCCACCGGTCACGCCTTTGATGGCGGTGGTGACGGTCTGGTCGCCTTTGTACACGTCATCCGGCGCGATGGTGGTGATGGAGCCGCTCGACTGATTCACACCGATGGTGATGGTTTTGCCGTTATCCAAAGTCACCGTCAGAGGATTGGTGATGTTAGTCACCGGTGCGCCGTTTTTATCCACAAGGCTGGCGGTGTAGACGATGTTGCCGCCTTCACCAACGGTGGTGGTGGCCGTCAGGACCACATCGACCTTGTCGATGGTGTCGTTGATCGTGGTCGTTGCGCCGCTGCCTGCAACTTCCAGTTTTTCGAAGTTGCCGCCGGAAGCGTCGGTGATCTTGACGGTCTGAGTGCTCTTATCGATGAACACGTCATCGCTAGGAGCGGGCACGGTCACAGTGCCAACAGTGTCGCCAGCCTTGATGGTGATCGAAGAGCCGTTATCCAACTTCAGCGTGACGTCGGTACCGGCCTTATTGCTCAAGGTCGCGGTATAGGTGATCTGGCCACCCTCATTCGCTTCGGTCGGAGCTGTCAGCGTTACGGTAGTGGTGTTATCGGTGCCCGGTGTATCAGTAACGGTGGTGTTAACCGGGGTAGTACCTGGAACCAGATTTTCAAAGTGCTCGCCGCCGGTCACGCCTTTGATGGCGGTAGTGACGGTCTGGTCGCCTTTGTACACGTCATCCGGCGCGATGGTGGTGACAGAGCCACTCGACTGGTTCACACCGATGGTGATTGTCTTGCCGTTATCCAGGGTCACGGTCAGCGGATTGGTGATGTTGGTCACCGGTGCGCCGTTTTTATCCACAAGGCTGGCGGTGTAGACGATATTGCCGCCTTCGCCGACGGTGGTAGTAGCGGTCAGGACCACATCTACCTTGTCGATGGTGTCGTTGATCGTGGTGGTTGCGCCGTCGCCTGCCACTTCGAGTTTTTCGAAATTGCCGCCGGTGGTCTCGGCGATCTTAACGGTCTGGGTGCTCTTATCGATAAACACGTCATCGGTAGGCGCAGGGACAGTGACGGTGCCAACAGTTTCGCCAGCCTTGATGGTGATCGACGAGCCGTTGTCCAACTTCAGCGTGACGTCAGTGCCCGCTTTGTTGGAAAGCGTGGCGGTATAAGTGATCTGGCCACCCTCATTCGCCTCGGTCGGAGCTGTCAGCGTTACGGTAGTGGTGTTATCGGTGCCCGGTGTATCAGTAACGGTGGTGTTAACCGGGGTAGTACCTGGAACCAGATTTTCGAAGTGCTCGCCGCCGGTCACGCCTTTGATGGCGGTGGTGACGGTTTGGTCGCCCTTGTACACATCATCAGGAGCAACAACCGAAACGCTACCGCTCGATTGGTTTACGCCGATGGTGATGGTTTTACCGTTGTCCAAGGTAACGGTCAGCGGGTTGGTGATGTTGGTCACCGGCGCGCCGTTTTTATCCACAAGGCTGGCGGTGTAGACGATATTGCCGCCTTCACCGACGGTGGTGGTGGCGGTCAGGACTACGTCGACTTTGTCGATGGTGTCGTTGATCGTGGTGGTCGCGCCGTTGCCTGCGACTTCTAACTTCTCGAAGTTGCCGCCAGTGGTCTCGGTGATCTTGACGGTCTGTGTGCTCTTGTCGATGAACACGTCATCGGTAGGCGCAGGGACAGTGACGGTGCCTACGGTTTCGCCAGCCTTGATGGTGATGCTTGAGCCGTTGTCGAGTTTCAGCGTGACGTCGGTGCCGGCCTTGTTGCTCAAGGTCGCGGTGTAGGTGATCTGGCCACCTTCGTTAACTGCATTTGGCGCAGTCAGGATGACAGTCGTTGTGTTGTCGGTATCGGGGGTGTCGGTGACAGTGGTGTTCACTGCCGTCGTGCCAGGGACCAAGTTTTCAAAGTGCTCGCCACCAGTGACGCCTTTGATAGCGGTAGTGACGGTCTGGTCGCCTTTATAAACGTCATCCGGCGCGATAGTGGTGACAGAGCCACTCGACTGGTTCACACCGATGGTGATTGTCTTGCCGTTATCCAAGGTCACGGTCAGCGGGTTAGTGATGTTAGTCACCGGTGCGCCGTTTTTATCCACAAGGCTGGCGGTGTAGACGATGTTGCCGCCTTCGCCGACAGTGGTAGTGGCCGTCAGAACTACATCGACCTTGTCGATGGTGTCGTTGATCGTGGTGGTCGCGCCGTTGCCTGCCACTTCGAGTTTTTCGAAGTTGCCGCCAGTGGCCTCGGTGATCTGAACGGTCTGCGTGCTCTTGTCGATGAACACGTCATCGGTAGGCGCAGGGACGGTCACGGTGCCAACGGTTTCGCCAGCTTTGATGGTGATGCTTGAGCCGTTATCCAACTTCAGCGTGACGTCAGTGCCCGCTTTGTTGGAAAGCGTGGCGGTGTAAGTGATCTCGCCACCCTCATTCGCCTCGGTCGGAGCCGTCAGTGTCACGGTAGTGGTGTTATCGGTGCCCGGTGTATCGGTAACGGTCGTGTTAACTGGGGTAGTACCTGGAACCAGATTTTCAAAATGCTCGCCGCCGGTCACACCCTTGATAGCAGCGGTGACGGTCTGATCGCCTTTATAAATATCGTCTGGCGCCACGGTGGTAACGGTGCCGCTGGATTGGTTAACACCGATAGTAATGGTCTGACCGTTATCCAAAGTGACGGTCAACGGGTTAGTGATGTTAGTCACCGGCGCGCCGTTCTTATCCACAAGGCTAGCGGTGTAGACGATATTGCCGCCTTCGCCAACGGTGGTGGTAGCGGTCAGGACCACATCGACTTTGTCGGTGGTGTCGTTGATCGTGGTGGTTGCGCCGCTGCCTGCAACTTCCAGTTTTTCGAAGTTGCCGCCGGTGGTTTCGGTGATCTTGACCGTTTGGGTGCTCTTGTCGATGAACACGTCATCGGTAGGGGCGGGCACGGTCACGGTGCCAACGGTTTCGCCAGCTTTGATGGTGATGCTTGAGCCGTTGTCCAACTTCAACGTGACATCAGTGCCCGCTTTATTGGAAAGCGTGGCGGTATACGTCACCTGACCACCTTCGTTCGCCTCGGTTGGGGCTGTCAGCGTCACAGTGGTGGTGTCGATCGAATCGGTAATGGTGGTAACCGCTGGCGTGGTGCTCGGCACCAGGCTCTCGAAATTGCCGCCAGTCGCGCCCGTAATCGTCGTACTGACGGTGCTGCCGTTGACGTAGACGTCATTAGCCGGCGTATCAACGACAATGCTGCCTGTCGACTCACCCGCTTTGATGGTGATCACCGAGCCATTGCTCAAGGTGACATTCACAGGCGTCTGCGCCGGGTTGGTCAAGGTGGCGGTGTAGGTGATCTGGCCGCCTTCGGTTACGGTCGAACCCGCGGTCAGGGTGACCGTGGTGGTGTCGATCGAATCGGTAATGGTGGTGACCGCTGGCGTTGTATTCGGTACCAGGTTCTCGAAGTTACCGCCCGTTGCGCCCGTGATCGTGGTGCTGACCGTCGAACCATTGTTGTA
>NZ_JBXAJM010000047.1:1249-2545 GCF_058797315.1 Pseudomonas sp. GW823-FHT02F05
AGGCGAACCAGGGGAACTGAAACATCTAAGTACCCTGAGGAAAAGAAATCAACCGAGATTCCCTTAGTAGTGGCGAGCGAACGGGGACTAGCCCTTAAGTGGCTTTGAGATTAGCGGAACGCTCTGGAAAGTGCGGCCATAGTGGGTGATAGCCCTGTACGCGAAAATCTCTTAGTCATGAAATCGAGTAGGACGGAGCACGAGAAACTTTGTCTGAATATGGGGGGACCATCCTCCAAGGCTAAATACTACTGACTGACCGATAGTGAACTAGTACCGTGAGGGAAAGGCGAAAAGAACCCCGGAGAGGGGAGTGAAATAGATCCTGAAACCGTATGCGTACAAGCAGTGGGAGCCCACTTTGTTGGGTGACTGCGTACCTTTTGTATAATGGGTCAGCGACTTATTTTCAGTGGCGAGCTTAACCGAATAGGGGAGGCGTAGCGAAAGCGAGTCTTAATAGGGCGTCTAGTCGCTGGGAATAGACCCGAAACCGGGCGATCTATCCATGGGCAGGTTGAAGGTTGGGTAACACTAACTGGAGGACCGAACCGACTACCGTTGAAAAGTTAGCGGATGACCTGTGGATCGGAGTGAAAGGCTAATCAAGCTCGGAGATAGCTGGTTCTCCTCGAAAGCTATTTAGGTAGCGCCTCATGTATCACTGTAGGGGGTAGAGCACTGTTTCGGCTAGGGGGTCATCCCGACTTACCAAACCGATGCAAACTCCGAATACCTACAAGTGCCGAGCATGGGAGACACACGGCGGGTGCTAACGTCCGTCGTGAAAAGGGAAACAACCCAGACCGTCAGCTAAGGTCCCAAAGTTATGGTTAAGTGGGAAACGATGTGGGAAGGCTTAGACAGCTAGGAGGTTGGCTTAGAAGCAGCCACCCTTTAAAGAAAGCGTAATAGCTCACTAGTCGAGTCGGCCTGCGCGGAAGATGTAACGGGGCTCAAACCATACACCGAAGCTACGGGTATCACGTAAGTGATGCGGTAGAGGAGCGTTCTGTAAGCCTGTGAAGGTGAGTTGAGAAGCTTGCTGGAGGTATCAGAAGTGCGAATGCTGACATGAGTAACGATAATGGGTGTGAAAAACACCCACGCCGAAAGACCAAGGTTTCCTGCGCAACGTTAATCGACGCAGGGTTAGTCGGTCCCTAAGGCGAGGCTGAAAAGCGTAGTCGATGGAAAACAGGTTAATATTCCTGTACTTCTGGTTATTGCGATGGAGGGACGGAGAAGGCTAGGCCAGCTTGGCGTTGGTTGTCCAAGTTTAAGGTGGTAGGCTGA
>NZ_JBXAJM010000047.1:2641-4229 GCF_058797315.1 Pseudomonas sp. GW823-FHT02F05
AGTTAACGAAGTGGTTGATGCCATGCTTCCAAGAAAAGCTTCTAAGCTTCAGGTAACCAGGAACCGTACCCCAAACCGACACAGGTGGTTGGGTAGAGAATACCAAGGCGCTTGAGAGAACTCGGGTGAAGGAACTAGGCAAAATGGCACCGTAACTTCGGGAGAAGGTGCGCCGGTGAGGGTGAAGGACTTGCTCCGTAAGCTCATGCCGGTCGAAGATACCAGGCCGCTGCGACTGTTTATTAAAAACACAGCACTCTGCAAACACGAAAGTGGACGTATAGGGTGTGACGCCTGCCCGGTGCCGGAAGGTTAATTGATGGGGTTAGCTAACGCGAAGCTCTTGATCGAAGCCCCGGTAAACGGCGGCCGTAACTATAACGGTCCTAAGGTAGCGAAATTCCTTGTCGGGTAAGTTCCGACCTGCACGAATGGCGTAACGATGGCGGCGCTGTCTCCACCCGAGACTCAGTGAAATTGAAATCGCTGTGAAGATGCAGTGTATCCGCGGCTAGACGGAAAGACCCCGTGAACCTTTACTATAGCTTTGCACTGGACTTTGAATTTGCTTGTGTAGGATAGGTGGGAGGCTTTGAAGCGTGGACGCCAGTCTGCGTGGAGCCATCCTTGAAATACCACCCTGGCAACTTTGAGGTTCTAACTCAGGTCCGTTATCCGGATCGAGGACAGTGTATGGTGGGTAGTTTGACTGGGGCGGTCTCCTCCTAAAGAGTAACGGAGGAGTACGAAGGTGCGCTCAGACCGGTCGGAAATCGGTCGTAGAGTATAAAGGCAAAAGCGCGCTTGACTGCGAGACAGACACGTCGAGCAGGTACGAAAGTAGGTCTTAGTGATCCGGTGGTTCTGTATGGAAGGGCCATCGCTCAACGGATAAAAGGTACTCCGGGGATAACAGGCTGATACCGCCCAAGAGTTCATATCGACGGCGGTGTTTGGCACCTCGATGTCGGCTCATCACATCCTGGGGCTGAAGCCGGTCCCAAGGGTATGGCTGTTCGCCATTTAAAGTGGTACGCGAGCTGGGTTTAGAACGTCGTGAGACAGTTCGGTCCCTATCTGCCGTGGACGTTTGAGATTTGAGAGGGGCTGCTCCTAGTACGAGAGGACCGGAGTGGACGAACCTCTGGTGTTCCGGTTGTCACGCCAGTGGCATTGCCGGGTAGCTATGTTCGGAATAGATAACCGCTGAAAGCATCTAAGCGGGAAACTAGCCTCAAGATGAGATCTCACTGGAACCTTGAGTTCCCTGAAGGGCCGTCGAAGACTACGACGTTGATAGGTTGGGTGTGTAAGCGCTGTGAGGCGTTGAGCTAACCAATACTAATTGCCCGTGAGGCTTGACCATATAACACCCAAGCAATTTGAGTCGAAAGGCCAGATTGCGGTGTGTGAAGACGCAATGAACCGAAAGTTCGACGCTCACAAAACACCACGATCTATCACATACCCAATTTGCTGAAGCGAGGCCAGCTGGCCACGACTCAGTACCCGAATTTCTTGACGACCATAGAGCATTGGAACCACCTGATCCCATCCCGAACTCAGCAGTGAAACGATGCATCGCCGA
>NZ_JBXAJM010000048.1:0-3904 GCF_058797315.1 Pseudomonas sp. GW823-FHT02F05
GTGCGCGCTTCGGTTCAGGCAGAGTTGGAGTCCGGCAAGGTGGGCAACTTTTATGCCGTGCGGATCGGGGTGATTGTGGGGCTGTACGAAGCGTTTCAGCTCTACAACAAGGCCCAGGCGATGCCGGATGGCAACAAGCAGAAGGCGGAATTTGTCGCGGCAGCACTGGCGACCACCGCCGTCGCGCTGGATTTGATGCATACCGGGGCGGAGTGGACCAGTAAGAAATATGGGGCTGCCACGGCAACGGGAAGAATAGCGGCCAGTTGGGGCGGTGGATTGAAGTTGTACGGTGGTTTTTTGGGCGCGATTGGTGGTGTGATTGGTGGTTCGCTAGATGTGAGCACTGCTGTCGATCAAATTCACAAAAAGCGGTTTTCGTTAGCGTTCGCATACGGTGTTAAAGGAGCTGCCACATTCGGAGTTGCATTTCTTTCTCTAGGAATTGCGATATCTGGAAGTGGTCCGTATTTACGAATGTTAATAGCTAGAACCGGTAATGCTATTACTTTGGAACTCCTTAAGGTCCTTGAGGTGGTAGCGGCGCGTTTGGCGGCGGAGCGAGCGCTACTTGTGATGCGGGCGGGATTAGCTCGACTTGCTTGGATCGCATTGATTATTGGTGGGGCAATATGGTTATTTGAGCCAGCGGCTATTGAAGCGTGGTGTGAAAAGTCCGTATTTCGGAAAAGTAAAAAAACTAAAGGGTTTAAGGGCCAGGCTGAAGAAGTTGTAGGTTTGGAGTCTGCCTTCACTAGTATGGTTGGTGAATGATGTTTTTATTTGAGCGTATGATGTGGTCTGTAAAAACAGAAGATCCAGAAGCGCGAGAGCATTGGAAAAAGGACGCCGCCACAAGCGAAGGGGTAGCTTCGTCGATTGCGACGCGCTTGGATGAAAATGCAAAACTATGGGGGGTTTATGAGTCAGCTAGTGATGTCCCTACTGATGCGGGCTCATTATATGAGTTTGGTGAAAATTACATTGATGTGCGCGCAGCTTTCCAAGAGGAGAAGCGAGGGCTGATTGCATTCGCCTTCCTGGCATTATCCATTGGGCTGAACTCTTACATGTTTTATGGCTTTGTTTGGACGGTCATAGGTGTTCTTGTTTCAGACTTTAATACTGAAAAATCTGTAGGTCTTGATGGGTGGTTTTTTGGTGTCTCAATTATCAGTCTTTGGTTCGTGATGAATTACCTTCTTTGGAAACACACTTGGAAATGGATTCGTGTCGAGTTGTTTACTCAGCGACATTTAATCGCGCGTTTCAATCGCAAAACTCGGCAGGTCTATGTGAATCGCCCAGATTACGCAGGAGGGCTCGTCACGTTGCCGTGGGGCGCAGTGGTCCCAGTGATCAATCCAGAGGATCCTGATTTTATCGGGGCCAGCGGTTTTTTGATCTTAGGCTTCCTTTCCGATCATTCCGGGGCTGGTTACGATGAATTGCTCATGTTAGGGCGGCCTATGCACGGTAATCAGGAACTGGTTGGTTTCTGGGAGTTCATCCGCCGGTATATGGAGGAGGGTCCACAAGCCGTTCCCAAGCCGAAAAGGTTGCTCACTCTGAGACCCACCCCAATCGAGCCGATTCGAGCAACCCTTCGTTTCATGTCCGGTTTCTGGCGCAACGGTGGAAAGATTACCGCGTTGATCACGGGCACCTTACTCTCGCCCCTGATCGTGCTGCATGCCCTGTGTCATTGGATTTCTTTACTGCTGTGTTGGGCGCCACGTTGGCCCAAAGAGATCCAAGAAGCCGGCCAACCTGGCAAACCCATTCCCAAGCTTACGACCGCGGAAGACTTCGGTCCGATTATTGGCGCCAACCTACGGGCCAATACCCTGAAAGAACGAAGCGAAACGCCTATGCCTGAGCGTAAGGGATGGCGGCCGGCTGCCGGTCATCAGGAGCGCTCCGAGGTTTGATAGGGCATTCCCCGTTGGATGAGCTGCATAGACAGCGTGCCGGTGAGCAGGCGCTTAAGCTGTTTGATCAACTTGACATGAATGAAGCGGACGCAGTGCTGGCGCAGTTCGACGCCAAAACCGCCGAGTGCGAAGCCGTCGCTGAAGCGCGAGCCGCAGATTCGGAAAGCTTGTTGGTTTTCGCTATTCAAGTAACGAAGTGCAGATGGCTGAGTTGCAAGTAGCGTTAAGGAGTTGATATGGATTATACAGGTCTCGAATTTGGCAAGCTGCGCTATCCAGTAAATCGTCCGTTGCACGATGAGGAGCGTAAAAAGAAGTTGGATGTGTCACGCTCCATAGATGTAGATCCGAATAATTTTTTGTCAGTAATCAAACTTAATTCTACTTACCTAGAGGTGGTGGATCGCTGGTATGCAGGTAAAGGCTTTAATGTCTGGCTGGGTTTGGTGGGCGCGCTGGCATTATTTCCTACAGCTATTTATTTTTATTGGGCGGTATATTTCTTATGGCCTCCGATCGGTGATGATGAGAACTGGATCAGTTGGGTGTTATGGTTGATTTTTTTCCTCTATTACTGGTCATAGCGATTGGGATACGCTGGCTTGTCCGAAGTGAGTGTTTTAGATGGACTCATTATCCTATGCGTTTAAATAGAAGGACAAGGCAGCTTCATATATTTTGTCAGAATGGGAGTGTGCTGACGGCGTCTTGGGATAGTGTTTTTGTTTTTGTTGGGGAGGCGACGACGCAGCCGGCTGGTAAATCCTACGACTTGAGGGCGCATGTTTTATCTGAGGATGGTAATACTGTGTTGCAAACATTTTCACTTGGCTATGTGCTGGCGGGTGGGCGGGAGAATGTGCTGCAGTTGTGGGAGTTCATTCGGCGCTATATGGAATGTGACGATGGTGCGGCACAGGCGTATGTTGATGCGTCGATTTGCTTGCCTATTCATGACAGAAAAGAAGGCTTCTTTTTTTCGGTTTTGCGAACGTTTGCGGGATGTGCGCGTTGGCCTTGGATCTCTTTGGTCTTTTCTCTCCCATACAGTTACATTGCACTTGGTCGCTGGCTAGCGATGACTACGAGTCGTATTCCTTGCTGGCCGCCTGAAATTGAGGCAATGAATGCGATTGACCCAGATGACGCATGGGCGCGCGATTGGCGCGATAACCCCAAGTTCGGGTTCGTGGATCAAACATGGCCGCTGATATGCTTTGTTATTGGTATCTGCAGTGGTTTGGCCATTTTGTTGATGATAGAAAATTTTTTTTGATGCATCACCCCGACGGCTGGGAAGCCCAAGACCTACCCATCAATGCCACCGGCAGCGGGGGCTATCGACACCTGCAGTTCGATAACTCCCCCGGTCAAAGCCGCGTCCAGCTCTACACCACCGATCAGGACAGTGGTCTGACAAATGTGACGGTGCCCGAGATCACTGCACCGAAAATGTTAAATAAAAAACGCGTGGCGAAGGGGAAGCAACCTTTCTTCAGCTACCGGGTCCTGCAGATCGAGGCTCCTCGGGGGGAGAGCGACCGCAGGCGGTGGGGTTCACGCCGCGCCACGGGCGCATTTGCGCCGTGGGCATATCCGGCGGTTGGAGGAGCGTACGGTTTGGGTCCGGCCTGCCATGGTTAACCTGGGGGCAAGTGCGGCCTTGGGAGCGGTGGGAAAAGACTACGCGCTGATGCCGACGCGCGCCACCTGATACGCCCTAAGCTCCGTCACATGCCGTCCTTCGTCAGCAGCTATTGTGCACATCCAACCCGCGCGGGCCACGCATGAGCCGATGACACGCCACCCGCTCGACACGCACCGTTGACAGTGTCATTTGTATTTCGAATGTACCGGGTGAGGCGTTGCAGCAATTAGGAAAAGCGTTGGGCAGTATCCGTCCGGCCAAGTCATCTACCCAGCCCCGCAAAGCCAAGACATGGTGTGCACTTAAATTTAAGTGGGCACCA
>NZ_JBXAJM010000049.1:0-2959 GCF_058797315.1 Pseudomonas sp. GW823-FHT02F05
GTATCCGTCCGGCCAAGTCATCTACCCAGCCCCGCAAAGCCAAGACATGGTGTGCACTTAAATTTAAGTGGGCACCAGTTCTAGCCTTTTAAGCGGGTATTTCATGCAGCCACAACGTCGTTCCTACTCCAAGTCCTTCAAAGCCCAGGTCATTCAAGAGTGTGCCCAGCCCGGCGCTTCGATTGCCAGCATCGCCCTCAGCCATAGCCTCAACGCAAACCTCGTCCACAAATGGATTCGGGTGCAAGCGCAGAAAAACACAGCGCTGCAACCTGCATTTATCCCGTTACCCATACAACAACTGGCCGGAGCTAATTCGCAAGCAGCATCATCGAGTATCTGCGTTGAAATCCAGTACCCGCGCGGCACCGTAAAAGTGAACTGGCCAACCGAAAGTGCTGCTGCCTGCGCGACCTTTCTTCGAGACCTGCTGCGATGATCCGCATTGACTCCATCTGGCTCGCCACCGAGCCGATGGACATGCGCGCTGGCACCGAGACTGCGTTGGCCAGAGTGATCGCGGTGTTCGGTGCGGCGAAGCCGCACTGTGCTTATCTCTTTGCCAACCGCCGCGCCACTCGAATGAAAGTTCTGGTGCATGACGGATTCGGGATCTGGCTGGCTGCTCGCCGGTTGAATCAAGGCAAGTTCCACTGGCCAGGCATTCGCCATGGATCTGAAATGCAGTTAGATATCGAACAACTTCAAGCCCTGGTGTTAGGCCTGCCATGGCAACGCGCGGGCTCCAGCGGCGCGATCACACGGCTTTAACGTCTGCCATTAGCCTATCGGTCTATCGCCGCGAATTGCCTGGTCTGGCAAAATCGGCACCATGACTCTCCCCAATCTCGACCACCTAAATCCAGAACAACTGCGCGCTTTGGCGGCGCAGTTGATACAGCGTGTCGAGACGCTTGACCAGCAAGTCGAGACGATGGGCAGGACGGTCGAGACCATGGGCCAGAAGATCAACCGCGACCAAACGGTTATCGAAAAACTGACCCACGAGATCGCCCAACTCAAGCGTTTGAAGTTTGCCAAGCGCAGCGAGCAGTTGAATCCGCAGCAGACCAGCTTGCTCGATGATCTGATCGATACCGATATCGCGGCGATTGAAGCAGAGCTTCAGGCCTTGCAAACAGTGCCTGCGGCAACCGAGAACAAGCACAAGCCCAAGCGCACTGCATTACCGGCTGAGTTTCCACGCACACTGATCCATCACGAACCGGACCACACTCACTGTCCATGTGGCTGCGCCCTCAAGCGCATCGGCGAGGACGTCAGCGAGAAGCTGGACTATACGCCCGGCGTATTTACCGTTGAACGCCATGTGCGTGGCAAATGGGTCTGCGATGACTGCGAAACGCTGATCCAGGCCCCCGTTCCGGCGCAGGTTATTGATAAGGGCATCCCAACCGCTGGGCTGCTGGCCCACGTCATGATTGCCAAGTTTGCTGACCACCTGCCGCTTTACCGTCAGGAATCGATTTTTGGTCGAGCGGGCCTGGCGATTCCACGCTCAACCTTGGCTCAATGGGTTGGCGTGACTGGGGTTCAATTGCAGCCGCTGGTCGATGCGCTACGCGACGTGGTACTCGGGCAGCAGGTTATTCATGCCGATGAAACACCCGTGCAAATGCTCATGCCGGGAACGAAGAAGACTCACCGTTCCTATGTTTGGGCCTACGCCACCAGCCAGTTCTCGGATGTGGCAGCGGTGGTTTATGACTTCAGCCCTAGCCGTGCCGGTGAACATGCTCGCAACTTCCTGCAAGACTGGAAGGGCAAGCTGGTCTGTGATGATTTTGGCGGTTACAAAGCCAGTTTCGAACTCGGTGTGACCGAGGTCGGCTGCATGGCCCATGCTCGGCGCAAATTCTTCGAGCTGCACGCTACGAATAAAAGCACGCTTGCTGAGCAAGCCTTGCGCTATATCCAGTTGCTGTACGAAATCGAGAGCGAAGCCCGCGATCTGGAGCCGGATTTACGGCGCCGAATACGGCAAGAAAAAACCGTCCCGGTAATGGACATGCTACATGCCTGGATGAGCGCCCAGCGCGATCTTGTGCCCGAAGGCTCAGCCATCAGCAAAGCACTCGATTACAGCCTGAAACGCTGGGCAGCGCTGTCGCGCTACCTCGATGACGGGGCTGTACCCATTGATAATAATTGGGCCGAGAACCAGATCCGACCATGGGCTCTTGGACGTAAGAACTGGCTCTTTGCAGGCTCGCTACGCAGCGGAAAACGGGCGGCGGCGATCATGAGTCTGATCCAGTCGGCGCGGCTGAATAGTCATGACCCGTACGCCTACTTGAAGGATGTTCTCACGCGCCTGCCGACGCAGCGGGCGAGTGAAATCGGTCAACTGCTACCTCATAGGTGGGCGCCGGCCTGACTGACTCAAGAAGAGCTGAATACACACTTAGACTTCAGCAAGGGTAGTCCTGAGAAAGCTTAAAGCATCCTTGAAAACCTGATGCCATCTTTCAGAAGGCTCACTCATTAGTGGATGCCAAAAAAATCTGAACTCATGGCCTCCATCATCTTCTGCAAAATGCACCCAAGTATTGGGAAGGTCTTGGGCAACATGACACTCATGAAATACCCACGTGTGACCTGTTTCAATGGCACGCCACTCACCCAAATTTCGCCCTACTGCGGATTGAATCCCTGCCTCTTCTATCAGCTCTCGTACGGCAGCCAAGTCGGTTGACTCATCTGGTTCCACACTGCCCTTGACCAGTTGTAGCCCTGCCAATGGATGCTCAAATGCCAAGATCTCCAGCGTTTCACGGACTCGCAGAACCACAGGACAAGATTTATCTGCTCTCATGCCGTCACACCTTTTCCTGTTTCAACTAATCCTTAGGCAAGTCGGGAAGCATAGAGGAAGCAAGCCATCATCGAAACCGAATGACGCGAAGGCCTCGTCAAGGTGTGTTGCCTAGACGCTTAC
>NZ_JBXAJM010000050.1:0-1717 GCF_058797315.1 Pseudomonas sp. GW823-FHT02F05
TGATGACCGGCAGCCGGCCGCCATCCCTTACGCTCAGGCATAGGCGTTTCGCTTCGTTCTTTCAGGGTATTGGCCCGCAGGTTGGCGCCAATAATCGGACCGAAGTCTTCCGCGGTCGTCAGCTTGGGAATCGGCTTGCCGGGTTGTCCTGCTTCCTGAATTTCCTTGGGCCAGCGAGGTGCCCAGCACAGCAGTAATGAAATCCAGTGACACAGGGCATGCAGCACGATCAGCGGTGAGAGTAAGGTGCCCGTGATCAACATGGCGACTTTTCCGCCGTTACGCCAAAAGCCAGACATGAAACGAAGGGTTGCGCGGATCGGCTCGATGGGAGTGGGTCTCAGCGTCAGTAGCCGTTTGGGTTTTGGTACCGATTGTGGTCCCTCCTCCATATAGCGGCGGATGAACTCCCAGAACCCGACCAGCTCTTCATTACCGTGCATAGGTCGTCCCAGCATTAGGGTTTCGTCGTAACCCGCACCAGTGTGCTCCGACATAAATGCTAGGAGCAGAAAGCCTCCAATACCCATATATTCTGGATCTTCTGGGCTAACGCCGGGAACCACAGCCTCCCAAGGTAATACAATCATTCCGCCAGCATATTTAGGCCTATTTAGGTAAACCTGCCTTGTTTTACGATGAAAACGTGCAACCAAATATCTTTGCGTAAAAAGCTCTACCCGGACCCAGCGCCAAATATATTTCCAAAGATAGTAATTCATCCCTCCCCAAATCGTAACTTTAAAAACGGCTCCAATTACCGCCTCCATACTCCAAGCATTATGAAAGGAAGAGCTTAAAAAAAGCCTTTCAGCAGACACCCAAAAACTTGCATAAAAAGCATACAGATTCAAAGCCACAGCAACAACCAAAAAGCCAAATGTGATTAAGCCACGCTTCTCCTCCTGAAATGCTGCGCGCACATCAATATAGTCATCACTAAAAAAATATAATGACTCCGCATCAGTCGGCTTTTCAGAAACTGACTCATACGGCTCCCACACCTTGTCATTCGACTTCGTGTGCTGCGTGAGGCTTTGGGCTGAAGCCACCCGCTCGTCTTTTGGAGCCAGATCCTCCCAAAGCTTGCGCTGCTCGGAATTTTCGATTCTTGCGGACCACATAATTCTTTCGAATAAAAACATTAATCGCCCACTGTTTTATTAAATGCCAGTTCAAGCCCCGAGGACTCTTCAATTAGGGACTTATAGCCTTTAGATTTTTTATCCTTTCTGAAAACGGACTTATCACACCATGACTCAATAGCTCCCGGCTCAAGCAACCAGATCAACCCACTTATGGCGAGCCCTGCCCATGCAAGGCGTGCGAGGCTGGCTCGCATCATTCTCAGTATTACTTCACTTGCCAGCCGCCTAGCAATTGACTCCATAAATTTTAGTGCACCAAGAAGGAATTGATTCCCCGTCCTATTCATTAACATTCGTAGATAGGGGCCACTTCCTGAAACTGCGACACCTAGAGTCAACGCAGTTACAGAAAGGGAAGCAGCAGCTCTAATAAAATAAGCAGTTGATAAATAGTTTCTATCCTTCCGTTCCTGATCAATCGAGCTGCTAATGTCTAGAGCCCCACCAATTACTCCGCCAATCGCGCCCAAAAAACCACCATACAACTTCAACCCACCGCCCCAACTGGCCGCTATTCTTCCCGTTGCCGTGGCAGCCCCATATTTCTTACTGGTCCACTCCGCCCCGGT
>NZ_JBXAJM010000051.1:0-1442 GCF_058797315.1 Pseudomonas sp. GW823-FHT02F05
ACCGCACTTGGCGCAGTCAGGGTGACAGTCGTTGTGTTGTCGGTACCGGGGGTATCGGTGACAGTGGTGTTCACTGCGGTAGTGCCAGGGACCAAGTTTTCAAAGTGCTCGCCGCCAGTCACGCTTTTGATAGCCGTGGTGACGGTTTGGTCGCCCTTATACACATCGTCAGGAGCAATAACCGAAACGCTACCGCTCGATTGGTTTACGCCGATGGTGATGGTTTTACCGTTGTCCAAGGTAACGGTCAGCGGATTGGTGATGTTGGTCACCGGTGCGCCGTTTTTATCCACAAGGCTGGCGGTATAGACGATATTGCCGCCTTCACCCACGGTAGTGGTGGCGGTCAGAACTACATCCACCTTGTCGATGGTGTCGTTGATCGTGGTGGTTGCGCCGTTACCTGCGACTTCGAGTTTTTCGAAGTTGCCGCCGGAAGCGTCGGTGATCTTGACGGTCTGAGTGCTCTTGTCGATGAACACGTCATCGGTAGGCGCAGGGACGGTCACAGTACCAACGGTTTCGCCAGCCTTGATGGTGAGCGACGAGCCGTTGTCGAGTTTCAGCGTGACGTCGGTCCCCGCCTTGTTGGACAGCGTGGCGGTGTACGTAATCTGTCCACCTTCGTTAACAGCGTTAGGCGCTGTCAGCGTCACAGTAGTGGTGTTGTCGGTACCCGGAGTGTCCGTAACGGTGGTGTTCACCGCGGTAGTGCCAGGGACCAGATTCTCGAAATGCTCGCCGCCGGTCACGCCTTTGATAGCAGTGGTGACGGTCTGGTCGCCCTTGTACACGTCATCAGGAGCAACAACCGAAACGCTACCGCTTGATTGGTTTACGCCGATGGTGATGGTCTTGCCGTTGTCCAAGGTAACGGTCAACGGGTTGGTGATGTTGGTCACCGGTGCGCCGTTTTTATCCACAAGGCTGGCGGTGTAGACGATATTGCCGCCTTCGCCGACGGTAGTTGTAGCAGTTAGAACTACATCCACCTTGTCGATGGTGTCGTTGATCGTGGTGGTTGCGCCGTTACCTGCGACTTCGAGTTTTTCGAAGTTGCCGCCGGAAGCGTCAGTAATCTTGACGGTCTGGCTGCTCTTGTCGATGAACACGTCATCGCTAGGAGCGGGCACGGTCACAGTGCCAACAGTGTCGCCAGCCTTGATGGTGATCGAAGAACCGTTGTCGAGTTTCAGCGTTACGTCAGTGCCCGCCTTGTTGGACAGCGTGGCGGTGTACGTAATCTGTCCGCCTTCGTTAACAGCGTTAGGCGCTGTCAGCGTCACAGTAGTGGTGTTGTCGGTACCCGGAGTGTCCGTAACGGTGGTGTTCACCGCGGTAGTGCCCGGCACCAGGTTCTCGAAATGCTCGCCGCCGGTCACGCCTTTGATGGCGGTAGTGACAGTTTGATCGCCTTTGTACACATCATCCGGCGCGATGGT
>NZ_JBXAJM010000052.1:0-833 GCF_058797315.1 Pseudomonas sp. GW823-FHT02F05
CGTGCCGGTGAGCAGGCGCTTAAGCTGTTTGATCAACTTGACATGAATGAGGCGGACTCAGTACTGGCGCAGTTCGACGCCAAAACCGCCGAGTGCGAAGCCGTCGCTGAAGGGCGGGCCGCAGGCCACTTAACCGTCTTGCAGAGCACCTACCTGCTTAACGCCTTGTACGCCTATGACCCACAGGACCTGCGACGTGGCTGGGCGTTCGCGATCCAGGCCGCGCTGTGCTCCTTGGGTATGGAAGCGTGCCCACCGGGCCAAGCCCTGCTGGCGCAGTGGTGGGAAGACACGCAAATAGCCGAAGGCAACCTGTTCTGGCGCGGTTATGCCTTGAATCAGCAGGACCTCATCGAACACACACGGGTCGGTTTGACCGAAAGTAAATCACTGTTCGCCAGTCTGCCGCTCAAGGACATTGCTGCCATCGCGATCAAGGAAATCAAGCGCGGTAAAAGCATCATCAATACCTTCGAAAAAGCCAACAAAGTCCTGGCCGATGGCGAAAAACTCGCGCCCATGGACTGGCTGGCCCGTTCGCAGATGGGCGTTCTGATGGGCTGGTACGCGCAGTTGGCCAAAGGCGTATTCACCTACGGTTCACCAAATAGTGTTGATAAGGCCATGGCCCATGTACTGACCACCGCCGTGAGTTGGCGCCTGGGCAAATTAGCACCGCAGTTGCGCCTGGAGGAACTGGCCGAGGCCAAGACACCAAAGAGCATTGACCGGGTGCGTGCGGAGTTGCAGGTGCGGGTGCGCGCTTCGGTTCAGGCAGAGTTGGAGTCCGGCAAGGTGGGCAACTTTTATGCCGTGCGGATCGGGGTGATTGT
>NZ_JBXAJM010000053.1:0-779 GCF_058797315.1 Pseudomonas sp. GW823-FHT02F05
CGCTCGCCACTACTAAGGGAATCTCGGTTGATTTCTTTTCCTCAGGGTACTTAGATGTTTCAGTTCCCCTGGTTCGCTTCTTGCACCTATGTATTCAGTACAAGATAACCATCTTATGATGGCTGGGTTCCCCCATTCAGACATCTCCGGATCAAAGTCTGTTTGCCGACTCCCCGAAGCTTTTCGCAGGCTACCACGTCTTTCATCGCCTCTGACTGCCAAGGCATCCACCGTATGCGCTTCTTCACTTGACCATATAACCCCAAGCAATCTGGTTATACTGTGAAGACGACATTCGCCGAAAATTCGAATTTCTCAATTAAGAGAACTCACAAATTTTACCTTAGCCTGATCCGTTACCAGTGAAAGTAACGTTCAGTCTATCTTTCTATCACATACCCAAATTTTTAAAGAACGAACTAGTCAAAGACTAGAAATCAACATTCACCATCACAACGATGGAATGCTCATTTCTAAGCTTTATACAAACAGAAGCAGTAGTGGTGGAGCCAAACGGGATCGAACCGTTGACCTCCTGCGTGCAAGGCAGGCGCTCTCCCAGCTGAGCTATGGCCCCGTATTTCTACAGGCGTTTCCCACACAAAATTGGTGGGTCTGGGCAGATTCGAACTGCCGACCTCACCCTTATCAGGGGTGCGCTCTAACCAACTGAGCTACAGACCCAATTTCGGGCTGCTTCTTTCGTCTTCTTCAATGAATCAAGCAATTCGTGTGGGAACTTATGGAGCAGCTGATGTCGTCGATTAAGGAGGTGATCC
>NZ_JBXAJM010000054.1:0-623 GCF_058797315.1 Pseudomonas sp. GW823-FHT02F05
TTTGGGCCGAAACCTTCCAACAGCGCCAATGGGCGGAAGCTGTCGGGTTCGTAGAGGTAGCTGCGATGGCGCTCTGCATGGTGTTCGGCAATCAGCTTGTCGCCTTGCCAGAAAAACCCGGTGGTCTTGCCGTCTACGGTCTTGCTGATGCGCCGCCCAAATGGGTCATAGCGATAACTGGCGGTTTCGCCGTTGGGCTTTGTGATGCTGATTAACCGATGCTGGCAGTCGTAGCGGTATTCAGTGACGAGTTGCTGGCTTTTGCCGCGCCGTTCACGGATGAGGTTGCCGAAGGCGTCGTAGTCATAGTGCCGGTCGCCTTGGATCATCAGGCGGTTGGCCGCGACGATGTCCGGGCCGGGGCGGTCTTGCATCAGCAGGTTGCCGGCCGGGTTGTGGGCGAAGCGTTCCTGCACGTCCTGGGAGTGATCGGCGCGGGTCAGGCGATTAAGCGGGTCGTAGCGGTAAAGGTGTTCGCCTTTGCGAGTGTCGACCAGGCGGGTGAGGTTGCCGCTTTTGTCGTAGTCGTATTGGCGTTGGTAGAGGTAGTTTTGCTGCTGCGTAACGGCGTGGGCGTGCAGACGATTCTGGTCGTCGTAGTGGTAGTGGCTGAGCAGTTGGCC
>NZ_JBXAJM010000055.1:0-611 GCF_058797315.1 Pseudomonas sp. GW823-FHT02F05
CCTTCCTCCCAACTTAAAGTGCTTTACAATCCGAAGACCTTCTTCACACACGCGGCATGGCTGGATCAGGCTTTCGCCCATTGTCCAATATTCCCCACTGCTGCCTCCCGTAGGAGTCTGGACCGTGTCTCAGTTCCAGTGTGACTGATCATCCTCTCAGACCAGTTACGGATCGTCGCCTTGGTGAGCCATTACCCCACCAACTAGCTAATCCGACCTAGGCTCATCTGATAGCGCAAGGCCCGAAGGTCCCCTGCTTTCTCCCGTAGGACGTATGCGGTATTAGCGTCCGTTTCCGAACGTTATCCCCCACTACCAGGCAGATTCCTAGGCATTACTCACCCGTCCGCCGCTCTCAAGAGAAGCAAGCTTCTCTCTACCGCTCGACTTGCATGTGTTAGGCCTGCCGCCAGCGTTCAATCTGAGCCATGATCAAACTCTTCAGTTCAAACATCTTTGGGTTTTTAAGAAACCCTAAACTTGGCTCAGCAATCGTTGGTTACATCTTTGATTTCTCGCGGAGTAACTTGTGATGCTGATAATCTTGTTGACTATCAGTCTGACTCCACAAGCACCCACACGAATTGCTTGATTCAGTTGTTAAAGAGCGG